>PHBI01000065.1 GCA_002841945.1 Deltaproteobacteria bacterium HGW-Deltaproteobacteria-14
GCAGGCTCCGGACCGCGGTCCACCCGCGCCCGGGGCCGGGCAGTCGGGCGACGAAGCCGCGCGCGTCGGCGCGCCGCCGCAGGACCCGGCGCAAGAGCCACGCGCCGAGCCGATAGCGCCACGCGCCGCGCATCCCCCACGCCCAGATCCGGTGCAGGAGCCGCTCCCGCCAGCTGATCCGGCGGCCGTCGACCTGGCGCTTTCGCAACGCGACAAGCATCCGCGGGAGATCGATATCGACCGGACACGCGGCGTGACATGCACCGCACAATGATGTGGCGTGGGGGAGGTCCGGGTAGTTCGCGATCCCGCGCAGCGCGGGGGTCAGGACCGCCCCGATCGGCCCGGGATAGACGGCCCCGTAGGCGTGGCCGCCGATCTTGCGATAGACCGGGCAGGCGTTGAGGCACGCGCCGCAGCGGATGCAGCGCAGGGCGTCGCGCAGCTCGGGGTCGGCGAGGACGTCGCTGCGGCCGTTGTCGAGGAGCACGACGTGGAGCTCCTCGGGGCCGTCCGCCTCGTCCGCGCGGCGCGGGCCGCTCGTGATCGACGTGTAGACGGTCAGCGGCTGGCCGGTGCTGGTGCGGGCGAGGAGATCGAGCATCACCGCGAGCGACGCGTGATCCGGGACGAGCTTCTCGATGCCGACCACGGCGATCCGCACCCGGGGCCAGGTCGCGCACATGCGACCGTTGCCCTCGTTGGTGCAGATGACGACGGCGCCGTCGGCGGCGACGAGGAAGTTGCCGCCGGTGATGGCCAGATCCGCGCGGCGAAAGGCGCCGCGCAGCTCGTCGCGCGCGATCGCGGTGAGCGCGTCGGGGTCCTCGGTGTACGCGGCGCCGAGCTCCCGCTCGAAGGCGCGCCCGACCGCGGCGCGATCCTTGTGGATCATCGGCGTCACGATGTGGCTCGGCGCGTCGTGGTCGAGCTGCAGGATGTACTCGCCGAGATCGGTCTCGACGGTCGCGATCCCGGCGCGCTCGAGGGCGTCGAGCAGGCGGATCTCCTCGCTGACCATGCTCTTGGCCTTGACGCAGCGGCGCGCCCCGGCCCGAGCGGCGATGTCGAGGCAGATGGCCCGCGCCTCCTCGGCGTCCGCGGCGCAGTGGACGCGGGTGCCCCGGGCGGTGGCCGCGGCGACGAAGCGCTCGAGGTAGACGTCGAGTTGGGCCAGGGTGTGCTGCTTGATGCGCCCGGCGTAGGCGCGCAGCGCGGCCGCGTCGGGGCCAAAGGTGGCGTCGCGGACCCGCACGCGGGTGGCGTCCTTGAGCCGGGTGGCGCTGTTGACGAAGCGCTGGAGCTGCTCATCAGCCAGCGCCTGCGCGGCGCGCTCGCCGATCCTGAAGGGGAGCGGCGGGAACAGCAGGTCGCCGGGGCGGTCGCCGCTCACGTCACCACCCGGGGGCGGCGAGGCATCAGCCCGAGCCCCTCGGCGAGGACCTCCGCGGCGTGGAGGAAGGGCATGTCGATGCCGGCGCGGTGGCAGCCGCCGGCGAGCTGAAGGGTGCAGCCGGCGTCGTTGCACACCACGGCGCTCGCCTCGATCGCGCGCAGCGCCGCGAGCTTGTCCGCGAGCAGCGCACCGGAGACGCCCGGGTACTTGACGGCGAAGGTCCCGCCGAAGCCGCAGCACTGGCCCGGGGGGCCCAGGGGGACGGCGTCGAGCCCCGCGACCCCGCTGAGGAGCTGGAGCGTGGTGTCCCCCTGCGGGAGATCGCGGTAGTGGCAGGAGCCGTGGACGGCGACCCGCCCCTCCCAGGTGGCGCCCAGGGTCGCGGGGTCGACGCCGAGGACCTCGGTGACGAAGGCGCCGAGCTCCCAGGTGCGCGAGGCGAAGGCGGCGCCGCCGTCGCCGAGGAGCTCGGGGTAGCGATGGCGCACGGTCGCGGCGCACGAGCCGCTCGGGGTCACGACGTGATCGTAGCCGCGAAAGACCTTGGTCATGCGGCGCGCGAGGGCGCGGGCCTCGTCATGGTAGCCGCCGTTGTAGAGCGGCTGCCCGCAGCAGGTCTGGCCGCGCGGGAAGGCGACCTCGCAGCCGAGGTGCTCGAGCAGCCGCACCGTCGCCTCGGCGGCGCGCGGCGCGAACTGATCGGTGAGGCAGGTGACGAAGAGCGCGACCTTCACGTGCGACTCGACTCCAGGTCGCCGCCCTCGTCGGCGGCGGCCTTCCAGAGGCGCGCGATGGCGTCGTGGTCCAGGTTGTCGGCGGGCTTGTTGGTGCAGATGTAGCGCGCGCACTCGATCGGGCGGGCGCCGTAGACGCCGCAGCCCTGGCCGTCGAAGAAGATGCAGGTGCCGCGCAGCGCCCGATAGAGCGCGTCCGCCCGGCTCGCGGGCGCGATCGCGGGCTTGCCGTCGAGGGCCAGCTTCACCGGCGCGAACACGAAGACCCGCTCGCCATCGACCTCGGCCTCGTCGATGACGAGGTAGCGCCGCACCAGCTCGTCGGGGCTGATCCCGAGCAGCGCCGCGGCCCCCTCGATCTCGCCCGGGCCGAACCACCCCGGGCTCGACTTGCAGCAGAGCCCGCGCCGGACGCAGCCCTTGGCGGGATCCGGGTGCGGTGCAACCTCCTCCCAGGCGGTCCAGTAAGGGTTCTCTTCGTCCGGATCGACCCCGCTGTCGGGGGTGACCTGGACGGTCTCTTCACTCAGGATGCGGAAGGTCTTCTTGGTCATGACCGTTGGAGCATGGACCATGCCGCCCGCCGACGCCATCCCGCGCCACGCGCTCACGCTGCTCGCGCTCGCCCTCCTGGCGGGGCCCCGCGCGGCCGCCGCGGCCCCGCCCCAACCAGCGGTCCGGCTCGGTGTCGACGTGCTGCTCGCCGAGCGCGCGGACCTCGTCGCGGGCAAGCGCGTCGGGCTCGTCACCCACGCCGCCGGCGTCGACGCCCAGCTCGTCGCCACCGCCGACCGCCTCGCCGCCGACCCCCGGGTCGACCTGGTCCAGCTCTACGCCCCCGAGCACGGGCTGCGCGGCGCCATGGCCGCCGGGGAGCAGCTCGCCGACAGCGTCGACCCCGCCACCGGCGTCCCGGTCCAGGCGCTCTTCGGCCAGCGCCGGCGGCCGACCGCCGCGTCGCTGTCCCGGCTCGACGTCCTCGTCTTCGATCTTCAGGACGTCGGCTCGCGCACCTACACCTACGCCAGCACCCTCGGCGAAGCCATGACCGCCGCGGCGGCCGCCAAGATCCCGCTCGTCGTCCTCGACCGCCCCAACCCCCTCGGCGGGCGCCTGTTCGAGGGCCCGATCCGCGACGCGAAGCGCAAGAGCTTCCTCGGCTGGGGCCCCGTCCCGGTCACCCACGGCCTGACCTTCGGCGAGCTCGCCCGCCTCTACAACGGCGAGCTCGATCTCGGCTGCGACCTGCGCGTCGTCCCGATGACCGGCTGGCGCCGCGACATGGTCTGGGAGGACACCGGCCTCGCCTGGGTCCCGACCTCACCCGGCATCCCCCACGCCGCGAGCGCCCACCTCTACGTCGCGACCGGGATGTTCGCCGGCGTCACCACCAACGTGAACGAGGGGGTCGGGACCACCCAGCCCTTCGAGCTCACCGGAGCGAGCTTTACGCGACCGCAGACGCTCGCCCGCGAGCTCGCCGCCGCGGACCTCCCCGGGGTGGTGTTTCGCCCCGCGACCTGGCGCCCGTACTATCACCGCTTCGCCAAGCAGGTGCTCGGCGGCGTGCACCTCATCGTCACCAACCCGCACGCCTTCCGCCCGCTCCGGACCGCGCTGACGCTGATGACGACCGTCGAGCGCCTCCACCCGAAGGTCGTCACCTACCGCAGCCCCGCGTACGTCGCGCGCATCTGGGGGCGCGACGACGTCCTGACGGCGGTCCGGGCCGGCCGCACCCCGGCGGAGCTCGAGGCGAGCTGGGCCGATGACCTCGCCGCCTTCGCCGCTACGCGCCAGCGCTACCTCCTCTATGACTGACCTCCGCTGTGACTGGCCCGCGCCGTGACTGACCCCGCGGGCGGCGAATCGCGGCCGCTCCGATCGCGGCGCCGTTGTGCACTGCACACGGGCGCCCGCTCATCCGCCCGCCGAGCCTCCGCGTTGCGTCGTCGGCGTCGCCCCCGCCCGGGATAGCCGGCGCCGCCATCCCGCGCCGCACAAAGGCCGCTCAGCGGCCCACGGACGGCCCCGCACGGCCCCGAACCCGCGCCACGGCGGGGCCTGGGGCCGCTTGCGTCGACGCAAGCGTTCGTCTAGCTTTGCTGGCGAGGTCACAGAGCCAGGGAGATTGCGGTCGCTCGGGGGGAGTATGGAGGTCTCGGACGTACTCCTGCGAGAGGTTGCAGACACCTGGCCATCGCACAGGACAACGCATGCGCATCGCACGCTGCATCGCTCTGACCA
This sequence comes from Deltaproteobacteria bacterium HGW-Deltaproteobacteria-14, assembly GCA_002841945.1. Classification (GTDB taxonomy): domain Bacteria; phylum Myxococcota_A; class UBA9042; order PHBI01; family PHBI01; genus PHBI01. Next base: position 4,378 of record PHBI01000065.1, read on the forward strand.
TGGCGCTTGCTGCACTGGCCTTCTCGCCGGCAGCCCTCGCGGCCGGTCCCACCACGATCACCGACACGACGTCGACCGGCGCGACCCCTGACGGCGCCGTCGGGGCGTCGGAGTACGCCGGCTTCAGCGTGGGGGTCGGCAGCGGCTTCGGCGGTGTCGTGGGCGCCGCGATCGAGCTCCACGTCGACTCGGACGTCACCGGCAACCTGTTCCTCGGGCTCAAGGAAGCCCCGGGCAGCTGCGCGATCAACGACAACGGCGCCGACGACTTCCACGTCATCGTCATCTACATCGACGCCGGCGGGGCGGGCATCGCCGGCACCGCCGCCATCGCCCCGGGGGACCGCACCGCGGAGAAGCACCGGGCGGCCATCGCGGGCGTCTCGATGACCGGCGCGCCGGGCAATCAGAGCGACCTCACCTTCGCGCCCGGCTTCACCGCCGACTACGCGATCGCGATCAACGGGTCCTACGCCGGCCTCTGGCAGACCTCCACGGTCGCCGATCCCGACAGTCTCGACTTCGTCAAGGAGATCGCCCGCGCGCCAGAGACCAACGACGTCACCGACTGCCAGCGCGAGTACTCCGGCTTCTCCCTGGCCGATCTCGGCCTCGCCCCGGGCCAGCAGTTCCGCTACGTCGCGACCCTCCTCAACGCCTATTCGGCTTATCGATCCAACGAGTTCCACGGGGTCGTCAACGGTGACGGCGCCGCCGACGGCGCGCTCAACATCGGCGCGAACCCGTTCACCCTCGCCAGCGGCGACTTCAACACCTTCCAGTCCTTCGTCCCCCCGATCGATCTCGCGGTCGCGAACACCGTGGACGACGAGACCCCGGCCGTGGGCGCCGCGGTCACCTTCACCATCACCGTGACCAACCCCGACATGGTCAACGCCGCCACCGGCGTCACGCTCAGCGCGCTGCTCCCGACCGGCCTGACCTACGCCGACAAGACGCCGAGCCAGGGGACCTACGACGAGCTGACCGGCGAATGGAGCGTCGGCACCCTCGCCACGACCGGTCAGGCGACCCTGACGATCGACGCGACGGTCAACAGCGGCACGGCGGGCTCGACCCTCGACCTGGTCGCGACCCTCACCGGGTCGACGCCCTCCGACCCCAACGGCGCCAACGACAGCGCGACGGCGTCGGTCTCGCCGACGCTGCCGCCGGCGACCCTCGACTTCGGCGACGCGCCAACCCCCTACAAGACCCTGCTCGCCGACGACGGCCCCCGCCACACCGTCGGCGGCCCGTTCCTCGGGGCCCTCGTCGACGCCGAGTACGACGGCATCAACGCCGAGAGCGACGCCAGCGGCGATGATCTCGACAACCTGGCCGACGAGGACGGCGTCGTCTTCGAGGACATCCTCGCCCCGGGCCAGCTCGTCGACGTGACCGTGACCGTCGGCGGCGCCTCCAACGCGCAGCTCGACGCCTGGATCGACTGGAACCGCGACGGGACCTTCGACACCGGGACCGAGCGCGTCTTCGCCAACCCGCAGGCCGTCGTCTCCGGCGCCAACCTCCTGTCCTTCACGGTGCCGCTCAGCGTCACCGGCGGCGACGTCTTCGCCCGCTTCCGCGTGTCCACCGCCGGCGGCCTCGGGCCGCTCGGGGCCGCCGCCGACGGCGAGGTGGAGGACTACGCCGTCGCCGTCCAGGACTGCGGCGACGGCGCCACCCAGGGCACCGAGGTCTGCGACGACGGCGACTCCGACGACACCCACGGCTGCAACAACACCTGCACCGCGGTGAACACGAACTGGGACTGCCCCCCCGAGGGCGGCGGGTGCGTGTGCTCGGCGGACCAGTACGGCGCGGACTGCGACGTCTACTGCGACGTGACCCCGGTGACCGGCAACTGCGTCACCGACACCTGCGCCACGCGCAGCTGCAACGGCTCGACCGGCGCCTGCGAGGAGGTCGCGGGGCCTGACGCGGGTGCCTACGAGCTGACCCTCGGGACCGGCGTCCAAGGCATGGGCGACGACCAGCTCGACACCCCCTACGACGCGGCCGTCGACGGGGCGGGGCACGTCTTCGTCGCCGACCGCAACAACGCCCGCGTCCAGGAGTTCGACGAGACCGGCGCGTACGTCCGCACGATCGGCGCTGGCATGACCATGACGCCGTACAGCGTGGCGATAAACCCCTCCGGCGGGATCTACGTCGCAGACTTCGGCAACGGGAGCATCCAGTCCTTCGACGCGAGCGGCAGCGTCGCCGGCGGCGCGATCGGCGTCGGCACCCTGGGCCACCCGAACGCGGTGGCCACCGACGGCTCCGGCAACATCTACGTGTCCGACCAGGACAGCGACAGCATCATCAAGTTCGACAACACCGGGAGCCTCGTGGGCACCCTGGTGACCGGCCTCGCGGGCCCGACGGGCGTCGCCGTCGACGGCACGGGCAACATCTACGTCACGACGGCCACCGACCACATGGTCCGGGTCTTCGACGCCTCCGGCGCCGCGGTCACGAGCTGGGGCGGCGTCGGGACGAGCGACGGGGAGCTCCAGAACCCGCTCGACGTCGCGGTGCGCCCCGACGGACTCGTCGTCGTGCTCGACAACACCAACAACCGGATCCAGGTCTTTACCTCCGGCGGCGTCTTCCTGACCAAGTTCGGGACCGTCGGCTCGGGCAACGACCAGCTTCAGTTCCCGCAGGGCTTCGGTCTCGCGCCCGACGGCGTCGCGGTCTACGTCGCCGACACCAACAACCACCGCGTCGTGCGCCGCACGGTCGTCGTCGGCTGCGACGACAGCGACCTCTGCACCCAGGCCTCCTTCTGCGCCGCCGGGGCGTGCGTCGGCGCCGCGCCGCTCAACCTCGACTGCAACGACATGAACGACTGCACCGTCGACGCCTGCGACCCCGCGACCGGCGCCTGCGCGCACGTCGCCGTCGCCGACGACCCGGTCGTGAACTGCGAGGACGGCGACCTCTGCACCGTGGGCGACACCTGCTCGAGCGGCCTCTGCGTCGCCGGGCCGGTCACCCCCTGCGACGACGGCAACGACTGCACCGCCGACGCCTGCAACCCCGGCACGGGCCTGTGCGAGGCGCCGACCATCACCCCGAACGTGACCCTGACCGGCTCCTACTCCGTCGTCGCCCACGTCGCCGACCCGCGCGACATCGCGACCTTCGCCACCGGCGTCTACCTCGCCGACGGCGCCGACCGCCTCATCGAGAAGTACGACGTCAACGGCGTCTACGTCGGCGCGCTGGCGACGCTGCCGGCCGCCCCGACCGGCATCGCCGCCACCCCGAGCGGCTACCTCTACGCCATCACCTCGAGCTCCGGCGCTTACTACGACCCGGCGGGCTCGGTCATCCAGCCCTTCGGCGGCGGCGGCCAGGACATCGAGATCGCGCCCGGCGGCGACGTCCTCGTGGTCACGGGGACGACCGTGCAGCGCTGGGCGCCGAACGCCACGGTCATGCTCGGCAGCTTCAGCGGCGGCTGGACCGGGCTCGCCACCGCGATGACCACCGATCGCGAGGGCAACATCTTCGTCCTCGCGTCCAACACCGTCTACGTCTACGGCCCGAGCGGGACCGCCATCCGCAGCTGGAACGGCAGCGGCGGCGCCGCCGGCGCGCTCAGCGACGCCAAGAGCGTCGCCGTCGACGACGCCGGCCGGGTCTACGTGACCGAGGGCATCCCGGCGCGCTTTCAGCGCTTCACCCACGTCGGAGACTACATCGACCACTGGACGCTCACCGAGCCCCCGCGGCGCAGCGACTTCGGCCCGTCCGGGGCGCTGTTCATCATCCGCTACGACGCCGGCGGCCTGGTCGGCCAGCACTACGTGCCGGTCGTGTCGTGTGACGACCTCGACAGCTGCACCGGCCACGACGTGTGCGCCGCCGCCGTCTGCATCGGCGGCGGCGAGCCCGAGTGCGGCGATGGCAAGGTGTGCCTGACGGGCGGCGCCGAGGCCTGCGACGACGGCGCTCAGCTCGCCGGCGACGGCTGCAGCGCGACCTGCGCCGTCGAGCCTGGGGCCAACTGCAACACCGCCGAGCCGTCGGCCTGCACGACCGAGTGCGGGGCGGCCTGCGGCCTCTACGCGGACGACTCCTTCGACGGCGCGACCGTCCCCGGCCCCCTGTGGGGCGTCATCGCGGACCCAGCCTTCGACCCGGGCGACGCCACCGACGGCCTCAACGGCAGCGTCACCCTGCGCAGCGGCGACGTCGAGATCGAGAACCGCGGCTTCCTCATCACCGTCGCCGAGCTCGACGCGGCGGCGCTCGGCACCCTCGAGATCACCTCGACCTGGCAGATCGCGGCCGCCGACCAGGCCCGCATCCACACCCGGGCGACCGCCGATCAGGACGGCCCCTTCGGCGTCCCCAGCGACTCGGTGGCCTGCGTGGCCGAGGGCGGCTCCATCTTCCTGACCTGGCCCGGCGCGACCCCGGTGACCACCACCGTCCCGTGGCAGGCCGACGACACCTTCATCCTCGAGATGCGCGACGACGGCCTGACGATCTCGTGCCGCTACGAGAACCTCACCCGCGGCGGCAGCGGGTTCATCACCGGCACCTACGCCGGCGCGCACAGCGCCAACCACATCGTCTTCACCAACAACAACGGGCCGGGCAGCCACGTGGCGCACCTGCTCGACGCGCACATCGACGTCGCGCCCCCCACCTGCAACGTCTGGGCCTGCCTGCCCGGCGGCACCTGCGCCGTGACCTCTATGGCCGACGGCCTGACCTGCGACGACGGGCTCTCCAACACCCTCGCCACGACGTGCAACGGCGGCGTCTGTGGTCAGGGCTGCGGCGACGGCGTCGTCGATCCGGGCGAGGTCTGCGACACCGGCACGTTCACCGACGGTTGCGACGCGACCTGCGACGAGTCCCCGGGCTGGGACTGCTTCCCCAACGGCCTCGGCGGCTCGGTGTGCGATCGCATCACCGACCTGGAGCTCAGCGTCTCGAACGTCGCTGGCGCGCCCGTCTACGCCGGCAACGACGTCACGATCACCTTCTCCATCCACGACGCCGGCCCGGTCAGCGACAGCAACGTGGCCCTCACCGTCCCCGTCCCGCCGGACTTCACCTTCGTGAGCGTCGGCGCGCCCGCGGGCTGCACCCTCGCCGCCGGCACGGTCACCTGCGCCATCACCTCGATAGGCAACGGCGAGACCCTCACGCGCGCGCTGACCTTCACCCTCGACCCGGACTACACCGGCGCGGGGCTCGCGACCTCGAACGACTTCGTGGCCTCCGTCGACGGCGACCGTCCCGAGGCCGACCCGTCGGACAACGACTTCACCCAGGCGATCGCCCTCCAGTTCTGCGGCGACGACGCCATCAACGGGCCGGAGGCCTGCGATGACGGCGCGCTCAACGCCGACACCTCGGCCAAGTGCCGCTCGGGCTCCTCGGACGCGGCGCTGCGCTGCCACCTCCCGACCTGCAACGACGGCATCACCGACAGCGGCACCTACGACGACGGCGTCAGCCACCTCGTCCTCGCCGAGACCTGCGACGACAAGAACGACGACATCAACGACAAGTGCCCGAGCGGCCCGCTGGGGACCTGCATCGCGGCCTACTGCGGCGACGGCTACGTCGACGTATCGGTCGTCCCCGGCGGCGTCCGCCCCTCCGAGGAGTGCGACTTCACCGGCACCGGCACCTTCGACGGCTGCAACACCTGCCAGGTGCAGGCCGGCTGGACCTGCGACTTCCTCCGCGACACCGCCTGCACCAAGGACTGCGGCACGCTGTTCGACTTCAACGAGTCAGACTACGCCTGGCGCTCCCCGGGCGGCGGGTTCGCCTACGGCGTCTCGACCAACTTCGGCAACGCCACGGGCTGGGAGACCGGCCTCGGCACCCAGCTGCCGGCGGCGCCGGTGGTGGCGTCGATGTGGCGCTCGATCTCCATCCCGAGCAAGGCCAACGCGCAGCGCCCGCAGCTGCTCGTCGACTACCAGCTCGACGCCACGGCGACCCAGGACTGCCTCAAGGTCTACCTCAGCACCAAGCCCGACATCACCGGCGTCGCGGCGGCGGCGACCGAGTGCGTCCCGACCGGCGCGGGCCACCTGGTGGTCGAGCTGTCCGGGACCCAGGCCCAGGCGATTCAGACCAACCGCGTGCTGACCCTGCAGCTCGCCGCGACGTCCTCCACCGCGGGCCGCAAGGGGCTCATGGTCACCAACGTCACCATCCGCAGCGACGCTGACGGCGACGGCGCCTTCGAGCACAAGGCCTTCGGGCCGGGCACCTGCGCCGACCTCTGCACCGACGTCGACGGCGACCTCTACGGCAACGCCACCAGCGCGGATCGGCCGACCGGCTGCGCGGGCGGATCGACCCTCGACTGCGACGACACCAACCCCCAGATCAAGCCCGACATCGACGAGGGCGCGTTCGGCGGCTCCCCGGCCTGCGTCGACACCATCGACAACAACTGCAACGGGCTCATCGACGCCGCCGACCCGTGGTGTCGCGAGGACTGCGGCAACTTCAAGGAGGACGGCTCCAGCATCGGCAACCCCCTGAGCGGCGACGGCCTCGTCGACTGCGCGGACCCGAACTGCACGAGCGACCCCTTCTGCACGAGCCCGTGCGAGATGGCGTGGTCCTTCGACACCGGCGGCGCCTGGTCCCTCGACCCCACCACCAACGCGACCGTGTTCAAGGCGCCGGGCGTCATCACCCCGGGCGAGTGGTCCACCGCCGGCACCACCGACACGACCCGCAAGCTCGCGCGCCTCGACCTCACCCTGCCGACCTTCGGCGCGGCGCTGGTCCGCGGCCCGAACCCGACCCTCACCGTCCGGTTCCGGATGGAGGTCTTCCGCAACGGCAACTACGTCACGCCGATCCCGCCGACCGGGGTCATCGGCAAGGACGTCTTCGCGGTCTGCGTCGACGTCAACAACTGCCAGATCAACCTCCTCCAGGACGTGTTCATCCTCCACGACACGTCGAAGGCCCCGCTCTTCCCGGCGATCGGCGGCTGGGTCACGGCGACCGTCGACCTCAAGCCCTACCTGAACCGCCCGAACCTCAAGCTGACGCTGCTCGTCGACACCTTCGAGCCCAACCAGACCACGACCTCGGAGGTCGTGCTGCGGATCGACCGCATCTCGCTCGGCAGCGACGTCGACAGCGACGGCGCCTACGAGGGCACCGATCCCCAGGGCCGCGCCTGCGACACCTGCTGGGACGGCGACGGCGACGGCTGGGGCGCCATCGAGAGCCCCGACGTCCGCACCTGCAGCGCCACGCCGGTCGCGCTGTGCAGCGCCGGGACGACCGACCCGGCCTGCGTCGACTGCGACGACACCGCCGCGACCGTCAACCCGGGCGAGCCGAGCGAGACCGTCTGCAACGACGGCAAGGACAACAACTGCGACGGCTTCACCGACGGCGCCGACAGCAGCTGCGGCTCCGAGGACTGCGCCAACGGCGTCGATGACAACGGCGACAACATCGCCGACTGCGGCGACGTCACCTGCGCCGGGGACCCGGCCTGCGACCCCTGCTACACGGGCTACGACTTCGAGTCCGGCGACGACACCGTCGGGGCCGGGGGCTTCGTCCCCTACGGTCGCGACGGGACCACCCCGTTCGCGCTCTTCGAGGTCGGCAGCCTCAACGGCGGACGCGGCTGGACGACCGCGAGCACGACCATCGCGGCCAAGAGCCCGACCGGCGTGGTGCGCGGCTGGCTCGTCAAGCGGCAGGTCGTCGTCGGCTCGTCGCTGCCGGATCCGGCGGTCGAGCTCGTCTACTCCATGAACGCCGCCGCGGGCATGATCTTCGGCGTCTGCTTCGACGTGCCGGCGGATGGGCAGGGCCTCCCCTCGAGCTGCGGGACCCTCGGCGACCCGAGCAAGGTCAAGTGGCAGTCGAGCCTCAGCTCGCCCCACCCGAACACCAACCGCACCGCGGACATCCTGGCGCTCAACAACGCCACCTACAACGACGGCACCTGGGACCGCGCGATCATCCCGATCCCCCAGGGCACCCATGACATCGTGGTGTTCTTCGAGTCCGTCGCGGGCAACAACGGGACCCGCGGCCTGTTCCTCGACGAGCTGCTCGTGCGCTCCGACGTCGACGTCGACTGGGACGGCGGCGCCCCCTTCAACGGCTACGAGGCCGCGAGCGCCAGCTGCGACCACTGCATCGACATCGACGGCGATCAGTTCGGCGACGCCGACTACGACATCTCCGACCTCTCCTCGTGCCCGATGCCCGACCAGGCGGACTGCGACGATCGCGACGCGACGACCCGCCCCCTCGACGACACCCCGCTGGGCAACGCCGGCACCGAGCTGTGCTACGCCAACGGCGTCGGCGTCGACAACGACTGCGACGGGCTCTCCGACCCGAACGATCCCGACTGCAAGGTGTGCGGCAACGGCCACATCGAGGTCGGCGAGAGCTGCGACCCGCCGGGCGAGGGCTGCACCGCCCAGTGCCAGATCGAGGCCGGCGGCGTCTACGTCACCGAGATCCACCTGCCGTCGCTCTTCGGCAACGGCGCCGAGCAGTGGTTCGAGCTCTACAACGCGTCCGAGACGCCGATCGATCTCTCGCTGCTGAACCTGACGCTGTCGAACTCCAGCGGCGCGGTCGCGGCCTTCGACGGGCCGAACCCGGGGTGCTTCGTCCAGAACGTCCCCACCATCGAGCCAGGCGCGTTCTACATCATCGCCTTCGGCAACCCCTCCCAGGGTGACTTCGTCGACACGCAGCTCATCAACGCCACCTGCCCCGGCTTCACCCTCAACGACCAGGGCGACCGCCTCGAGCTCGACACCATCGCGGGCCCCCTCGACGTCGTCGACTTCAGCGGCGACGCGTTCACGTGCCTGCGCAGCAACGCCCGACGGGTCGTCGGCGGTGAGACCAAGGGCCGCTCGATGGTGCTCGCGAACAACGTCGCGGGGACGATCAACCTCAACGCCCAGGCCAACGACGTCGCGGCGAACTGGTGCCTCGCCGGGCCGAACCTCAACGTCCCGACCACCGCGCTCAGCCCGAACAACCACTACTCCAACACCGACGCGCACTACGGCTCCCCGGGCCGCGCCGACGGCTGCGCCGAGGTGGTGTGCGACGGCGTCAACGACGACTGCGACGACGATCAGAGCGCCGCGGACATCGACGCCGACGAGGCCGCCGAGCTCATCGACAGCGACTCCGACGGGCGCTGCGACGCGCGCGACTGCCAGCCGCTCGTCAACACCTGCCAGTCGGGCAGCCACTGCTTCAACGACCAGGACGGCGACGGGATCGTCGACTGCCTCGACACCTGCCGCGACGCCGACGGCGACCAGTTCGGTATCGCCGACGGCCTCGCCGGGACCTGCGGGCTCTACAACGGCCTGCCCAAGCACGAGTTCAACGTCTGCGACGACAACGCGGCGGTGAACCCGGCCATCAGCGAGGACAGCGACAACGCGTGCATCGACGGCCTCGACAACGACTGCGACCTCACGACGGACTGCCGCGACGCGGGCTGCAACGACCGCACGATCTGCGTCGGTGAGACCTGCAACAAGGCGGTGGCGGTGGGCTGCGGCTTCAGCAACGCCTTCATCGCCAACTCGAACGACTTCCCGGTGTGCAACGTCGGCAGCGTACGTCCCAACAGCCCCACCGGCCCCGACCTCGTGTTCCGCTTCGTCGCGCCGAGCAGCGGCTCGGTGACCTTCAAGATCACCAACAACGGCACGCGCCGCCACGAGATGTTCATCACGACCGGCGCCCTGGCGTGCAGCGAGGCGAGCTGCGCGAACGTGACCAAGACCGCCGGGTCGACGTGCTCGGCCGGCGGCAGCACGGTCATCAACGCGATCGAGGGCCAGGTCTACTACGTCGTCGTGAAGTCCCTCGGCGGCTGCAACGTCGGCCCGCTCCCGAGCGTGACCTTCGCCGTCAGCTGCATCGAGATCTGCGGCACCGACGGCGCCGACGAGGACGCCGACGGCAAGGCCGATTGCGCCGACGAGGACTGCGTCCCCACCGCGCAGTGCGCCGACTTCGACTTCGACAATGATCACGTCTCGAACGCCAAGGAGCTCACCTGCGGGACGAACCCCCTGGTGGCGACCGAGAGCCCGACCCAGGACGGCTTCCTCGACGTCGACCACGACGGCCTGCTCAACTGCGTCGACCTCGACGACGACGGGGACAACACGAGCGACGTCGACGAGCTCGCCACCTGCCTCGACCCCGCCTCGAAGAACGAGCCGTCCCATTACCCGGGGGCGCAGCCGGCCTGCGACCTCGCCGGCGTGGACGCCAACTGCAACGGCGAGGTGGACACCACCGAGTTCCTCTGCGGCACCCTCGAGAGCAACTGCGGCAACAACGAGGACGACGACTCCGACGGCGCGACCGACTGCGACGACCGCGACTGCGTGCCGGTGTCGCTGTGCGACCTCCAGGACTTCGACGGCGACGGCGTCGTCAACTACGTCGAGTTCGCCTGCAACACCAACCCCCTGCTCGGGAGCTCCAAGCCGACCCCGGCCGCCGAGGGTGAGGACCCCGACAACGACGGCCTCCCGTCCTGCCAGGACAACGACGACGACGGCGACGGCTACGACGATGATCAGGAGATCATCTGTGGCAGCAACCCGCGCCTCGCGGCCAACGTGCCGCCGGACCTCGACGGGGACTTCCAGTGCGACGACGTCGATCCCGACGACGACGGCGACGGCTTCGACGACACCCTCGAGCTCAACTGCCAGAGCGACCCGCGCGACGCCGACTCGACCCCGACGGACCTCGCCCACGACGCGGACGGCGACGGGCTCTGCAACAACGTCGACAACGACGACGACAACGACGGGTGGGCCGACATCGCCGAGATCCAGTGCTCGACCAACCCGCTCGACAAGGACTCGAACCCGACGTCGCTCGGCCAGGACGTCGACAACGACAAGATCTGCGACGTCCTCGACAACGACGACGACAACGACGGCTGGCTCGACGTCGACGAGATCGCCTGCCACAAGCTGCCGAACGACGCCACCAGCACCCCGGTGGACACCGACCACGACGGCATCTGCAACTTCCTCGACCTCAACGACGACGCCGACCCCGCCTCCGACGAGGTCGAGATCGGCTGCGGCACCGACCCCCTCGACCCGACGAGCTACCCGATCGAGGAGGCCGCCCAGGATCCCGACGACGACGGCCTGCCTAACTGCATCGACGACGACGACGACGGCGACGGCCTGAGCGACGTCAACGAGGCGCTGCACGGGTCGGGTCGCCTCAACCCCGACAGCGACGGCGACGGGCTCCTCGACGGTGAGGAGGACGCCAACAACGACGGCGCGACCACCGGCACCGAGACCTCGCCGGTGATGAAGGACACCGACCTCGACGGCCTCGACGACAACGTCGAGCTCGCGAGCTCCTACCCGAACGACGCCGGGACGTCGTCGGCGACCGAGCCCTGGAACCCCGACACCGACGGCGACGGCCTCCTCGACGGCATGGAGGACGCCGATCACAGCGGCAGCCTCTCCCCCGGCGAGACCAACCCGGTGCGCGCCGACAGCGACGGCGACGACTACGGGGACGGCTATGAGGTCCGCTGCGTGACCGACCCGCTCGACATCTTCAGCGTCCCGACCGACAAGGACCACAACGACGAGTGCGACGGCTTCCAGCTCGACACCGACCACGACGGCGTGGCGGACGGCGTGGAGCTCTTCTGCGGGACCGATCCCCTCGCGAGCAGCTCGGTGCCGAGCCTGGCCGACCTCGACGACACCGACGGGGACCTGCAGATCAACTGCATCGACCTCGACGACGACGGCGACCTCGTCTCCGACGCCAACGAGTTGGAGTGCAAGACCAACCCGCGCGACCCGAGCTCGCGCCCGGCGGTCGACGACGTCAACGACTTCGACGGTGACGGCAAGCTCAACTGCTCCGACACCGACGACGACAACGACGGCGTCCTCGACACGGTCGAGATCCAGAAGGGCTGGGACCCGCAGGATCGCGACACCGACGACGACGGGCTGTCGGACGGCCGCGAGGTCGAGCTCGGCACCGATCCCAACGACGCCGACTCCGATGACGACGGCGTGCAGGACGGCACCGAGGTCGGCGAGACCCAGGGGACCGTCGACACCGACCCGACGATCTTCGTCCCGGACGCCGACCCGACGACGGTGACCCAGCCGCGGGTCGCCGACACCGACAAGGACGGCCTCAAGGACGGCGAAGAGGACTTCAACGGCAACGGCCGGGTGGACGTCGAGGACGGCGAGGGTGACCCCCTCGACCCGCGCGACGGCCTCCTCGACACCGACGGTGACGGGCTCATCGACCGCGACGAGCGCAACATCTACCACACCGATCCGGAGAACCCGGACACCGACAACGACGCGCTCGACGACAAGGAAGAACTCTTCATCTACTTCACCGATCCGCTCGAGCCCGACACCGATGGTGGCGGCGTGGTCGACGGCTTCGAGGTCGAGAACGCCACCAACCCCCTCGACCCCAGCGACGACTTCACCGACGCCGTCCTCAAGGGCGACAGCGTCTTCGCCTGCAGCGGAGGCGGCGCCGGCGCGCTCGGCTTCAGCCTGCTGCTGCTCCTCGCGGTGGCGTGGATCTTCGTCCGCAGACGCCGCGACGCCACCACGCGAGGTGACCTGTGAAGGCCGCTCCGTCCCATGGCGGGCGAGGCCCCGCCGGCGCCCGGACCCGCAACGCCGGGCGCCTCCCCTGCTCACACGGCCCCGCGCTCGGCGGCGTCGATGAGTCGCGCATCACCCACGGGAACCTGCTCTCCATGACCAACTCCCATCGACGCTCCAGGATCGTCGCGCGCGCCGTGGTGCTGTGCGCGTTCGTGGTCACGGGCTGGGCGGGCGCTGCCCACGCCGCGATCTGTGACGAACCGACCCCCTGCGGCCCCAACGGGACCTGCAGCGACCTCGGCGGCGGCACGTACAGCTGCGCCTGCGACGCTGGCTTCCACTTCGACAGCGTGACGTGCGCGGTGGACAGCGTGGCGAACCCGCAGTCGGTGAGCACCGCCGAGGAGACCCCGACGGCGATCACCCTCACCGGGCAGAGCTACGTCGCCCACACGCTGACCTACCAGCTCCTCAGCTGCCCGACGAAGGCGGCGCTGACGGTCGACGGGGCGCAGTGCTCGAACCTCGGCGTCAGCCCCAGCACGCCCTACACCATGACCAGCCCAACGGTCACCTACGTCCCGAACCCGTTCGAGGGTGGGGCCGACAGCTTCGACTTCCGGGTCGTCGACGACACCACCTCGGCGCCGTCGGCGCCGGCGACGGTGAGCGTCCACATCGGCCACACGATCACCGTCACGGTGCTGACCGGCAGCGGCGCGGGGACCCTCGCCGACGCGGTGGCGAACGCGCTGTCCGACGACGTCATCGAGCTCCCGAGCGGGACCCTCGTGCTCGACGGTGAGCTCGTCCTCGACCAGACGCGCCTGACGATCACCGGCACCCCCACCACCATCATCGACGGCGCCACCAACGGCGTCGTCGGCAGCGGCTTCGTGGTCGACGCCCCGGGCGTCACGATCACCGGCATGCAGATCAGCGGCTTCACCGGCTACGGCGTCGAGGTCACGGGCGACGGCCACCAGGCGACCCTCGACGTCGACGCCGTCGGCAACACCGCCGGCGGCATCCTGATCGACGGCGCCATGAGCTACGCCATCACCGGGTCGGCCAGCAGCAACTCGGGCAACGGCGTGACGATCCGCGGCAGCGGCCTCGGCTGCGGGGTCTCGGACGGCGCCATCGACGCGCTGACGGCGTCGAGCAACGGCGGCCGCGGCGTCTCGATCACCGGCGGCTCGCCCCTCGTCACCAGCTGCACCTTCCAGACGAACTTCGCCCACGGCGTCGAGCTGCTCGTCGACTTCGGGGCGGACGCGTCGATCGCCGGCGCGACCGACGACTGCGTCGCGACGCCCACCCTCGGCGGCTCCGGGGTCGAGAACGTCCTCGGCGGCAACTGCACCGCGGGCACCACCGGCTGCGCCGAGCTCTACGCCCTCGACACGCGGCCGGCCAACGCGGCCACGATCGCCACCGACAACACGTTCAGCGCCGGGCTCGCCGACCGCTACGTCGAGACGTGGTACGGCGCCGCCGAGGTCATCGCGAGCGGCGCCCTGGTGGCCGGCTCGGCGACCCTCTACAGCGTCAACGTCCCGGGCTACACCGTGACCCTCGTCGCCCCGGTCGCTTGCAACATCACCCCGCCCGGGGGCAGCGCGGTCGACACGACCCTGCACGGGACCGCCGGGACGTGCACCGACGCGACCTCGTGGCAGAAGGTCCGCGGGCTGGTGATCGACGCCTCGGGCGTCGCGGTGAACTACCAGCCGATGCGGACCTCCCCCGCCGGCGCGGCGGCCTTCACCTTCGGCGACGCCGCCGTCTCGGCCGACAACGGCCTCCCCAGCGGTGTCCTGACCAGCGGCCTGCGGCGCTATCAGATCGTCGACGCCTGCGCTCCGGGCTGGTTCGGGGCACACTGCGACTCGAAGTGTGCGGGCTTCGACGGGACCGACGCTGCCACCATCTGCGGCGGCCACGGCCAGTGCAACAGCGGCGTCGCCGGCGACGGCACCTGCAGCTGTGAGGCGGGGTGGTACCTGGCCGCGTCGGCGCCGTTCATCTGCGACCACACCGTGTGCGGCGACGGCGTCACCGCCGGGGCCGAGGGCTGCGACGACAACAACGACGTCACGAGCGACATCTGCCCGTCGGGGCCGACCGGCAGCTGCCAGCAGGCGACCTGCGGCGACGGGTTCCACCGGACCGACATCGTCGACCCGCTCAACCCTCAGTACGAGGGGTGTGACGACGGCATGGCGAACTCCAACACCCCCGACGCCTGCCGCACGGACTGCAGCCTCGCGCGCTGCGGCGACAACGTCGTGGACTCCGGCGAGGTGTGCGACGACGGCAACGTCGGAGACCTCGACAACTGCCCCTCGGCGACCGACAACCCGACCGCCTGCGAGGCCCTCGCGGCGTGCGGTGACGGCTTCCAGAACCTGGTCGGCGGCGACGACGGGCGGGGCCACGACTTCGGCGCCCCCGAGGGCTGCGACGACGGCGACGGCGACAACCACGACGACTGCCCCGACGGTCCAGGCGGCACCTGCCAGAACTGGACCTGCGGCGACGGCTTCCAGAACCTCGCCGCGAACCACTTCGAGCAGTGCGACGACTTCAACCCCGCCGCCCCGGCGCTACCGGCCAGCGGCGACGGCTGCGCGGACAACTGCACCCTCGAGCCCGGCTTCACCTGCACCGGCCTCGACACGACGGCGTGTACCCTCGACTGCGGCACCGTGTTCGACTTCAGCGCGGCCGACGGCACCTGGTTGTCCGCCGCCAGCGGCGCCGCGAGCTGGGCCTACGGCACCGCGTCGAACGGCCTGACCGCCTGGGAGACCGGCCTGAACGCCGATCTCCTGGTCGGCGCCCACTCCGCCACGCTGTGGCGCGTCATCGCCGTCCCGGCCCTCACCGACGGGCGCGCGCCGGTGCTGAAGGTCAGCTACGACCTCGACGTCGACCCGGTCGCCGGCAACTGCCTCGAGATCCACGTGACCGACGGGCCGCCGCTCACCCTCGACGGCGGCACCATCGTCGCCAGCGTCTGCACCCCGGGGGCCGCGACGAAGTCGGTCCCGATGAGCGCCTTCGCGGGTCAGAACAAGGTCGTCGCCCTGCGCCTGGTCGCCAACATCGGCGCGGGCGGGCACTTCGGCGCGACGGTCTCGCAGGTCAGCCTGGCGAGCGACGTCGACGCCGACTCGGTCCGCGACTTCCAGAGCCTCGCCTGCGGCGATCCCTGCGTCGACGCCGATGGGGACACCTACTGCGACGCGACGAGCCGCGTCCCCCCGTCCCCCGTGGACTGCGACGACGACAACGGCGACGCCTACCCGGGCAACGAGGAGCTCTGCGGCAACCACTTCGACGACGACTGCAACGGGCAGACCGACGCCGCGGACCCCTACTGCCGCGAGGACTGCGCCGACGGCGTCGACAACGGCGGCAACGGGCTCACGGACTGCGAGGACCCCGCCTGCAACGGCACCGCGGCCGGCGTCAGCGGCCCCGACCCGTTCTGCGCGCAGGGCTGTCTGCGCGACTACAGCTTCGACAGCGGGCCGGCGTTCACGGCCGACGCGATCTCGGGCGGCACCATCTGGACCTACTCCCCCGGGCAGTGGTCGACGGGCGGCGTCCTGTCGGTGGCGAGCCGGCAGTTCGGTCGCCTCCAGTTCACGGCGCCGATGGGCGGCGTCAACGAGGCGGGCCCCGCGCCGGTGATCGCGTTGAGCTACATCCACGCCGGCAACACGCCGGACGTCCTCGCGGTGTGCATCAACCGGCCCAACTGCGAGGGGCCTGACGTCGGCATCTTCAACGACAACGTGTTCTTGGTGACCAACTCACCGAGCCCCGGCATCGAGCCGGTCACCTGGGTCCATTCGCTCGCCGCGTTCCGTGACGCCCCGTCGATCAACGTCACGATCCTCTTCGACACCCTCGCGGAGTCGCAGCCGTACGCCTTCCCGGGCGTGACGATCAAGAGCGTCAAGCTCTACTCGAACGTCGACAACGACGCGGAGTACGAGGGTGGCCTCGGCAACCCGGCGCTGACCTGCGATCAGTGCTGGGATCAGGACGGCGACTTCTACGGCGCCACCACCAGCCCCGACCTGTCCACCTG
This sequence comes from Deltaproteobacteria bacterium HGW-Deltaproteobacteria-14, assembly GCA_002841945.1. Classification (GTDB taxonomy): domain Bacteria; phylum Myxococcota_A; class UBA9042; order PHBI01; family PHBI01; genus PHBI01. The sequence goes on from PHBI01000065.1 coordinate 21,151, forward strand.
CCCGGTGCCGAACATCGCCGACTGCAACGACGCCGTGTTCGCGGTCACCCCCGCCAACGGCTCCGAGGTGAACTGCGGTGACGGGCTCGACAACGACTGCGACGGCGCCATCGACGCCCTCGACAACGACTGCGGCAGCGAGGACTGCGCCAACGGCGTCGACGACAACCACGACGGCAACATCGACTGCGCCGACCCCACGTGCGCCAACGCCTTCGCCTGCGACGCCTGCTTCGTGGGCTACAACTTCTCGAAGGGGACCGACGCCGAGCCGACGACGACCGGCGCCTCGGCGGGCTGGACGGCGACCGGCCGACGCGGCGCCACGACCGCGGCGACCGTCTTCCAGTGGGGCGCCTCGAGCACGCTCCCCCGCAGCCTCCCCGGGGGCGAGCGCGGCTGGGAGACGAAGCTCAACGGCCAGGTGACCGACGTCGCGGTCGGCGACCGCGTCCGCGGCTGGCTGAGCCGGACGATCGACGTCCCGGCGACGATGCCTGAGCCCAAGATCGAGCTCGTCTACCGCCTCGCGGGCGACGGGACGTCCGACACCTTCGGCGTGTGCTTCAACACGACGGCGACCGCCTGCTCCACGACCAACCCGGGCAACATCGTCTGGAGCACCGCGAGCAACACGTCTTCGGGGACGACGCCGACCGCCCTCGCCAACGGCAAGTACTTCGACGGCGAGTGGGATCACGCGCTCGTCACCATCCCCAAGAACTCGGTGGGCGTGGTCATCTTCTATGACACCCAGAACGGCTCGAACAACGCCAACCCCGGCGTGTTCCTGTCGGAGGTCGTCGTCCGCAGCGACATCGACCTCGACCGCATCGGGTGCCCGCCCGGCTCCGCCGCCTGCGGCGCGGAGAACTTCGGCCAGGCGTGCGACGTCTGCGTCGACCGCGACCGCGACGGACGGGGCGACCCCACCATCTCGGTGTCCGACCTCTCGGCGTGCCCGACGCCGGACGTCATCGACTGCAACGACTACGATCCGTCGGCGTTCCCGCAGCCGAGCGAGCAGTGCTACTTCCACGACCCGAGCCTGCCGCCGCTCAGCGCCGGTGCCCTCGACACCTCCGACCAGGACTGCGACGGCTGGCAGGATCGCGAGGACCCCGACTGCTACATCTGTGGCAACGGCGTCGTCGAGTCGAAGCTGACGGCCGAACCCGGCTGCGTCGGCAACTGCTTCGAGACCTGTGACGACGGCAACACGACCCCCGGCGATGGCTGCAGCGCGACGTGTCAGGTCGAGGCCGGGCAGCTCTACGTGTCCGAGATCCACCTGCCGGTCCTCTTCGGCTCGAGCGCCGAGCAGTGGATCGAGCTCTACAACGCGTCAGGCGCCGAGCTGAACCTCGCGACCCTCGAGCTCAAGCTCCGAAACAACGCCGGCGCCTCGGCGAGCTTCGCGCCCAGCGCGCCCACGTGCTTCGCGAACACGCGGATCACCATCCCGGCCAACGACTACTACATCATCGCCTTTGGCACCCCGGTGACCGCGGACTTCGCCAACACCTCGCTGATCGACGCCCACTGCACCGGGATGTCGCTCAACTCCGCCGGGGACGTGCTGACGGTCGAGCGCAAGGGCGCGACCGCCGCGGATCGCGTGATCGACACGGTGGACTTCCGCGGCTTCGCCTGCGCGCTCGGCTCGATCCGCACCACCGGCGCCGACGGGCTCGACCGCGGCCGCTCGATGGTGCTCAAGAACGCCGAGGCGTCGAACTCCGGCGTGAACGACCAGGCGGCCCAGTGGTGCCTGTCCGGGCCGCAGGCGGCCAACATCTACTCCGCGACCACGCGCAACTACGGCGGGCCGAAGCTAGTGGGCGGCGGGACCTGCGCCGAGTTCGCTTGCGACAACGTCGACGACGACTGCGACGGCACCACCGACGAGGTGGCGTTCCTGCCGAACACGACGACCCCCGAGCTCCCGAACGCCGACGGCGATACGGTGTGCGACGCCCGTGATTGCGACCCGGCGAGCGCCGTCTGCGACTTCGTGGCCGGCTCCCCGGCGTGTGTCGCCGACAGCGACGGCGACGGCATCATCGACTGCCAAGACACCTGCAACGACGCCGACCGCGACGGCTACGGCATCGACGGGGCGGCGGCGACCGGCGCCGACCGCTGCGCGGGCACCGAGCCGGCGTACTGCGAGGGCCCGGGGCACGAGCTCGAGAACCCCGGCAACCTCGAGTACAACCCGACCGGCGACGACACCTCCCGCTGCACCAACGGGCTCGACGACAACTGCGACACGTTCCGCGACTGCCTCGACCCCGGCTGCTCGGACAAGAGCGTCTGCAGCGGCGAGGTGTGCAGCCGCGCGTTGCCCCTGACGTGCGGCGGCACCGGCGTGGACGTGACCCCGCGCAGCAACGACTTCGAGCCCTGCTCCGAGGGGGTCCCAACGGACGGCAACGACCTCGTGTACGCCTTCCACGCGAACCTGACGGGGAGCGTGCACGTCGACCTCTCGAACCTCGGCACGCGCCTGTTCATGCTCCAAATGGCGTCGGGCACCTGCAGCGACGGCGCAGCGACCTGCGACAGCTTCGGATCGGCGGTCGAGTCGACCTGCGTCGCCGGCGGGCGGCTCGACATGAACGTGGTCGACGGGACCACCTACTACATCGTCGCCAAGCAGGTCGGCGCCTGCAACCAGGGCCCCGGCACCTCGGCCCACATCACGCTGAGCTGCCCCGAGGTGTGCAGCGGCGGCATCGACGAGGACGCCGACGGGCTCACCGACTGCGACGACGACGTGTGCGTACACGACGACAACTGCGAGGACGGGGACTGGGACCACGACGGCGTGCCCAACGGCTTCGAGGACCGCTGCGGGACGAACCCGCTGGTCGGCGGACAGACCATCACGATGGACGCCTTCCTGGATCCGGACGGCGACCAGCTGCTCAACTGCGAGGACGACGACGACGACGACGACGGCGCGAGCGACGTCCTCGAGCTGCTGAAGTGCGCCAACGCCTCGTCGAAGAACAACCCGACGCGCCACCCGGGTGATGGCAGCCCGTGCGACGGCCAGTCCGTGGCATGGCCGTGCCCCGGCGCGGTGGTCTGCGACCAGGTGCTCGTCGACGGCGACTGCAACGGCAAGTACGACACGACCCAGGCCCAGTGTGACGTCCGCGAGGACAACTGCGGCGACGGCGTCGACAACGACTCCGACGGCGAGATCGACTGCGGCATCGGGACCGACTTCCCGCCGGACAAGGACTGCGTCAAAGACCCGTTCTGCTACACCTTCGACTTCGACAACGACGGCTTCGAGAACCGCATCGAGGAGTACTGCCGCACCAACCCCCTCGACATCAACGACAAGCCAACCCCGGCTCAGATCGCCGAGGATCCCGACGAAGACGGGATCCCGAACTGCGCCGACAGCGACGACGACGGCGACGGCTTCCCCGATAACGAGGAGATCATCTGCGGCTCGAACCCGCTCGACGCGCTGAGCCTGCCGCCAAACTGCGGTGACGACGACCAGCAGTGTGACTCGGTCGACCTCGACGACGACAACGACGGCTTCCCCGACACGCTCGAGATCACCTGCATGAGCGACCCGTGCGTGGCCAGCTCGACGCCGCACGACGCCGCCCACGACAACGACTCCGACGGGACCTGCAACGCGCTCGACGCCGACGACGACAACGACGGGTGGTTCGACTTCGAGGAGGTCGACTGCGAGACCAACCCGCTCGACGTCCTCGACAACCCCACCGCCAACGGCGCGGACGGGGACGGCGACCACAAGTGCGACAAGCTCGACGACGACGACGACAACGACGAGTGGAGCGACCTCGACGAGGTGGCGTGTCAGACCGAACCGCACGACCCGCTCTCGTTCCCGACCGACACCGACGGCGACCGGGCCTGTGACTTCATCGACCCCGACGACGACGGCGACCAGGTGGACGACCAGACCGAGATCCTGTGCGAGACGGACCCGCTCGATCCCACGAGCAAGCCCCTGCAGCTCGACGCGCTCGACACCGACGGCGACGGGGTGGCGAACTGCGTCGACACCGACGACGACAACGACGGCATCCTCGATACGGTCGAGCGGATGTCGGGCACCGATCCCTACGTCAAGGACACCGACCAGGACGGGCTCGACGACGGCGTCGAGGACTCCAACCACAACGGCGTGTACGAGCCCTCCAACGACGAGACCGACCCGCTCAAGAAGGACACCGACGGCGACGGCATCAACGACAAGATCGAGCACGACAGCTGCTTCCCGCCGCCGCCGGGCGCCGCGAGCCAGGACTGCCGGCCGTCCTTCGGCTGGGACCGCGACACCGACGGTGACAAGGTGTGGGACGGCTTCGAGGACGTGAACCGCAACGGTCGGCTCGACGACGGCGAGACCAACCCGCACGATCCGGACACCGACCACGACACCTTCACCGACGGTGAGGAGCGGGACTGCCTGACCGACCCGCTCGACGCCACGAGCATCCCGCAGGACAAGGACGGCTCGGGCATCTGCGACGGCGCCGAGGCCGACACCGACAAGGACGGGATCGCCGACGGGGTCGAGGCGTACTGCCACACCGATCCGTTCGACGCCAACGACACCCCGTCTCTCGAGTCCCTCGAGGACTTCGACGGCGACGGCGACCTCGACTGCAAGGACCTCGACGACGACAACGACGGGGTGCTCGACGAGGACGAGGAGATCTGCGGGACCGACCGGCTCGACGACACGTCGACGCCCACGACCGACGACATCGGCGACTACGACCAGGACGGTACGCTGAACTGCGCCGACGCCGACGACGACAACGATGGCCTGTCCGACGTCGACGAGGCGCGCTTCGGGACCAACCGCAAGGACCGCGACAGCGACGACGATGGGCTGTCGGACGGGCAGGAGGTCAACGTGGTCGGGACCGATCCGACGCTCTACGACTCGGACGACGACGGGATATCGGACGGGACCGAGTATGGCTCGGTCAAGCGCACCGTCGACACCCTCGAGTCGAAGTGGCAGGTCGACGAGGACCCGACGACGACGACCGACCCGCGCAACCCCGACAGCGACGGTGACGGCCTCAAGGACGGCGAGGAGGACGCCAACCACAACGGCAAGGTCGACGAGGGCGAGGGCGATCCGAACGACCCGACGGACGGCCTGCGCGACACCGACGGCGACGGCCTCATCGACCGCGACGAGGTGCAGCTCTACCACACCGATCAGAACAACCCGGACAGCGACGGGGACTTCCTCAACGACAAGCTCGAGGTCTTGGTCTGGTTCACCGACCCGAACGACCCCGACACCGACAAGGGCGGGATCATCGACGGCTACGAGGTCCACGACAACCAGACGGACCCGCTCAACGGCGAGGACGACTTCTCCACCTCGACCATCCGCGGCAACAACGTCTTCTCCTGCTCCGGCGGGGCCGCGGGCGGCGCGCTGCTGGCCCTCGTGATGGGGCTCGCGGTGCTCATCCTGAGGCGCCGCCGGCTGAGCTGACGCCGAGGGCTGGTAGACACGCTGAGAGGCGCTCACGGTGATGCCGTGAGCGCCTCTTCGCGTTTGGGGTCAGTTTCGCCACCGCCTGGCCCGCTTCGCGTTTGGCCAGGCGGCCCTTTCGGGGTGCGGGTCCGCCTGGGCCGGCCGGAGCGCGGGGGGGAGCCGGTGCGCGGGACGTGGGCCGGAGCGCCGGGGGCGTGGGCCAAAGCGCCGGGGGCGTGGGCCAAAGCGCGGGGGGCGTGGGCCAAAGCGCCGGGGGCGTGGGCCAAAGCGCCGGGGGCGTGGGCCAAAGCGCCGGGGGCGTGGGCCGGGCGAGCGCGCGGACGAGGGGTGGGCGGGGGGTGCGACGCGCGAACGGTCGCGGGTCGCACCCTCCAGAGCTGCGGGGCGGCTACGGACGTCCGAGCCCGGGCCGCCGTGCCACCGATCTCAGTACTTGACGCTGCAGCCGTAGGAGACGGTCTCGGAGATGGCGACGGGGCGGCCGGCGGCGAGGTCGGCGAGCGCGGCCGTGACGTAGTTCAGCGGCGCCCCGTCGTCCTCCACCCGGCCGAGCGGCGCGTTGTCGAGGGCGCCGCGGTAGACCAGGGTGCCGGCCTTGTCGACGATGTACATGGCCGGGGTCGTCTTCGCCTCGTAGCTGCGGCCGACGGCCCCGTCCTCGTCGAGGAGGACCGGCTGGGCGATCGCCCACCGCTCGCGCGCCTCGCGGTTCGCCTCGAGGCCGTGGCCCTGCTTGCCGGAGGCGCCGGAGTTGACGTTCACCCACACGACATCGTCCTTCGCGGCGTTCTTGGCCATGTCCGCGAGCGGGCCCTCGCCGTAGGCGTACTTCACGAACGGACAGCCGGGGTTGAACCACTCGATGACCACGGTCTTGCCACGGTGATCGGACAGCTTCCAGGGCTCGCCCTCGGTGTCGTTCAGCGTGAAGTCCGGGGCCGGCTGCCCCAGGGTCGCGGTCGCGGGCGCTGGGGTCGGCGCAGCGGCCACGGTGGGGCCGCCCACCGTCCCGGTCGCGCCCGGCGTCGCCGCCGGCGCGGCGGCGGGCTCCGCGGCCGGCTTCACCGCCTGGGCCCCGGGATGCTGCGGCTCGGCAGCCTGCTGGCCGCACCCCGCGGCGAGGATCATCATCACTGAGACCAAGGCGTATCGCATGTTTCCTCCGTGCTGGACGAAGGCGACGCGCCGACCACCCGCGAACGCGGACGACGGCCCGAAGCCCTCACGGTCCTTGTCAACGCAACGCGGTGCGTCAGAGTTCACGCCCAACCACGTCGGGCGATCAGGGGGCAGGGACGGATCGGCACAGGCCACCCAGGCGCCGATCTCGCAGACCGGCACCCGACGCGGGGCACGACGTGCCGTCCCGACGGCGCTACTTCACTTCGCGCGGTAGGTGATGCGACCGCGCGTGAGATCGTAGGGGGACAGCTCGACGGTGACCTTGTCGCCGGGGAGGATGCGGATGTAGTGCTTGCGCATCTTGCCGGAGACGTGGGCGAGGACGGTGTGACCGTTGTCGAGCTCGACCCTGAACATGGCGTTCTTCAGGGGTTCGACGACGGTCCCCTCCACGGTGATTCCCTCTTCCTTCGACACATCAGCTCCTGGGATTCTGGGCGAATCGGCGGCCGCCTCACTGGCAGGACGCTCTGGCGTCTCCGAGGGGCCGATCGCGCCGGGAGCGACCATGGTCGTCCCGCCGTACCACCCGGCGCCACTCCGCTGCGGACAGAGGATGTAGCGATTCGCCGTAGCAAAGCCAAGCCGGAAGTTGCTATCACTCCCGGGCGCGCGGCGCAACCAGCGGCTGCTCAGACTCGCCCGAGCCCGCCCCGGCGTCGCGGCCACGTGGTCGCGGCCACCACCTCAGAGGGCTGCCGCGTCAACCCGCAACCCAACGGAGAGCCCCTATGCTCCAGGTCGGAGACACCGCCCCCGCCTTCACCCTCCCCGCCGACGGCGACCGCGCCATCGCGTCCGCCGACCTCGCCGGCAAGCCCTACGTCGTCTACTTCTACCCCAAGGACAACACCCCCGGCTGCACCACCGAGGCGTGCGACTTCCGCGACAACTTCGCCCGTGTAACCGCCGCGGGTGTCATGGTCTTCGGCGTGTCCAAGGACAGCGTGAAGAGCCACGACCGCTTCAAGGCGAAGTACACCCTCCCCTTCCCGCTCCTGAGCGACGCCGAGCTGACCCTGCACCGGGCGTACGGCGCGTGGGGGATGAAGAAGATGTACGGAAAGGAGTTCGAGGGCACGATCCGCTCGACCTTCCTCGTCGCCGCCGACGGCAAGATCGCCGCGGCCTGGCCGAGCGTGAAGGTCAAGGGCCACGTCGCGGCCGTGCTCGACGCCATCGCGGCCCTGTAGCCGCTTACCAAGCGCTGACGCCAGTCACGGGCTGGCGCCGGCGTCCTCGGCGCACGCGCACGTCACGCCGAGCCGCCAGGGCGCCCCGCTCACCCCCTCGAGGGTGACGGTCAGCGCGTCCCCCTCGGCCACGCTGCGCGTCACCTGCGCGCCCGCCTCGAGGCACGCGCCCTCCGCGCAGCCCGCTAGATCCGGCGCCCCCACCACGACGCGCGCGCCGTCGACGCCACCGGCGGCGAAGGTCACGGTCCCGGCGCAGGGCGCGTCGAACCACCAGGTCCGCTCCGGGCCCGGGAGGGGCTCGCCCGGGGCGCAGCTCCACCCATCGACGCGGCTCGTCCCGAACAGGCTCCCGCCCTCCTGCTGCTCGCCGCACGCGATCGGCAGCGCCGGGCAGCACCCGACCGGCTCCTCCTCGCAGAACCCCGCCTCATCGCAGCTCCCGGCCATACACGCCGCCCCGCTCGAGCACGCGGCCCCCGCGGGGCGGGGGGAAGCGACGCCGGTCGCCACGCACACCAGGCACGGCGCGACCTCGTCGCCGACCCCCACGCAGCCGCCGGTCTCGGTCCCACAGGTCCCCGGCGGCAGCACGTGGCGGCAGAGCCCGGCCTCGCAGCGATCGATGCTGCAGCTGACGTCGTCGGGCGCACACGCGACCCCCTCCGCGGCGGGGTCCGCCGCCAGGACGCCGGTCGCCGCGCACACCACGCACGGGTCGCGCTCCGGCTTGTGCCCGACCGCGACGCACTCGGCGCCGGCGAGGCACGTCCCGGGCACCGGCGCGTGGGCGCACACCCCCGCCGCGCAGCTGTCGAAGGTGCAGGCGAGGCCGTCGTCACACCCCCGCCCGAGCCCCGCGCACACCCCGCCCAGGCAGCGGTCGGCGACCGTGCAGGCGTCGCCGTCGTCGCACGGCGTGCCCTCGAGCAGCGGCCGCGACGCGCACGCGCCGAGCGCCGGGTCGCAGGCGTCGCTCGTGCACGGGTTGCCGTCGTCGCAGGTCAGCCGCGTCCCGGCACAGATCCCCTGCACGCACGCGTCGGAGTAGGTGCACGCGTCGCCGTCGTCGCATGCCAGCGGGGCCGACTGCGACACGCAGCCGACGTCGGGGAGGCAGCTGTCGATGGTGCACGGATCCCCGTCGTCGCAGTCCCGGACCGCCCCGACGCACACCCCGGCGGCGTCACAGGCGTCGCCGTCGGTGCAGGCGTCGCCGTCGTCACAGCCGAGCGCCGCCCCCACCGGCAGCGTGACGCAACCGATCCCGGGCTCACACCCCTCGACGGTGCATGGGTCGCCGTCGTCGCACGACGCCACCGCACCACGGCACACCCCTGCCGCATCGCACAGATCATTTTCTGTACATGAGTTCGAGTCATCACACGGCGAACCGGCGATGATTTGTGCAACGCACATGGTGCCGACGCAGCGCAGCGCCTGGCACGCCGCGAGGTCACAGCCGGCGGCGATGTTCACGCAGTCGACGTCCCCTCGGCAGCGGTCGGCCGGCTCGGGGAGCCGGTGGCGGACCACCGGAGCCGCCGGGAGCTGCGCCGCGAGGGCCCGCGCGAGGGCAGGCGCGCCCGCCGGGTCGGTCCCCGCCCCGTTCTCGGCCCAGCGCGCCGCCAGGAGGCGCTCGCGGACGCCGTCCTCGGCGAACAGGGCGGCGAGCTCGGCGGGGCGCGGGCGCGTCGTGGCAAGGCAGGCCGCCAGGAGCCGCTCCCGGACGACCGCGGCCAGCACCTCGGAGAGCGCGCCGCCGCCCCCCG
>PHBI01000066.1 GCA_002841945.1 Deltaproteobacteria bacterium HGW-Deltaproteobacteria-14
CCCGGACCGCCGTCGCGTAGACCGCCGGGTGCCGCCCACGACCGCCGACCGCCAGCCCCCGCCGCGCGGCCGCCTCCGCTTCGTCCAGCGCGCCCTCGGCGAGCGCCAGCTCCGCCACCAGCCGCTCGGCCCGCGCCCGGGTCACGTCGTCGGCCAGCCCGTCAGCCGCGATCGCCCGCGCCTCGACCGCCGCCTCCGCCGGGCGCGAGTCCGCCGCCAGCGTCGCCAGCAGCAGCCGCGCGCGGGCCGCCGTGTAGCTGCTCTCCACCGCCCGGGCGCGCGCCAACCCGGCGCGCGCATGCTGCAATGCAGCATCGATCGCCCCCTGAGCCATGAGGCTCTCCGCCATGGTCGTCTCGCTGTCGCACGCGATGAGCTGATCCCCCAGCTCGTCGGCCACCTGCAGCGCCGCCCGAGCGCGGCGCTCGGCGAAGCGCCAGGCCCCGGCCTCGAGCCCCACCTCGGCGAAGACGCACAGGCTCCACGCCTCGCCCCGCCGATGTCCGGTGCGCCGCGCCGCCTCCCAGCTGGCCGCGAAGTGCGCCATCGCCTCGACCGGCCGCTCGAGCCGCAGGCACATGAGCCCCATGTTGCCGACGGCGATGCGCTGGCCGACCGGATCGCCCTCGGCCGTCTTGAGCCGATACGCCTCGCCGTACTGCGCCAGCGCCGCCTCGTGCCGCTCGCGATAGGAGAGGACGTTACCGAGGTTGTTCGCGATCCGCGCCCGCAGCCCGAGCGCCCCCGGGGTCGCCCGATCGGCGGCCTCCCGCAGCAGGCGCTCGCTCTCGTCGTAGTCTCCCCGCTGGGTGATGATGATCGCCAGATGCACCAGGGCCTCGGCCAGGATCTCCTGGGCCCCGCGGGCGCGGGCGAGCGCGACGACCTCACGCCCGGCCGCCTCGGCCCGCACCACGTCCCCGATCCGGGTCAGCGTCCAGAACGCCCGGCTCCGCGCCTGGAGCGTGCGCGGATCGTCGGGCGCCAACAGCCCCACGAGGCGCTCGAGACAGGCCACCTGGAGCTCGCGCGGGCCGAGCAGATCGGCCACCTCGGCGCGCAGCGCCAGCGCGTCCGGATCGTCGGGAGCCAGCTCGAGCGCGAGGTCCAGCGCCTCGGCGGCGCCCTCCGCGCGCCGCTCCGCCCACGCCTCGCGCCCCACCTCGCGGGCGACCCTCGCCCCCTCGAGGCCCCCGAGGTGCCAAGCGTGGGCGAGCGGCTCCCGCTCGACCCGCGCCACGACCCGCGCGTGGGCCGCCGCGACCCCGCCCGGGGGCAAGAGACCCGCGAGGGCCTGGGCGACCTCCGCGTGGGCGGGCTCGAAGCGCCCGAGCCCGTCCCGCCACAGGAGCCCCGCGGCCTCGAGCTCGAGCAGCGCCTCGAGCGGCGCGCGCGGGACGTCGAGCGCCGCCGCGACCGCCTCGGGGGTGGCCGGGAAGCGCAGCCAAGCGGTCGCGCCGAGGGCCGCCCGCCGCGCCTCGGGCAGCGCCGCGACGCGCTCGCGGACCGCCTCGCCGATCTGCGCCGGCAGCGCCAACCCCTCGAGCTCCTCCGCCCAGAACCAGCCGCTCGGACCGAAGTCCAGGGCCCCGCGGGCCACCAGCAGCGCCGCGAGGGTCTCCAGGTGCAGCGGGTGTCCGCCGCTCGCCGCCGCCAAGACGGAGCACGGGCGCGGGTCAGCGGCCTCGGGGCCGAAGCGGGTGGCCGCAAAGCGCTGCACCGCGTCGCGATCGAGCGGGCCAAGGAGAACGCCGGACGATCCGCTGTGTTGCGATGCACAGAGCACCAGCGCCAGCGGCAGCCGGCGCCCGGCCTCGGCCGCGGCGACGAGGTGAGCCACCACCGCCCGGGGCAGCGCCGGCGCGCCGTCGAGGTCGGGGATCACCAGCAGCGCGGGCCGCCCCACCGGAGGGCGCTCGAGGAGGTGCTCGGCGAGCTCGCGCGCGGTCTGCTCCACCCAGGTGGCGTAGCGCGCGCCCTCGTCCTCACGCCCGGGGACCCCGCGCGCCTCGGCTCGCGGGACCTGTGAGGTCTGGAGGACCCGCGACGCCAGGCCGGGCTCGTCGAGGAGCCGCGCCAAGGCCTCGCCGAGCCCCCGGGCGGTGCGCGAGCGCGGGCCGTGCGGCCACACCTCGACGGAGTGGCCGGCGATCTGCGCCTCGTGGGCGACGGCTCGGGCCACCGTCGCGCGGCCGATGCCCGCCGGACCGGTCAGCACCACCGCGCCGGCGTCGCGGACCGCCGCGCGGCAGGCGCCGAGCGCGGCGTCGCGGCCGACCGGGGCCCCGGCGCGGACCATCGCCGCCGCCGCGGCCGGGGTGTGGAGGACGACCGGGCGGCTCCGTTCGCGGCCCCAGAGCCGCGCCACCGCCCACGCACCGGCCGGCCGGTGCGCCGGATCGGCGGCCAGGAGCGCGGTCACCACCTCGAGCCACGGCCGGGGTACCCCGTGGGCGGCGAGCCAGGCCCGGCGCGCCACGGCGTCCGCGAGCTCGCCGCGCAGGGCCTCGGGGGGCGGCGGCTGGCCGGTCGCCACCTCCGCCATCATCACACCGAGGGCGTAGAGGTCGGCGCGCTGGTCGAAGCCGCGCCCGGCCAGGCGCTCGGGGGCGACGTAGCTGTAGCTGCCTCGGACCGCGGTCACCTGGTCGCCGATGCGGCGCGCGATGCCGAAGTCGAGGACGCGGGCCAGGGGGCCGTCGTCGCCACGGCTGACGAGGACGTTCTCGGGCTTGAGGTCGAGGTGGGCCACGCCCAGCGCGTGGAGGTAGGCCAGCGCGCGCAGCACCTGCTCGAAGACGCGCTCGCGCTCGTCCGGGTCGGCGTGACGCAGCGCGCGCCACAGGTCGACGCCGTCGACCAGCTCCTGGGTGTAGGCGACCGGCAGGTCATCGCCGACCGCCGCCGCCGCGGCGAAGGGGCTCGGGTCGAACCAGTCGTAGACCGCGACCAGGTTCGGGTGGCGCAGCCCGGCGAGCAGGGCGAACTCTCGCCGCAGCGCGTCGGCGTCCCGTCGCGGCGTCTCCTTGAGCGCCACCTCGGCGTCGTCGCGCGCGGCGTCACGCACCGCCACGACGCGTCCCTGACCGCCGGCGCCGAGCGGTCGAACGATGGTGAAACGACCGGACATCACCGGCACGCTAGGCGTTTCTCGGGTGTGTGTAAAGCGGCTATACAGCCCCCCCCGAGAGGTTCGCGATTCCAAACCCGGAACAAGCTAAGTGGACATTCCGTTGGGGCGCCTGCATGGTGGTCGACCGAGGCCGCCGCACCTGGGGAGGAGTCGTGACGGCAGTTCGCAACGCCATCGCAGTCGCAGTCGCAGCCGTCATCGGGCTCGGGTCACCGGTCCTCGCTGCGGACGCGTACGCGCGCAGCTACACCGTGTCGCGGGGGGAGACCCTCGGCGGCATCGCGCACCGCTTCGGCTGCTCCACCGACGCGCTGCGGCGCGCCAACAAGCTGTCCGGCGACATGATCCGCATCGGCCAGCGGCTCGACATCCCCGAGCGCTGCGAGTCCGGCGCGGAGGCGAGCGGCTCGGCGGTCGTCCACACCGTTCTGCCCGGGGACACCCTCGCCGGGATCGCGGCGCGCTACGGCGACAGCGTCGATGGCCTCAAGAGCCGCAACCGCAAGGTCATCGGCAACAAAAACATGCTGCGCATCGGGCAGAAGCTGCGGGTGGTCCCCACCAAGGCCGTCCAGCCCCCGCGCAAGATCCGCTACAAGATCGAGTCCGGCGACACCCTCGGCGCGATCGCGGAGCGCTACGATCTGACGGTGTCGGACATCAAGCGCATGAACCCGAAGAAGGATCCCCGCCGACTGCGGGTCGGCGACAGCATCGACCTGTGGATCGAGGGGCCGGTCGTCCGCAGCGCCGCGATCGGCCGCCCGCAGCACGGCGAGCTCGTCAACGGCCAGCAGCTCCCCTCCGGGCGCAGCTGGTATCGCCGGCGGCCCGAGCGCTCCTGGGGCACCAACGAGACCATCGCCCTGCTCTCCGACGCCTTCGACGCCGTGCAGAGGAAGCACCCGAGCGCGCACGACATCGCCGTGGGCGACATCTCGGCCAAGACCGGTGGGCGCCTCGCCGGGCACAAGTCCCACCAGTCGGGCCGCGACGTGGACATCGGCTTCTACTTCGCCCGCCAGCCGAAGACCGGCCCCAAGGCGTTCCTCGACGCTACGCGCCACCCCCTCGACTACGAGGCGACCTGGGAGCTGCTCACGACCCTCGCCGGCCCGTCTCCGGACAAGTCGCGGGTCGAGTACATGTTCATCGGCTACGCGGTGCAGAAGAAGCTCTACGACTGGGCGAAGAAGCAGGGCGTCAGCCAGCGCAAACTCGACTGGATGTTCCAGTACCCGCGGGGCTCGCGCGCGATGCGCGGCGTCATCCGCCACGAGCCGGGACACAACAACCACATCCACGTCCGCTTCAAGTGCCCCAAGGGCGACAACAAGTGCCTGTGAGGAAGTCATGGTGACACGGCTCTCGGCGTTGGCTACCTCCCTGACCCTCGTCGTCGCCGCGTGCGGTGGGGAGTCCTCGTCGCCGACCGACACCGTCGGCGCGGACGCCACCGCCGTGAGCTGTCGCAACGACAGCGAGTGCGCACAGGTCGCGGTCACCACCTGCAAGGTCGCGACCTGCGACAGCGCGAGCCATCGCTGCGTCATCGGCCCCGTCGCCGACGGCGCCGCGTGCACGACGGGCGCCCCGTGCGTCGAGGCGCAGACCTGCCTCGCGGGCACCTGCGGTGGCGGCCACAAGCCGGCCCCGAGCTGCGGGGAGCAGGAGTGCGGCGTCGACAGCTGCGGCAACAGCTGCGGCACCTGCGATCCGGGGGCCATCTGCACCACGCAGTTCAGGTGCACCACCCCCATCGACAACTGTCAGGGGCTGACCTTCGAGGGCTGCTGCACGTCGGCCGGGGTCACGAGGTGGTGCGACGAGGACGGCAACCTCCAGGAGCTCGACTGCCCGAACCTGAGCGCGCAGGGGCAGGACCTCGGACCGAACTGCGGCTGGATCGACGACCAGGAGTACTACTACTGCACCTTCGGGGACTCGGACGCGTCGCCGTCGGCGTCGATGCCGTACCTCTGCCCCGGCGAGACCTGCGCCGACGACCCCTGCGCCGACCGCGACTGCGGCTACGTCTGTGGCCAGAGCTGCGGGACCTGCCCGAACGCCGACGACTTCTGCACGGCCGACGGCAAGTGCGAGCTGAACGGCTGCGGCGACCTGACCTTCGTCGGCTGCTGCGAGGGGTCGTACTCGGTGTACTGCAACGAGAACGCGGTCATCGCGACCGACTGCAGCCCCGGGGATCCGCCGTCGTGCGGCTGGGACGGCACCAACGAGTGGTACGACTGCGGCCTCGAGGGCGCCGATCCGGTCCTCGTCAACCCGCGGAGCTGCGACGAGTTCGACTTCCCGCGCCCGCCGGAGCTCCCGGGCCCCGAGGTCGGACCCGAGCCCGGCCCCGAGGCGATGCCGGACGAGCCGGTCGTCGAGGCGATGGACGACACGCTGAGCGGCGCCGAGGTGGACGAGGACGCCGACGTGGTCGAGGCCGCCCCCGACACCAGCGGGTCCCGCTAGTCTCGCATTGCATCAATCACCACGACCCAGATTTGAAGACTTCAGCGGGTCGGGAGAGACGCTGGTCTTCGCACATGCGAACGGGCTCCCGCCGGGCTGCTACCGGCGGCTCCTGACCGCGCTCGCGGAGGACTACCGCGTGTTCGGCGCGCTGCACCGGCCGCTGTGGTCGGACGAGCGCCCGCCGCGCGCGGCGGGGTGGCGGCGCTTCGGGGATGATCTGCTCGAGACGATCGACGCGATCTCGCCGAAGGCGCCGGTCGTCGGCGTCGGCCACTCGCTCGGCGGGATCGCGACGGCGTTGGCGGCGGCGCGCCGTCCGGAGCGTTTCCGGGCGCTGGTGCTGATCGATCCGGTGCTGATCACGCCGCTGCGGATCGCGCTCTACAACCGGGCGACGTGGCTGTTGCCGCCGAAGCGGGCGCTCCTGCGGGCGACGCGGCGGCGGCGCGAGGTGTGGCCGGACCGCGCGGCGGCGTTCGCCAACCTGCGCGACAAGCGGCTCTTTCGGGAGGTCGACGACGCCGGGCTCTCGGACTGCGTCGCCGCGATGGTCGCGGACGCCCGCGAGGGCGTGCGGCTCCGGTTCCCGCGGGAGTGGGAGGCCGCCATCTTCGCACGGGCGCCGCGGGCGTGGGGCGCGCTCGCGAAGCTCGCCGACGTCCCGACGCTGGCGATCCGCGCGAGCCGCTCGACGCTGGTGAACGCGGCGGTCTGGGCCCGTTGGCGGCGCACGAGCCCCGGCGCCCGCTTCGAGACCGTCCCGGGCACGCACCTGGTGCCGATCGAGCGGCCGGCGGAGATCGCGGCGCTGGTGCGCGGCTTCTTGGGTGGCCTGGGTGACAGGGTCCGCACTCCGGCGGTGGACTGAACACCCCTCGAGCACTAACGTCGGCGACGCCGCCGGTCGCGGCGAGGAGGAGCCGACATGGTCGCACACGCCCACCGCAGCTTGGAGATCGACCGCTCGATGCGCTCGAGCGGGATCGCGCTCACCCCCGGGATGGCCATCTGCCAGACCGACCTGCCGCTCGACTGGTACCAGGAGGAGTTCAAGCCGTACGCCGAGGAGTACCTCGCGCTGCCGGATCGAACCCCCGAGTCGGTGCTGCCGTGGATGGACCGCTACATCGTGCCGGCCCTCGATCACTTCGGCGACGACCTGATGCTGCTGGCGCACTTCTACATGGGCGGCGAGATCGTCAAGCTCGTCGAGCGCTACGGCGGACAGATCGCCGACTCGTACGCGCTCGCGCTGCAGGCCGTTCGCCACCCCGACAAGCGCGTCTTCGTCGAGTCTGCGGTGCACTTCATGGCCGAGACCATCGCGCTGCTCAAGCACGACCACCAGGAGGTGTGGATCACCAACCCGAAGTCGGGCTGCACGATGGAGGCGCTCGCCAAGGAGGACATGGTCCTGCCGGTGTTCGACGACCTCTACGCGCGCTACGGCGAGGACCTGCTGGTCGTCTGCTACATGAACACGAGCGGGCGCATCAAGGCGCTCGCCGGGCGCACCGGCGGGTCGGTGTGCACCTCGGCGAACGCCGGGCTGATCATGAAGTGGGCCAAGGACCAGGGAAAGAAGGTCTTCTTCGTGCCGGACCGCCACCTCGGCGAGAACAGCGGGCGGCAGGTCGGCTACACCGACGCCGATATGTACCTCTGGCCCGGCGGCTGGGACGGGATGAAGCAGCGCGTCGCGAACATGCCCGCGGCCGAGCTCGCCCGCCTCGACAAGGCCGGCCTCATCCTGTGGGGCTCGTACTGCAGCGTTCACACGCACTTCCGCCCGGCGCACGTCGACTACTGGCGTGGACAGGGCTACCGCGTCCTGGTGCACCCCGAGTGCGAGCACGAGGTGGTCAAGAGGGCCGACGGCTCGGGCTCGACGAACTATCTCTGGGGCGCGCTGATGCAAGCCCAGCCTGGCACGAAGCTGGCCATCGGGACCGAGGGGCACTTCGTCCGCAACGCCATCGAGCAGGGCGCCAAGCGGGGCGTCACCGTGGTGAACCTCGCGGACGTCCCCGACCCGCGCTTCCCGTCGATCGGCTGCGGCTGCGCGACGATGTCGCGCAACGACCCGCCGCACCTCGTGGCGATGCTCGATCTCCTGCGCAAGGGGACGCCGCCCGAGCTCAACCGTGTGCTCAGCGGCGACTCCATCGATGAGGTCAGCGGCTGGCGCGAGCGCCTCGACCCCACGAGCCGCGACGTCCTGCGCCAGGAGGCGCGGCGCTCGCTCGAGCAGATGATCACGCTCACCGAGGCGGCGCGAGGCTGACCGCCGATCGCCGCGCCCAGGTGCAGCCGCCGCCGCGCCCTGCTATGGTCCGGCCATCTGGCACTGTTCGAGGACGGATCATGACGACGCTGCAGATCATCACGGGGATCCTGGGATCCGGTAAGACGACCTGCCTCCGGCACCTGCTCGAGGGGCCAGGCGAGACCCAAGCCGGCGTAGTCGTCGGCGAGTACGCCGAGGACGGCTTCGACGGCGGCATGATCGAGGCGAGCGGCGCCATGGTGCGCCAGATCACCGCCACCGGCCGCGCCGACATGGCCAAGAGCTACCTCGATCCGACGCGCGCCTTCGTCGAGGAGGGGATCTTCCCGCGGGTCTACATCGAGACCAGCGGCGTCACCGAGATCGCCCAGGTGTCGGCGGAGCTCGCGAACGACCCCGTCATCGCCAAGCACGCCCGCTTCGCGCCCACCATCGTCGTCATCGACGCCGGCGCCTTCACCGTCCACGACACCCACTTCGCGCCCCAGCTCTGGGCCCAGCTCGACGTGGCCGACGTCGTCGTCATCAACAAGACCGACAAGGCCCCGACGGAGTCCCTCGACGCCATCAAGCGCCGCATCCAGGAGCGCAACGACGAGGCTCGCATCGTCTACACCTACATGGGCCAGGTGAGCCGCGGGGTGGCGCTGTCGATCCCCTACGAGGGGTTCACGCCGCGGGCCATCCGCGCGAGCTGGGACGGATCGCTCCCGGCCGAGTTCGAGGCCTTCGTCTACCGCACGAGCCGCGTCTGCTACGACCGGCTGATGTTCGGCCACAAGATGCTGAACCTCCCCGGGGGGCAGATCGCCCGCTTCAAGGGGATCCTGCGCTGTTGGGACGGCGCGCGGTCGATTAACGGCCTCCCCGGGCAGCTCGATTGGGATAACACGCCGGTCGCCGGCGATACGCGAATCGCCTTCATCGGAATCGGCCTTCTGGCCCGTGAGAAGGGCATCTGCGACCTCCTCGACGCCGAGCTCGAGCGCCAGCGCGACGAGATGCGCAGCGGCAGCTGAGCGGGCGTTCTGCGAGGTTCCATGCGGATCTCCGCCCTCCCCTCCCGCGCTGAGGGCTCCGTCCCAGGTGGCCTTGCGTTGCGCGCGCCAGATGCGCATGATGGGCGGCGCAACGCGATGCAAGCCGTCCGTCACGGCCCATCCCCCTTAGCGCGACGCTGCATCATGCGTCGGCGATATCGCGAACCTCAGTCAGGAGACCCTGAAGTGAAGCAGTGGACCCGTATCCTCCTCGTCGGCCTCGCCGGCCTCTCCCTCACCTTCGCCGCCTGTGGCGACGATGGCACCACCACCACGACCGACACGTCGGTGGCCGACACCTCGACGGCGGGTGACACCTCGACCACGGACGTCGCAGCGGCGACGAACCAGTGCACCAACGCGGCCGACCTCGCCCGCATCCAGGACACCACCAAGCCTGATCCGTCCGCGGTCGCCGGCCAGTGTGGCACCGGGGTCTGCATCTCCTTCGCGCTGTCGGGTGACTTCGACGGCGCCGCGACCTGCGCCGCCACCTGCATGAAGGACGGCGACACCGACGCCAGCATCGAGCCGGTCGGTCTGAGCGACGGCTGCACCGACTGCTACGTCGGCGCCGTCCTCTGCGCCGCCGAGCACTGCCTCGCCAAGTGCGCCTCGGACGCCAACGCGCAGCCCTGCATCGACTGCCGCAACGGCGACAACCCGGACAGCGTCGACTGCACGCAGAACTTCTACGACTGCTCCGGTCTGCCCCAGCAATGAGGCACCGCCCTCTAGGTTCCGCGCTGGCGCTGGCGACGCTCTTCGGAGCGTCGTCGGCGCTCGCCGCCGGTTGGGACACGCCTATCCTGTACTCCGCCGAGCACATGGGGATGGGCGGCGCGGCCATCGGCTACGTCGACGACCCGTCAGCGATCTTCCACAACCCGGCGGGCATCGTCCGGACCGAGGGCTTGACGCTGATGGCGAACGCGACGTTCATCCTCGGCAGCATCACGTCATCCCCGGCGCCCGATCCGACCAACGTCGAATCCGAGCCGATCGTCGCGGTCGCGCCCCTCATCGCGGTGACCTACAAGTTCACCGACTGGTTCGCCGCGGGCCTCGCCTTCTATCCAGTGGCGTCGGCGGGCGCGACGTACCACTACACACCTGGCGGCACCAGCACCGAGATCGAGGACACCACCAAGGTGACGTTCCTCGAGATCTCGCCGAGCATCGCCTTCGCGTTGCCGGGCAACGTCAAGCTCGGGGCGGGCTACCGCATCAGCTCGGTCAGCCTGGACCGCTTCCGCGACACCAGCCTGCCCCTCGACTTCACCCTCGAGGGCTGGAACTTCGCGGGCTTGCGCTTCGGGGCCCAGTGGGACCCGATCCCCGAGCTGCAGATCGGCCTCGTCTACCGTCACAAGACGGAGACCGAGATCACCGACGACAAGGCGATCGTCCTCAACCCGGCGGCGACGGTGAAGGCGTCCGGGAGCCTGGTGCTGCCCGGGAAGTTCGGCGCGGGGATCCGGCTCAACCTCAACCCGCTGGCCTTCGTGCTCGACTATGAGTACACGATCCAGAGCCAGAGCGACGAGCTCCTGATCGACACCGACCCGACCACGATCATCGCCATCAACAGCGTCTTTCGCTGGAGCGACTCGAGCACGCTCCGCTTCGGGGTCGAGTACGGCATCGACGACACCTTCTTCCTGCGCGGCGGCTTCATGTTCGATGGCCGGGCGACCCAGAAGAAGTGGGCGAGCGCGTTCGGCACCCCGCCGGGGCCGAGCTACACGGGCACCCTGGGGTTCGGCTTCAAGCCCGACGCGCCGTGGGACCTGAACTTCGCCGTCGCCTACCGCACGGGCAGCGCCACGGTGACCCAGGACGACGTCAACGAGGGCCTCAGCGAGCACCCGTGCCAGGCGTGCTCGAAGGCGGGGGACTACAGCCTCTCGATGCTCGGCGCCTACCTCGACTTCACCTACAGCTTCCACTGAGCTTCAGCGCCAACGCGCTGATCGAGAAGGGGAACCCAGCGACGGGTTCCCCTTTTTCGTTCTCGCGACAGCGCGCCCCCGCCGACCGGCTTTTCCGCTATGCTCCGCGCGCCCACACGGAGGACGCTGCCCCATGGCCGGAATCGATGACGACGTTCTGCTCGGTGATCTGCTCGGCGATACCGCCTTGGACCTCGAGCTCGAGGCGCGCTTTCAGGAGCTCGAGCAGCGCGCGGCCCTCGACGAGGCCTACGCGCGGCTGGCC
This sequence comes from Deltaproteobacteria bacterium HGW-Deltaproteobacteria-14, assembly GCA_002841945.1. Lineage (GTDB taxonomy): Bacteria > Myxococcota_A > UBA9042 > PHBI01 > PHBI01 > PHBI01. The sequence continues at coordinate 11,162 of PHBI01000066.1, forward strand.
GAGGCCGAGCGCCGCGCCCGGGCGAGCGCCCGCGGGACGGAGCCGCCGCCCTCTGCCACCGCCGACGACCCGCTCAAGGACCTCAAGGCGGCCTTCGAGGCGAAGCCCGAGGCTCAGACGACCGAGTACCTGCTCGTCCTGTGCCCGTCGGCGTCGTGCGGCCGCAAGAACCGCCTCGACCGGGCCCGCGCCCTGACCGCCGAGCCGCGCTGCGGCGCCTGCGGTGCGGCCCTGGTGTTCACGCGATGAGCGCGAACGAGACCGCGCTACCGCTGGGCGATCTGCTGATGCGCCCCTTCGAGGAGCGCCTCGTGACCCGCGGCTACGAGACGGACTACACCGGCACCATCCCGATGCCGATCGTCTTCCGCTTCTTCGAGCACAAGCGCTGGCTCATGATGCGCGACCCGCGCCTCGGCATCATCGACCACGTCCACGCCGGCCACTTCTTCGTCGTGCGCGAGCAGACCATCGAGATCCTGCGCCACCTCGGCCAGGGGGTGGCGCTCGTCATCCGGACCCGCTTCGACCAGGCGGGGCGCTCGACGTTGGGCGTGTCCCACGAGCTCCTTCGCGCCTCCGACGGCGCGCTCGTCGCCCGGGCGCACGTCACCGGGGTGTGGATCGGCCCCAACCGCCGCATGGTGCGGCTGCCGGACCACCTGCGCGACGTCGCCCGCGCCCAGGCGGCCGAGCTCCGCGCACACCCGCCGACCCCGCACCGCCCGACCGCCCAGCCCCACGATCGCGGGCTCGCGACCTCGTTCTTCGAGCCGCCCGAGGTGGTGCACCCGGGCCTCGGCCTCGACGTCACGCCCCCCGCCGGGCCACCGCCGCCGGGCGCGTTTACCCACGACGTGGTCGTGCCCCCCCGTGAGCTCGACATCTTCAGCCACGTCAACGCCGCGACCTGGCTCGCGTACTGCGACGACGCGCGCCACGCCGGGGCCGCCGCCGGCGCCTTCCCGGCCGAGCTCGGGCACGGCGGCTACAACGTGCGCTCGGTGATCCTATACAAGCGCGAGGCCGTGGTGGGCGACCGCCTCACCGTCCACGCCTGGCGGATCGCCGGCGACGACCGCGCTGTCGCCTTCGCGATCCTGCGGCGCGGCGATCCCGATCCCCTCTGCGTCACCCGGATCGACACCGAGCCCGGCGCGGGCGCCATCTCTCCACCGCTCAGCGGCATCTGAGGCCGCCCCGACGCGCCTGTGCTTGTCGCCCCCCGGGGTCGCGGACTACTCTACGGGCGTGCTGAAGCAGCGGGTCGGCCCCCGAACGCAAGACGGGATTTCTTAGTCATGTCTCATATCCTCAGGATGCCGGGGGTCCCAGAGGGCTCGCGCGAGATGCTCAAGCAGCTGCTCGAGGAGGATCTCATCCCCGTCGAGTCATTGCCCCACATCGTCGAGTCGTACCGGCGCGTGATCCACGAGGCCCACCGCAAGAACCAGCGCGCCAACGTGCAGCTCGGCGACCAGATCGCGGACGCGTTGCGGGGGCTGCTGCGGTCGATCGACGCCAACACCGGCGACCAGAACCTCCGCATCATCCAGGCCGCGGTGCGCTTCTTCGTCATCCAGGACGACGGCGCGGGTGGGCACGACCTGGCCTCCTCCGACGGCCTCGACGACGACGCGGCGATCGTCAACGCCGTGCTGCGCTTCTTCGGGCGTGACGACCTGATGATCCCCGGCGCCGACACCGTGCGCGCGCCTCGACCGGCCGCCGCGCGCGCCGCGTCCCGGGGCTCGCGGTAGTGCTCGGGGGCGGCGCGGACGCTCTGCACCACACCGCACGGCTGCTCATCGCCTGTCCCGACCGCTCGGGGATCGTCGCGGCGGTGACCGGGTTTCTGTACAACCACGGCGCGAACATCACGACCCTGCACGAGTACTCGACCGACCCGACCGGTGGCCGGTTCTTCATGCGGGTCGAGTTCACCATGCCCGACCTCGATCTCAGCGGCGCGGCCATCAAGGACGCCTTCGGCCGGGTCCTCGCCGAGCGCTACCAGATGCAGTGGCACCTGTCCTTCGCCCGTCACCACAAGCGCACGGTGATCCTGGCGTCCAAGCAGGATCACGCCCTGCTCGAGCTGCTGTGGCGGCACAAGCAGGGCGAGCTGCACGCCGACATCCGCGCGGTGATCTCGAACCACACCGACTGCGAGGCCGCGGTCAGGGAGATGGGGATCGCGTTTCACCACGTCCCGAGCAAGCGCGGCGACAAGGCGACCGCCGAAGCCCGCATCCTCGAGCTCCTCGGCGACGACACCGAGCTCGTCGTCCTCGCGCGCTACATGCAGATCCTCAGCGAGGACTTCGTGCGGCGCTATCCGAGTCGGATCATCAACATCCACCACTCGTTTCTGCCGGCCTTCGTCGGCGCGCGGCCGTATCACCAGGCCCACGACCGCGGCGTGAAGCTCATCGGCGCGACCGCGCACTACGTGACCGCCGAGCTCGACGCCGGCCCGATCATCGAGCAGGACGTCACCCGCGTCAGCCACAAGCACGGCGCCACCGACCTCGTCCGCCTCGGCCGCAGCATCGAGCGCGAGGTCCTCGCCCGCGCCGTGACCTGGCACCTCGAGGACCGCGTCCTGGTGCACGGCAACAAGACGGTCGTCTTCAACTGAGATCGACGGGGAGGGGACGCCCACGCTCCCCGTGGGGACGCCCCTCCGCGGTTCACCCGAGGCGGTCGACGCGGCCACGATCGATGGCCCGAGTGGCGAGATCGCCGAGGACCTGCACCCCGAGCAGGAACCGCGCGAAGCGCTCGTCCTGGGTGTGGCCGAGCTTGTAGCGGCGGTAGATCTGCTGCGCCACGACGGCGAGCTTGAACAGGCCGTAGACGAAGTAGAAGACGGGGTCGGTGACCTCGCGGCCGCTCCGCCGAGCGTACTCCTCGACCAACCGAGCGCGGCTCCAGGCGCCCGGGACGTTGGTCGGGCAGAAGGCGAACGCCTGGATGTGGGGCGGATCGGTCGCCTCGATCCAGTAGCCGAGGGTCGTGCCGAGGTCCATCAGGGGGTCGCCGATGGTCGCCATCTCCCAGTCGAGCAGGCCCACGACCCGCGTCGGATCGGCCGGATCGAGCACCAGGTTGTCGTGCTTGAAGTCGTTGTGGATGAGCGTCGGCGAGGCGTCGGTCGGCAGGTTCGCCGCCAACCAGCGGGCCGCGTCCTCGATCGCCCGCACGTCGTCCGTGCGGGCGGCGTCGTAGCGGCGGGTCCAGCCGCTCACCTGCCGCGCGACGTAGCCGTCGCCCTTGTACAGCGGCCCGAGGCCCGCCGCCCGCCAGTCGACCCCGTGGACCTCGACCAGCGTGTCCGCGAGCGCACCGCACAGCCGATCGACCCCCTCCGGCGACGCGTCGACCCCGGCCGGGAGGCGCTTGCGCACGATGACGCCACGCAGGCGCTCCATCAGGTAGAACGGCGCGCCGAGCACCCCGGCGTCGTCACAGCAGGCCAGCGGGCGCGGCACCCGCGGCCACACGGGGTGCAGGGCCGACAACAGCCGATACTCACGCCCCATGTCGTGAGCTGAGGCGATCCTGGCGCCGAACGGCGGCCGCCGCAGCACCACCTCGCGATCGCCGATCGTCAGGAGGTACGTGAGGTTCGAGTGGCCAGCCGGGAACTGGGTGAGCGCGACGTCCCCGACGAGCTCCGGGCAGGCGACGTCGAGCCAACGCCGCAGCGCGGCGAGGTCGAGCGCCTCGCCCTCACGCACCGGCGCGGCGGCGTCGATCGCCGGCGTCGGCGCGCTCACCGGGGCATCCTGACGCCGTAGCGCTCGAGGGTCCGGCGCGCGATCACGGCCTTGTGGACCTCGTCGGGGCCGTCGTAGATGCGCGCGGCGCGCTCGTGGCGGAACCAGAAGCTCAGGAGCGTGTCGTCGGTCACCCCGAGCGCCCCGTGGACCTGGATCGCCTGGTCGAGGACCGTCTGGAGCACGCCGGCCACGTAGAACTTGATCATCGACACCTCGTCGCGGGCGGCCTTCGGCCCGACCGCGTCGATCTTCCAGGCGGCGTGGAGCACCATCAGGCGCGCCGCGTGGATGGCGGTGCGGCTCTCGGCGATCCAGTTCTGCACCGTCTGCCGGGTCGCCAGCGGGCGCCCGGGGGCGATCTCACGCTCCAGCGCCCGGCGGCACATCAGGTCCAGCGCGCGCTCGGCGATGCCGATCCAGCGCATCGTGTGGTGGATGCGCCCCGGCCCGAGGCGCGCCTGGGCGATGGCGAAGCCGGCCCCCTCCCCTCCGAGGAGGTTCGCGCGCGGCACCCGACAGTCCTCGTAGGCGACCTCCGCGTGGCTCATCCAGCCCTCGCCCACGTCGCCCATGACCGAGATGTTGCGCACGAAGCGGAACCCCGGGGTGTCGAGGGGGACGATGATCTGGCTCGCGCGCAGGTGCGGGCTCGCCGCCTCGGGGTTGGTCACCGCCATGCAGATGGCGAACGCGGCCCCGTCGGCCGACGAGGTGAACCACTTGCGCCCGTTGATCACGTAGTCGTCGCCGTCCTTCACGGCGGTCGTGTCCATCATCACCGGGTTCGAGCCGGCGAGCTGGGGCTCGGTCATCGAGAAGCAGCTGCGGATGTCGCCGGCGACCAGCGGCAGGAGCCAACGCTCCTTCTGCTCGCGGCTCCCGAAGTGGTGCAGGATCTCCATGTTGCCGATGTCGGGCGCCTGCACGTTGAACGCGTAGTGCCCGAGCGGCGTGGTGCCGAGGAGCTCGCTCAGGTGGGCGAACTCGCCGAGGGGGAGCCCCATCCCGCCGGCCTCGACCGGCAGCGCCGGCGCCCACAGACCAGCGGCGCGCACCTGTGCGCGGGCGTGCTCGAGCTCGGGCAGGACCGCGGCGAAGCCCTCCTCCATGAGCCGCCCCTCGAGGGGGACGACGTGGGCGTCGAGCAGGGCGCGGGCGCGCTCGAGCAGCGCGTCGACGTGGGCGGGGCGGGCGAAGTCCATCGTGAATCCTCCTCACGGGATGAGGCACCCCGGCGACGCCTCGATGACGTGATCCGAGAGCGCTGCGACGCCGGGTGAGGTGACGCACGGGCGAGGTTCCTCCCGCGCAGCCGAAGTTGCAAGCGGGCGCCCAGGCGGGGTGCGGCCCACCAAATGCGCTTGAAATCCTTTCGCAAATGCAGAACGCGAGGGGCGCCCGCGCGGGTGACTGGGCCGTCCCTTCCGCCGCGACTGGGACATGCGTAAGACAGGGGTGAATCGGGAGCAGAAACCTGGGGAGCGGTCGCACTGCGCGAGGGAGATCTGCGATGGGTTTCGTTGCGGAGAGAGGGGACAAGACCACGGAGGGCACCGCGCCGGCGCCGGCACCAGAGCAGGAGGCGGCGAGCCCGCTACGGGGAAAGGAGCTCGGCGAGCAGGAGGCCATGCTCAAGCCAGGCGGGGACGGCCTCCAGTCGGCGCGCTTCGCCGCTCATGGCGACTTCGGCAAAGCGCTCTCGGGCGCGGCCTACCTGAAGCCAGGCCACTCCGACAAGGGCGCGGTGACCGCGCTGCAGGAGTCGCTGACCGGGCTCGGCTTCGCCGTCGGCACCATCGACGGGCTGTGGGGCAACGCCACCAGCGGCGGCCTCAAGCAGTTTCAGGGCAAGGCCGGCGCCAAGGCGGACGCCATCATCGGGCCGTCCACGATGGGCGCCCTCGACAAGGCCGACGCCGGGGCGGGCTCGCCCGCGCCGCCGAAGTCCAAGGAGAAGGAGGGCGGCGGCGCCGGCGGCGCTGCGCCCAAGACCCAGGGCGGCGGGGGCGGCCCGACGGCGGCCCCGCCGGCCAAGGGGGGCGGGCAGACCGCGGACCTCGAGGAGAAGAAGAAGGAGACCCAGGCGAAACAACACGAGAAGCCGAGCCCGGAGGTCATCGCCAAGAAGGAGGCCGAGTTCCAGTCCGAGGGGAGCGCGGCGCTGGCCGCGGTGCAGGGGCTCGGCGGACCTCGCCTCGGTGGGGGTGGCGACACCAAGGGCTCGGCCATCGAGGGCTACCCCGGGTGGTTCACCGAGCTGCAGGACTGGCTCGTCAACAGCGGGAGCTGGAGCGAGACCCACGAGAAGGCCCAGAACGTGCTGTACCGCTACGCGATGTGGAAGACCGAGGCCGACCTCGGCTACGTGCCGCCGCCGGTCGAGCTCTTCTTCCGCTACATCGGCAAGAGCGACGGCAACAACAAGGCCGTCAAGGCCGCCGGCTTCAAGGGCGCCGAGGATCTCGGCGGCCGCGGGGGCTCGAAGAACTGGTGCGCGGAGGCGACGACCAAGGCGGCCGAGCAGGGCCTCAAGGAGCGCGGGCTGAAGTTCAAGGGCGGCCTCGGCGCGTGGATCCAGAACCACGCCGGCAAGTCCAAGGCGGGCTCCTACTGGTGCGCCCGCGCCAACGGGGTCGAGCTGAAGTCCGGCGACCAGGTGAGCTACCTCGGTAAGAACCACAACAACACCACCGGCCACCGGGTCACCGTCCTCGAGAACCTCGGCGGCGGCGTGTTCACCCACGTCTCGGGCAACGCGGGCGGCGGCGGCAGCGGCTCGGTGCGCATCGGACAGTCGACCCGCTCGGACGTCCCGGGCAGCTTCAGCCCCGACCGCGGGATGAACCAGCCCAAGCCCAAACCCAGCGACGACACCGTCTGGGTCTACTCGCTCCAGCAGACCGGCGACGTGTTCGCCGACCTCGCCAAGCTCGACGGGGTGCCCGCCACCGACCCGCGCTACGACGCGCTGCTGGTCGAGCTGCAGCTCCAGCGCATCAAGTAGAACGGAGCCGGGGCGCGGGCCCTCCCGCGCCCCGACGATCCGTCACCGGAGCGTCACCAGCCCGGGCTCGGCGTCGAGGTGGGGGATGGCGTTGAAGCCAAAGAGCGTCATCCGGCTCGGCGAATAGAGCAGCTCGGTGAAGGCGGCGTTGCGCACGATCCAGCTGAGCTCGAGGACCTTCTCGTCGTCGAGCCCGAGGGCTCTGCCCATAGCCGCCGCGACGACGCCGCCCGAGGTGAAGGCGAGGGTCGTCTCGCCGTCGGAGGCGGCGCCGAGGATGCGGTCGAGGGCGCCGTCGACGTCGCGTCGGAACGCGGGGAAGGGCGTCACGTCCGGCACGTCGAGCTCGCCGCGCACCCAGCGGCGAGCGACGTGCTGAAACAGGCGCTCCTTGTGGCGCTTGACCGCGTCACCGCCGCTGCGCGCCATCGCCGCGACCTCGGCCACGACGAACGGGTCCTCGGCGCTGAGCCGCGGCAACACCGACTCCATCATCGCCAGCGCCTGATATTCGGCTAGCCCCGGATCGTCGTCGGTCCGCGCGACGCGCCCGCCCCCGGCGACCAGCCCCGCCTCGAAGCTCGCGAACGACCGCCGCTGGCGCACCAGGGGGCCGACGACGGCGCGGTCGACCGGACGCCCGCGCGCGGCCCAGTAGCGACCGAGCGTCTCCATCTGGCGAGCGCCCAGCGCCGACAGTTGATCGTACTCGGCCTCGTAGGTGCCGGCCTGACCGTGGCGAATGAGGACCAGGGTGGCCACTGCCTGCTCCTGTCAGAGGACCGAGTCGGCGAACATCGTCACCAGCTGCACGATGCCGGCGGCCAGCCCGAGCACGGCCCCGGCCAGGATGAGCTTCCACTCGTCCTGCTTGAACGCCGGGCGCAGCACGTTCTCGAAGCCCTCGGGGTCCATCACCGCCATGCGCTCGACCAGCTTCTGGCGGATGTCCTCGGACTTGTCGGTGAACGCGTAGATCATGCCCTCTTCGCGGTACATCTCGGACTCGACGTCGGCGAGCAGATCCGCCTCGAGCTGCGCGACGAGGTCGGGCTTCATCATCATCGCGGCCATCGGGTTCGACTTGTAGCGCTCGATGAGCGCCTCGGCCTTGCTCCGCACCATGGCCATCATGGCCTCGCGCGAGCCGTCCTTGGAGAACTCCTGAAACAGGTTCGAGGCCGTGAAGACCTTGAGGCTCACGATCTCCGAGAACTCCTTGGCGATCGCCACCTGGCGCTTGTGGAACAGGCCCTGAACGGTGAACGGCCCGTACTTCTTGGGCAGGCGCGGCTCGAAGATGAGCTTGAGCGCCAGCCAGTTGGTGACGTAGCCGACCAGGAAGCCGAAGACCGGCAGCACCCACACCGCCGGGAACAGGATCCACACCCCGAACTGCACGAGGCCGAACAGGAAGCCGAAGTAGAAGCCCGACACCTCGATGAACTTGAACTCTTTCGAGCCGACCGTGAGGAAGACCCGGTTCATCAGCTCCTTGTCGGCGACCACCGCGTCGGTCACCACCTGCTCGACGTCGAGCAGCTCCTCGATGTGCTCGGCCGCGTGCTCCATGACGTCGGCGCTCATCTTCATGACCTCGCTCTCGGCGAGGGCGAAGACCTGCTCCTTGATCTGCGGCGAGAGCGCGTTCCACATCTGCGGGAAGTGCTCGGCGGCCTTCTCGGCGATGCTCTTGCGGGTCAGCTCGCGGATGCGGGCGCCGTGCTCGTCGACGAAGGTGGTCGCGTTGAAGTCCTCGAACAGCTCCGGGACCTTGAGGAGCTGCGACGTCACGAGCTTCAGCCCGGTCCCGGCGAGCCGCAGGGCGTTGGCCGGGACGATGCCCTGCCAGCCCAGAAACGGCTTGATGCCGACGAACTCGATCGGGTGGAACATCATCTTCACCGCGAGCACGTTCGTCAGCCAGCCTACGGCGCCGGCGATGAACGGGATCGTCAGGGTGAGATAGTCGAAGCCCTCGTTCGTCATATCCGTGACCCGTAGCGTAGCTTGGCAAAAGGAGCCGAGAGAAAAGCCGATCGCGGCGCCGTTGTCCACCATCGCCGTGCCCCCGGAGGCGCCATGCCCAGCGCTGTGAACGTCGAGAGGTCCGGAGCCGTCACCACGGTGATCCTCGACCGCCCTGATGCGCGCAACGCGATCGACCGGCGCACGGCCGAGGCCCTCGCGGACGCCTTCCGCGCGTTCGACGCCGACCCGACCGCGCACGTCGCCGTGCTCTGGGGGCGCGGTGGCCACTTCTGCGCCGGCGCGGATCTGAAGGCGATCGCCGCCGGCCACCCAAACCGCGTCGCCCCCGACGGCGACGGGCCCCTCGGGCCGACCCGCATGGCCCTCGGTAAGCCCGTGATCGCGGCCGTCAGCGGCTTCGCCGTGGCCGGCGGGCTCGAGCTCGCCCTGTGGTGCGACCTGCGCGTGGCCGAGGAGAGCGCCACCTTCGGCGTCTTCTGCCGCCGCTGGGGCGTCCCGCTCATCGACGGCGGCACCGTGCGCCTGCCGCGCCTCATCGGCCAGTCCCGCGCCATGGACATGATCATCACCGGCCGGCCGGTGGGCGCCGCCGAGGCGCTGGCGTGGGGCCTCGCCAACCGCGTCGTCCCCGACGGCACCGCGCGAGCGGCGGCCGAGGCCCTCGCCGCCGAGATCGCGGCGCTCCCCCCGGTGTGCCTGCGCAACGACCGCGCCTCGGCGCTCGGCCAGTGGAGCCTGTCGGAGGCGGACGCCCTGGCCGCCGAGCACGCCCACGGCCGCCGCACCCTCGCCGCCGGAGAGCTGCTCCGCGGGGCCGGACGCTTCACCGCGGGCGCCGGCCGCCACGGAGAAACCGCCGGCCCGCCCGAAGACGGGTGACGCTTCGCCGCGCGAGCGGTGTTCGACCTAGCCAGGACACCTCGATCAGAACTCGCGTCGCTGCGTTCTGATCGAGGTCCCCGCAGTCTCCCAGCTCAACCGACCCGGCCGCATCGCGGCCTCCACCCGCCGCTCGCGCGGCGTGGACACCGGCCCAAGGCCCCGCTCCGCGGGACCGTGGTTCGGTGTCCCAGGCACGTCGCTCCCCGGAGGTCCCCATGGTCACGACGCCCCGCCCTGCCCTCGCCGCCCTCGCCGCCCTCGCCGGCCTGCTTCTGCTCGCGTCACCCGCCAGCGCATCGCCGCGCGCGGGCGACGACGACGACGGCTACCGCTACGACCCCTACGGCCCGCCGCCCGCGGTCGAGGCCGCAGCCCCCTTCTCCCGGGCCTGGGGCCTGTCGGCCTACTACTCGCGCTGGGCGGGCGGCTACGACGCCGGCGGCGTGGGCTTCCGCATCCGCTGGGAGCCGCTCGAGCTGCTCGGGATCGAGGTCTTCGCCGAGCTCCTCGACGTCACCGTCCCGACCGGCAGCCGCGTCAACCTCCCGTCGGGCTTCAACCTCTACGTCCCGCTCGAGCTCCTCGACGGCTTCCGGGTGCGCGCCCTCGCCGGCCTGTGCACCATGTTCACCTTCGACAGCGCGGGGTCGAGCGGCGGCCCGGACACCCAGGACGTGCAGCTCGGCGTCCACGTCGGCCTCGGCGCCGAGCTCGCCCTCACCGACCAGCTCTCGCTCTTCCTCGACGCGACCTACCAGGGCTACTGGGGGCACGGCCGCGAGCTCGGCGCCTGGACCGCCACCCTCGAGGACGAGCTCCGGCGCCAGGACAGCGTCCAGGTCGGCCTCGGCCTCCAATTCCACCTCTGAGCGATCGCAACATGACGCGCTCAGATGCCACGGTTTCTATCGTTAGATTATCAATAATTGCCTTGTCGCTGATGTGTTGCGATGCAGCAAACGACCTCGCCGACGCGCCGCCCCTCGACCCCTCGAGCGAGGCCTGCGGCGCCTGCCACGGCCGCGAGTACGCCGCGTGGCGCGAGTCGCCGCACGGCCGCAGCAGCGACTCGCCGGTGTTCGCCGCGCTGGTGAAGGAGGTCCGCAGCAGCTGGGGGGACGCCGCCGCCCGCCGCTGCGAGTCATGCCACGCGCCCGGGCACGACGGCTCCGACCGGGTCGGCTGCGTCTCGTGTCATCAGGCGGTCGGCAACCGCGGCGCCCGGGACGGCCTGCTCGTCGTGGACCTCGCGGCGCCCATCGCGGCGCCGCACGCGCCGAGCGCCGCCCCCCCCCACGCGACGCGCCCCGGCGACCTCCTGGCGTCGCCGGTGCTGTGCGCGACCTGCCACGTGCTGACCGGACCGGAGCACTTCGTCGAGGGGACCTACGACGAGTACCTGGCGTCACCGGCGGCCGCCGCGGGCCTCACCTGCCAGTCCTGTCACCTCCCGCGGCGCGAGGGCCGGACCGACCACGGGCTCACGAGCGTGACGCCGCCGTGGGGGCGCGGGGGCGCGTCGCTGGCCGGGCGCCGTGACGCCATCGCGGGCATGGCGGCCGGCGCCATCGACCTCGGGCTCGAGCGCGCCGACGACGGCGGCGTCCGGGTCTACCTCACCAACGCTCGCGCGGGACACGCCATCCCGACCGGCGCGACCCTCGTGCGCGAGCTCTGGGTCGAGGTCCGCGGCGCGGACGCCGCGGTCGCGCGCGCCATCACCCTCGGCGCCCGCCTGACGGCTGACGGCGTCGGGGTGGCGCTGCCGACCGAGGCGGACACGGTGGTGATCAGCGCGCTCGCGCCGGGCGAGACCGCCTCGCGCACCCTCGCGCTGACGCCCCCGGTGGAGGCGACGCTCTATCTGCGCCCGGTGCGCGCAGACGCCGCCGAGGCCCTCGGGTTCGACCCCGACGAGCCAGAGCTCGCCCCGATCGTCATCACGCGGACCCGCCTCGACTGAGGCACGTCCGGCCGGGCGGGCCTCCCGTCCCAAGGGCGGGCGGCCCGCGTCGGACGCCGTCAGCTGACGAGGGTCACGACCCAGCCGAGGCCGATCCACGCGCCCACGGCGCTGCCGATGGTGGCGGCCACGGCGACGATGAGCACGCGGGTGAAGGGGTTTCGGAAGAAACCGCGGAAGCTCTGCACGTCGCGGTTGATGTTCTCGCAGTCCTCGACCGTCGGCTTGCGCTGCCACGCCTCGACCAGACCGACCACCATCCCGGCGCCGAGCAGCGGGTTGAGCGACGTAATCGGCGACGCGACGAAGGCCGTGACCACGCTCGCGAAGGTCGCGCCGACCGCGAGGGTGAGGATGGCCGCCACGATCGAGTTGGGCAGCACCCACGCCAGCACCAGCTCCGACACGCTGCGCGGGCTGTCCTGGTTGGAGATCCCGACGTAGAACGCCGCCAGCAGCAGCGCCGGGATGACCCACTTCAGGAGCCCGACCCACACCTTCTTCTTCGGCAGCTCGCTCAAGCGCGCGCGGTCGATCGGCTCGTGCTGCCAGCGCTCCATCCCGGCCACGTGTCCGGCGCCGACCACGGCGACGACGTCGCGCCCCGGCGCCTCGCGGACCTTCGAGATCAGGAACTGGTCGCGCTCGTCGATGAGCGGCTCCTTCACTTCGGGCATCAGCCGCGCGAACTCGGCCATCATCTCCGAGAGGTGGGCCTTCTCCTTGAGGTCCTCGATCTGCACGGCGTTGGCGCCGTCCTCCTTCGCGAACAGCGAGCCGACGATGGCCCCGAGGAGCTTGCTCTTCTTCAGAAAACCCAGGTTGCCCCAGGTCCGCTTCAGCGTGACGTGGATGTCCCGGTCGGCCAGCACCACCTCGGCGCCGACCGCCTGCGCCGCCTCCGCCGCGGCGAGCAGCTCCGCGCCCGGCTTGACGCCGAGCTCCTCACCGAGCCGCCGCTGGTACGCACCGACGGCCAGGTTGGCGAGCAAGAACAAGGTCTTGCCCTCCTTGATGACCTTGAAGATGTCGAGCTTCTTCCACTGCTGCTCGTCGGTCAGCGCCGCGTAGCGCGCCTCGCACAGCTCGATGCACACCGTGTCCGGGCGGACCGCCGCGATCACCTCGCGCACCTCCTCGACGCTCGCCTGTGACACGTGGGCCGTGCCGATGAGGTAGATCTTGCGCCCCTCGTGCTCGAGCACCGTGACGTTGTCCGAGAGCGGCAGCGCGGCGCGGCCTTCCGCCACCTCTCCGGCGACGTGTCCTTCGGAATCGGGCATGGCTTGTTCGGCGACGCTCAAGGTGGTCCAGCTCCCTTCAATCTGGCCAGGGTCCCCAGCCGAAATCGCTTCGCTGGGTACGGGCTGAGGCCCCGGTCATTCGGGCGCGGCGTATACCACGCCGACGCTACTTCGCGCAGCGAAAGCCCACGAAATCCGAACGCATCCGGCGCATGTAGCCCACCCGCTGGGTCGCCGTGACCAGCCGCGGATCGCTCGCCCACGATCCCCCGCGGATGGACTTCTTGTAGTCGCGGCCGCGCTCAGCGTCGTCGGCGACCCACTCCCAGACCCCGCCGAGCATCCCGCGGAGGCCAAAGCCGTTCGCCTTGCCCTTGGACACCGGCGGCGGCCCGTCGCCGCCCGTGCGCCACGCCCACGGCAGGTCCGACAGGTCCGCGTAGCGCGAAGCGGCGTCGCCACCGCGGGCCGCGTACTCCCACTCGTCTTGGGTCGGCAGGCGCCCGCCGACACCCTTGCAGAAGGCGTCCGCCTCGTCCCAGCTCACCTGGGTCACCGCACAGCCGTCGCACGACACCGGGGACGGCGACTGGCCGGTCGCCTCGCGGTACATCGCCTGGGTCACCTCGGTCGCCATCACCTTGAACCCCGCGACCCGGGCCTCCTCCTTCTTCACGAAGCCGCCGTCGTCGAGGCGCTCGCCGTTGATGCCGGTCACGTCGATGCAGCGCCCCGGCGGCTGGTCGAGGCACCCGCCCGCGCTCGAGTCGGACCACCGCGGCAGCCGCTCGATCCGCACCAGCGGCGCCAACGAGCGCGTCATCGTCTCGTCGTTGCCCGAGTACGTCAGCAGGTAGCTCCAAAGCGCCTCGCGCCGCTCGTCCGGCGTCAAGGCCTCATCGTCCTTCTTGAGCTTGCGCGCCCACACGCTGAAGGCGCCGCTGTGGTAGACGCTCACCTGGAGTTCCTCCCCAGCCCGCTCGTTCGCGGCCTTCTGCGCCGCCTCCCCCTCCTGCGGCTCGATGAGCTCGAAGACGAGGTCGAAGACCTGCTTGACTGTGCGGTCGCGATAGCGCCCACGTGCCACGAACTCATTGAGCTGGAACGCGGTCAGCGCGCCTCCGATCTTGCGCTTGCGAAGCTCTTTCAGCAGGCCCGTCAGCTCCGCCGCCGACAGCCCGTCGACCTCGTCCGCGACCGCCGCGATGGCGGCCTTGTCCGCCCCGGCGACGTCGAGCTCGGCCCAGGTGCGCTCGGCGCCGCGAGCGAAGCTCCCGGCCGGGACCGACACCCACTTCACCGACGGGGTGCGGCCCCCCTTCGCCGGCCGCTTCTTCTCGCGGGCGGCCTGGTCGGCCGCCGTCCGGCTCGGGCGATCGTCGTACGCACAGCGCAAGCCCACCCGCCCGCTGCCGAGGGTCGCCACCGGCGCCACGCGCGCGTTGCACGGGCTCCCGCTCACCGCGCCCGGCGCGTCGTGGTAGTCGCACCCCGCCGCCTGGTTGTCGCCGTCCCGCACCCACTCGCGGACGTTGCCGAGGAGGTTCTCGAGCCCCTCCGCCGTGCGCCCCGCCGGGAAGACCCCGCGCGGCGCCAGCCCGAGGTAGCCGTCGAAGCGGTTGGCCGCGATGAGGGCGTCATCCATCTCGTCCTTGCAGGCCGGCGAGTCGAAGCTGGCGCCGCTCAGCACGCAGCTCTCCTCGTCGAGCAGGTTGTCGGCCAGCGGCCCCCAGCGCGCCCCGCGCGCCGCCGCCTTCCACTCGCTCGCGCTCGGCAGCTCGCCCCCGCGCCACTTGCAGTAGGCCGCCGCGTCATCCCGGGTGAGCCAGTTCATCGGGTAGTCGTTGGTGGCGAAGGAGAAGCAGTAACTCCCCATGTGATCGGCCCAGTCATCGTCGTCGCTGTCGCCGCGCGCGTGGCCGCAGGTCGCCGGCGACGGGCGGCGGCAGCCCCCGGCGGCGACGCACCCGAGGTACTCGTCGGCGGTGACCTCCCAGCGATCGAACCAGCGCCCGCCCGCCTTGACCGCCGTCACGCCGTCCGCCAGCGCCCGGGCGCGCTCCTGGGACGCGAGCAGCTGCCACTCGATGCTGAAGAGCGGCGTGTCGGGCAGGGCCGCCCGCACCAGATCCCGCGCGGCGGGCTCCTGCCCCCAGCGGTCGGACGCCAGCGCCACCACCGTCGCCGCCTCGCTGCGATAGCGGCCGGGATAGTCCCCATCGCCGAGGTGGCGGTCGCGCTCCTCGGCGCTCGCCACCAGCTCGCCGAGCGAGCGCTCACCGACCACGTAGGCGACGAGCTCGGCGATCCACGGGGCGTCGTCGTTGTCCGGCAGCCACCGGGCGCCGGCGCGCATCTCGGCCTCCCGGTGGCGGGTCCGGTGGGCCGCCGCGAGGAGGTAGGCGTAGTAGTAGTCGCCGTTGCGGCCGCTGAGGCGCGCGCGCCAGCCGCGCTCGGCGGTCCCGTTGAAGCCGAGGTCGAGGGACAGATCGACGGCCTGCTCGAGCTCGCCGACCGTCAGCAGCACCATCAGCTTGCCCTCCGGGTAGGGGTACCACGGCGTCCCGCCCACGCCGAACTCCTGCGACAGCGACTCGAACGGGACCTTCATCTGGCCCTGGCGCTCGCCCGCCCGGCGCTCCCAGGTCCACTCCGCGCGCCCGAGCACCCCCCAGCCGCCGCCCTTACCGGTGAAACGGAGCGCGATCGGGCGCTCGAACCCGGTGCGGTTCACCTCGGGCGAGCGCCACCAGACCGGGCTCCCCCACGCCCCGGGCGGGCCCTCCCAGTAGGGCTGCATGTGCAGGGCGTGGTGGTTGGTCGCCTTGGGCGCCGTCCAGATGCGGCCGATGGCGTCGACGAGCTGCTGAGCCGGCCGGTCTCTCTGAGCCCAAATCGAGTAGTTGAGGTTGCGCCAGTTGTTGTCGTTGAGGCCCGCGGCCGTCCCGAACCACGCCCCAAACGCGGTCTCGACCTTGCGCCCCTTGCCGTCGACGTAGCGCAGGGTGACCCGCAGGGCTCCGGACGGCCAGACCGCGTCGCGATCCTTCTTCGCCTCGAAGATCGCGGCCTCCCCCGCGGCGTTGCGGTAGGGCTTGAAGGTCAACGGGAGCACGGTCTTGTCGGGCAGCGTCAGGGTGACGTCCCGCGGCGACGGCTCGGCGATGCGCACCTCGAGCCGGCAGCAGCCGTCGAAGGAGGTCGTCACCGGTGGCATCACCAGCAGGCGCCGGCGCAGACCCCAGCTGGGGATGGCCTCGCCGTAGTAGGCGAGCCGCTCGGCGATCCCTTCCCGCGCGCCCTTGACCGACTCGCTGGCCACGAACTGCGCGTCGAGGGCCTTCGCCACGTCCCCACGCCCGAGCTCGTCGAGGTGCCCGAGCTCCTCGGCGCGCTCGTCGGCGGTCGGCTTCGGGTTGACGCCGGGCCCGAGCGCCAGCGCGCGCAGCCAGACCGCGCGCGGATCCTCGGGGCGCTTGGCGAGGAGCTTGGCCGACAGCGCGTCGGCGGCGGCGGTGTCCTTGCTGACCAGCGCGGCGACCAGATCCGCCTCGGCCGCGTCGACCTCCGGGGCGAAGCGGCGGACGTCGGCGCTGGCGGGCGCCTTGCCTGCGGTCGCCATGACGTGGGTCGCGTAGGCGAGGAGCCCGTCGAGCCCCTTCGGCGCGGCCTTCAGCATCCCCTGGAGGTCCGCCAGGGCGGTCGCGACCTCGCCCCGCTCGAGGTGGATCTTGTGGTTGCCCCACCAGTCGATGGGGCGGGTCGGGTTGATGACCAGGCCGCCGGCGGACTCGACCACGGCGGTGCGCTTCTCGAGGTCCGCGAGGCGCTGCTCGAGATCGGCCAGGCGCTGCTGGGCGCGGGCGAAGGTGGGATCGGCCTGCAGCGCCCCCTGCAGGGCGCGCTTCTCAGCCGCGGGGTCCTGCGCGTCGGCCGCCTCGAGGGCCTCGCCGTACTTCTTGAGGGCCGGCAGCGACCGGGTCGGGGGCTTGCCGACCTGGAGCTTCTGGATCGGCGTCAGCGCGACCCCGATGGCGTCGAGCAAGCGTTTCACCAGGTCCGCCTCGACGGTGAAGAACTCCGCGCTCGGGCCGTCTGCCTTCGCCGTGGCGAGGATCTCCCCGGTCTCGACGGTGATGATGCGCGCGTCGACCCGCAGCGTCGGCTCGACCGCGCTGATGGATCCCGTCAGGATCAGGTCCGCCCCGAGGAGCTTGCCCATCTTCTGCGCCGTCTTCGGATCGATCGCCTGCGACTGCCCGAGCTTCAGCTCGTCGAGGATCGCGTTGAGCCGCGCGCGCTCGACCAGGGTCAGCTCCTTGGCCACCGACAGGTCGGTGAGCAGCATGTCCGCGAGCCCCCGCGACAGCCCCTCGAGGCTCGGCTGCCCGGTGTTGTTGTCGAAGTACGCGACCGCCATCGTCAGCGTCTCGCCGGCGCGGGCCGGCGCCGTGGCGAGCAGCAGCGCGAGGGTCGTGAGCGCGAGGCGCAGTCCGGGGCGAGCCATGATCATCTCCTGTTTCCGCGGCACGACCGTAGATCATGCCGATTGCCGAGACCACCCGCGCTGGGTGTCCAACCCAGTACGGCAGGTCCCCGACCGACGCCGGGCGCTGCGCCCCGCACCCCGCGAAGGAGACCTCAAAGGCCCGCCTGGCCAAACGCGAAGCGGGCCAGGCGGCGGCGAAACCAAACCAAGACGGCGGGTCGTCGCCGACGTTCGCCCGCCCGCACCCAACCAACCGACCGAAGCTGCTATCCTGTGCGCCACCTCGGGAGACGCCCCCATGAAGAACCCTCGCCTCGCCACAACCTTCCTCGCCCTGCCCCTGGCGCTGCTCGCGCTCGCCGCGCCGGCCCTCGCCGCCGCTCCCGGCAAGAAGGCCGCGGACAAGAGCCCCACCCTGGCGGTGCTGTACTTCGACTACAGCGGCAAGACCGAGGAGATGGGGCTGCTCCGCAAGGGGCTGGCCCAGATGCTCATCTCGGACCTCAGCGACCTCGACGGCGTGCGGATCGTCGAGCGCGAGCGGCTCCAAGACGTGATCGCGGAGCTCGAGCTGAACCAGACCACCAAGATCGACAAGCAGACCGCGGCGCGGATCGGCAAGCTCCTCGGCGCCAAGTACCTCGTCCTCGGTGGCTACTTCGACCTGATGGGGACGCTGCGGGTCGACGCCCGGGTGATCGAGACCGAGACCGGGCGCGTCGTGCGCTCCTTCGGCGCCGTCGGCAAGCCCGAGGAGTTCTTGATCCTCGAGACCAAACTCGCCGGGGACCTCCACAAGCTCCTCACCTCGGACGCCCTCGAGGACTTCAAGGCGCGCCCCCGCACCCGCACCGGCGCCGCGACCCCGACGAAGCGGCGGCCAAAGAAGCTCACCACCGCCACGGCGGTCAGATACGGCAAGGCCCTCGACGCCAAGGACCGGGGGGACAAGGAGGAGGCCAAGCGCGAGCTCGAGGGCGTCCTCGCCGAGGCCCCGGACTTCACGATCGCCGCCGCCGATCTCGACGCCTTGATGCAGTAGCCCGCCGGGGCGAGGGGCCGTCCCAATTTGGAGTACGCCCGTGCCCCCCCCCCCACTGGAAGCGCGGGTGTATCCCATTGGGAGTGCAGGCGTATCCCCGCGGGCTGGGAGTGCGGGCGTCCCGTCGGCACTCCTCACCCACCGAACGGGGCGCCCGAGCTCGCCCACCGCACTGCCGCGATCGAGCTACGGGGTATCGGGGCAGAGGGTATTCGCGGCCGCCGCGCCGAGCTCTTTTGCTTTGCAATAGGCCACCTGCGCCGCCGCGTCGTCGCCGCTCTGCTGTGAGGCCTGCCCGAGGAGCAGCCACGCCCGGGCGTTGGTCGAGTCGCGGTCGGTCTCGGCCTTGAAGTCGGCCACGGCGCGGTCCCACTGCTTCTCGTGCAGGTAGGCTTGGCCGCGGAGCAGCCGCGCGTTGGCGTGGTCCGGGCTCCGCCCGATGACCTCGGTGAAGGCCCGGATCGCGCCCTCGAAGTCGTTCGCCTTCAGCTTGATGAGGCCGATGTTGAAGCGCGGCGCGGCGTAGCTCGGATCGAGCTCCGCCGCCCGCCGATAGGCCGCCGTCGCCAGCTCGTTCTCGTCGAGGCGCATGTGCGCGTTGCCGACCGCGTTGTGGGTCGCCGCCCAGCCGTTGCACAGCGCCACCGCGCGCGCGGCGGCGTCGAGCACGGTCGAGGGCTTGTTGCCCGCGTAGAGCCGCGCCTGGGCGACCAGCACCCAGTACTCGGCGGCCCGCCGGGCGCTCCCTGCGACCCGGTCGAGCACCGCGAGCGCCTTGGCGTCCGCGTCCCGCGCGCTGCCGACGCGCCCGCCGTCGAGCAGGGCGATCGCGTCGATGAACGCCCCCTCGACCACCGGATCGCTCGACCGACACTCCTCCGGCGGCAGGGCGTAGCCCATGGTGACCAGCGCGGTGTCGAGCTCGGCGCGCCGCGCCGAGCCCGGGATCGGCGGCTCGGTGTCGACCGCGACCGCGGTGTCCTCTCCCGGTCCCGCGTCGTCCCCCGCGCCGTCCGGATCGATCGTGGCGACCACCGCGTCGACGCCCCCCTCGACGTCATCGTCAGCGGCGCTTCGCGCGCACCCATGGC
>PHBI01000067.1 GCA_002841945.1 Deltaproteobacteria bacterium HGW-Deltaproteobacteria-14
GTGTGCTCTTCCGATCTCGGTGCGGGTGCGTCAGCGAGCGAGGGCGCGTCAGCGTCGGCGGGCGCGGGGGCGTCAGCGAGCGAGGGCGCGTCAGCGTCAGCGGGCGCGGGGGCGTCAGCGTCAGCGGGTGCTTCAGCGAGAGCGGGCGCGGGTGCGTCAGCGGGCGCGGGTGTGTCAGCGGGCGCGGGTGCGTCAGCGTCAGCGGGCGCGGGGGCGTCAGCACGGGCGGCGGCGGGCGTCGGTGCGGGTGCGCCGAGCAGGGCGTCCCAACGCTCGATGCGGTCCTTGAACAGCCGGTTCATCAGCTCGGCGACGCCGTGGTCGCCTCCGTCGTCGAGGCTCCGGGCGCAGGCCTCGAGGGCGCTCGCCATCGCCGCGGCGTGGGGGTAGCGCTTGGCGCGGTCCTTCTGCAGGGCGCGCCCGACCACCATCGCGAGCCCCGGCGGGAGCCCGGGGCGGGCCTCGAGCACCGGGCGCGCGGGCTCGGGCGCGCAGACCGCGGCACGGGTGGCCGCGGCCTCCATCCCGCCGTACAGGCGCATCCCGGTCAGGAGCTCCCACAGCACGACGCCGGCGGAGAACACGTCCGCGCGCGGATCCACCTCGTCGCCCCTGGCCTGCTCCGGCGACGTGTAGCCGGCCTTGCCCGCCATCCCTGCGGTGAACGCCGAGAGCGCACGCGCGATGCCAAAGTCGACCAGCTTCACCTCCCCGCCGTACCCCAGGAGCACGTTCGACGGGCTGATATCGCGATGCACCATCCCAAGCGGACGACCCGCAGGATCACCCAGGGTATGGGCATGCTGCAGTGCACGACAGACGCGCCCGATGACCCCGGCGGCGAGGGCCGGCGGGACCGGCGCGCCGGTCAGCTCCCAGGCCCGCCGGATGATGCTCTGGAGGGTCTCGCCGCGGACCAGCTCCATGGCGATGACGAGCTCGCCGTCGACCTCCTCGAGGGCGTAGATCGAGGCGATGTGGGCGTGGGAGAGGGTCTCTGCGAGGTGGGCCTCGGCGGCGAAGCGCTCGACGAAGGCCGGGTCGCCGGCGAAGCGGGGCAGGATGCGCTTGAGCGCCACCCGGCGCTCGAAGCCGCCGACGCCGCGCTGGCGCGCCGCCCACACCTCGGCCATGCCGCCGACGCCGAGCCGCTCGATGAGCTCGTAGCGGCCGAGCCGCGTGCCGGGGGCGAGGTCGCTCACGGGGCCGCGGCCGGGGCGGGGGCCGAGGCGGCCGTCGCGGGCGCCGGGACGCGAGCGCCCGGTCCGAGCACCGGCACGACGATCTCGTCGAGCCAGCTCTGGTGGAGGTCGACGAGGGGCGGCAGGCGCCGCGGGGCGCGCTGGAACAGGTAGACGGCGCCGGAGCGTGCGGCCTCACCGCGGACGAGGCGCGCGTCGAGCTCCATCCGGTTGGACCGCTTGAGCGTCGGCTCCTCGACCGCGCCGTCGTCGGGCGCCTCGCCGGCCTTCGGCGTGACCTTCGGCGCCGGTGCGGGCTTTTGGGGCTGAGGTCGCGCGCGGCGCGCCCGACGCGGGGGCTTGGTGGGTCCCGGGGCCGCCGCGTGGGCGACCGCGAGGGTCACCGGAGACGGCGGCAGCAGGGCCGGCGCCGCGAGCAGGCCGAGGGCCAGCGCGGCGGCCAGGGCCAGGCGCGTGCAGAGGGTCATTGTCCTGCTCATTTGCGGATCACCGCCAGTCGGTACTTGAAGAAGCCGGCCTCGCGGGCCGAGTTCATCACGAGGTGGATGGTTCGGTAGTCCAGGTCCTTGTCGGCCTGGATGATCAGGATGGCGTCGTCCTCTACCTCGAGCTCCTCGTCGTCGCCGACCTCGTCGGGGCGGACGTCGTCGGCCGCGAAGCGCTCCTGGTAGATCTCGCTGAAGCGCTTCACGAGCGGCTCGGCGAGGCGGCTCTCGTAGGCCTCGGGCGCGGCCTTGCCGTCGGCGAGCGGCAGCACGCGGACCTTCTCGACGTCGACCCCGGCCCGGGTGATGGCGACGTCCACGCCGCGCTTGAAGATCGACTGCGCCGTGCTCTCGGGCGGCTTGATGGTCTTGTTGAGGGTGAAGCCGTAGTCCTCGGTGTTGAAGCTGATGATCAAGAAGATCAGGATGATCGTGAACATATCGAGGAGCGGCGTGAGTATCAGGCTCGCCGCGCGACGCTTCTTGCGGGCGGTGCGCAGGCTGATCATGGCGTGCCCCCCTCGAGCGGCGCCGCCGCGTCGCCCGCTGACTCGCCCTCCCCCGCCGGCGCCTCGGCCCCGTCCGGCGCGACCGTCCCACCGTCGAGCTCGAGGTCGGCTCCCTCGGCCGGCTCGGGCTCCGGCTCGGGCGGTGGCGGCACGAGGCGGTTGAAGACGCTCACCGGGAACAGGGGCCTGCGCGTCTTGGCGCCGTTGTCGCCGCGGATGATCTCCTCGCGGGTCGCGTCGAGGATGTCGACGAGCTGCTGGTAGTCGAGGTCGTCGTTGGGGAACACGAGGATGGTGTTGCTCGCCGGGTAGGCGTGCTTGATGCCGGCGAGGTGTCTCTGCAACGCCGCGATGTCGTATGCCCCGCCGGCCGGCCTCGGGATCACCGTCGCCATGGTCGCGAGCTCCTCCGGATCGAGGCTCGTGCTCGCGGCGGTGACGTTGAAGCCGTCGGCGTTGATGACGAGGCTCACCGAGACCTGCCGCGGCGTCTTCGGCACGTCGCTGTCGTGCGCCGTGAGCTGCGAGGTCGAGGTGGGGATGACCGCCAGATGGAAGAACGACGCGCCGAGGAGCAGAAACGGGATCAGGGTCATCATGAGGTTCATGACCGGGATCAGGTTCGGCTCGGGCGGCTCGGTCCGCTTGTGGCGCCAGGTGTCGAACACGCGCGTCGCTCCCGTCAGGCCGGCACGGCGTCAGTAGCGGCGCCGACCGGGGCCACCTCGGGCGGCGGCGGCGAGCTGGCCTCGGGGTCGCCGCCGAGGGCCACGACGAGGGAGGTGGCGCCCCGCTCGACCTCCTCGAGGATCTCCTCGGAGCGGCGGGTCAGGAAGTGATGGAAGAAGAGCAGCGGGACCGCCACGGTGATGCCGAGGGCCGTCGTGTACATAGCCTCGGAGATGCCGCTCGTGAGCTCCATCTGGCGCGCGGTCGCGTCGGCGTTGGCGACGCTGTTGAACGCCTTGATGAGCCCGAAGATGGTCCCGAGCAGGCCGAGCAGCGTGGCGCTGTTGGCGAGGACCGCGAGGAACCCGATGCGCTTCTGCATCTCGGGCAGCGCGTCGAGCATCTCCTTTTCCATCCCGCGCTCGATCTCGCTGACCCGACGGTCGGCGCGCAGCAACCCCGCCCGCATCGTCTTCACGACCGGGTGGCGCGTCTTGAGGTTGCAGCCGTCGAGGGCCTCGCGGAAGCGGCGCTTCTTCACGAGCGCGATGACCCGGCTGATGAACGCGCCGGACGCCAGGCGGTGCATCCAGTAGAGCACGAAGGCGCGCTCGACGAAGATGATCCAGCCGATGATCGAGAGGCCGAGGATGACCCACATCATCGGGCCACCCTTGTCGAACCAGGCTTTCAGGTCTTCCATCGAAGTCTCCGGGCAGGCCACCGTCGCGGTGGCGGGTAGGTCAATCGGTCACGGGTTCGCGCGCGGCGTGACGAACTCGCCGTCGAACACCAGGATCTCGGCGCCAGCCGGCTCGCGCGCGGCGGGCGGGGCGTAGCGAAACGGGATGGCGGCGATCCGCACGGGGCCGGGGATGGCGACGCGCTCCTCGGGGGCCTCGGCGAAGTAGACGAGGACCTCGTTGTGCCCGCGGACCTGGTCGGGGTCGACGTCGAGGGCCGCGGTCGCCAGCAGGCGCACGTTGCGCACGGTCCAGGTCAGGCAGTTGCGGGCGCGCAGAGAGACCCGCACGCCCTCGTGGACGTCGGTCGCGGGCAGCAGCGTCGGGTCGACGACGACGCGGATCCAGCGCCCGCTGTCGCCCTGGATGGGGGCGAAAGAGGCGGCCGGGACGTCGAACTCGCCGCCCGCCGCGATCGCCACGAGGGGGCCAGTGGTGGGCTCGACGGGGTCCCGCCAGCGGACGGCGCCGAGGTTCGGGAACCACTCGATGAGCCCGAGCCCCGGGGTCGTCCCGTCGCTGACCGTCACGATCTCGACCCCCTGGAGCTTCTGCAGGCGCTGGGCGAGGCGCTCTTCGACGATCCCCTCGTCCACGATGGTGTACCGATAACCGTCGCTCAGGTCGCGCGCGGCGTCGCTCGAGCGCGGGTCGGTCCGACGCTGGAGCTCGACGCCGTTCGAGGTGCCGTCGCCGTCCGCGTCCCCCTCGGCGTCGGGGTGGAGGTAGTCGAGCTGGCTCACCAGCTCGAGCCGGTCGGGGGCGCCGTCGCCGTCTGTGTCGACGAGGCTCGGGTCGGTCCCGAGCAGCCGCTCGTCGCAGTCCGAGAGGCCGTCGCGATCGGAGTCCTGGCCGACCTGGAGGTGCTGGCAGGCGACCGGCGTGTCCGCCTCGAGAGGGCGCAGGCCGACGAGGACCTCGACCAGGTCGCCGATGCCGTCGCCGTCGCTGTCGGCCGCCCCGGGAGACGTCCCGCCGATCGCCTCTTCGGCGTCGCTGAGCCCGTCGCCGTCGCTGTCGACGACCGGGCCGTCGGCCGTGGGCTTGGCGTTGATGTTGGCGACGACGAGGTGCTTGGCGCGGAGCTCGGTCCGCACGTTCAGCAGATCGAGCGCGCCGGTGTCGAGGGCGCCGACGGCGCCGACCCTCTGGTAGAGCCCCCGCCCGGCCAGCGCCATCTGCCTGAGGCCGACCGCGAGCGCGTCGTTGACCGTCGCATCGGGGTCGGCGGGGAGCTGGACGACGTGGTAGCGCAGCCCCGCCGCGCCGGCGTCGCCGACCGCCTCGCGCAGCTCGGTCACCTCGGCCACCTCGCGCCGGCGCTGGCAGCCGACCCGGTCACCGGGATCGCACGCGGCGCCGTCGGGGCCGACCGCGGTGAGCGGCACCTGGGGGCCGGCGGCGAGGTGGATCACGACGTACTGCGTGAGCACCCGGGTGCCAGCGGTGAGCGAGGCCATGTCGCCCTCGATCAGCGCCCGCGCGGTCCGCAGCCCGTCGAGGTAGTCGCGGCACTGGCCGGCGGCGAGGCAGGGCTCGGGCAGGTCGAGCTGCGCCAGCGCCCCGAGGAGCGCGCCGGGGTTGCGGGTGAAGCCGCCCTCGGCCGGGGCGAGGGTGCGGGCGCGCCCCGCGTAGCCGACGACCGCCAGCGCGGTCGCCGGCGAGGTCAGCGCCGAGTGGACGAAGGCGCCGAGGGACTCGACGCGCAGCCCGGCCGGATCGAAGTCCGAGAACAGCGGCCCCTGGGCCTGGTCCACGAGCAGCACGACCCGCACCGGGTAGCGCGCCGTGACGGGATCCTCGGCGCAGACGCGGCCGGTGAGGGTCACGCGATCCGCCTCGGTCCGCGGGCGGGTGTCGCTGTAGAGCCCGACGTCGGTGCAGCCGGCGACGAGGGCGAGCGCGACCCCGATCGCGAGCGTGTGCGCCGCAGCATGTGCAGTACTACGGCTCGACATAATCACGGATAAACCGCCGGTGCATCGCAGCGAAGATCGGGATCGGCGGCGTCCGGGGTGACGGTGCATGCGCCGTCGCGGCAGGTCTGCCCAGCGGCACAGACCTGCCCCAGGCAGTCGCGCGCGAGGTTGACGACGATCGCGTCCCCCCCTCCGTTGGCGACGTAGACCTCGGCGCGCCCGACCTCGACGCCGGCGGCGCCGATCGCCTGGGCGCGGATGACGCGGCGGCCCCCGATGTGGGTCACGGCCACGTCGACCGGGAGCTGCCGCGGGGCGTCGCCGTCGAGGTCGACGACGCCGCCGGCGACCTCGGTCAGCGCCTCGTCGAGGACGGTCACCCGCACCGCGACGAGGTCCGCGGGGACCGAGAGATCCCCGCAGACCCGCACGCGATCGAGCGCGTCGTCCGCGCAGCCCGGCGCGGCCCCCAGCAGCAGCGGGACGCACAGCGTCAACACCGAGAGCACCTCACGGTTGGTCACCCTCAACCTACCCCGGTCAAGCGATCCCGCGGCGGCGCAGCGCGAACCCGAGCAGCGCCAGGAGCCCCAGCAGCAGCGCGCCGCCGGTCCCGCCGGCGCCCGAGCAGCCCTCCCCCGGCTGCGTGCTCAGCGCGCCCGAGACCGTCACGGTGGTCGTGTACTCGGCCTCGGCGTTGAGCTGCGCGGTCATCCGGTCCTCCCAGATGGTCCGCACCTGGAGTCGGACGCGGTACGTACCCGCGACGTCCGGGGTGAAGATCGGCGTCTGATCGTCGAGGTAGCGATACTCGAAGGGCGAGGAGTAGCCGACGCTGCCGTCGGGCGACGAGACGCTCGCGCGGGAGCCCGCCGGCGCCTCGACGATGTCCCAGCGGAAGGTGATCGCCTCACTCTGGCGGTTCATGAACAGGCGCAGGCGCAGCGGATCGTCCACCCGGCCGAGCATCGGCGGGCTGTACACCGTCAGCGGGGCGCCGGGATCGAGGCAGTTCGCGGAGTCGCCGAGGACCACGAAGCAGTATCTGGCGTCACAGCCGTCGCCGAGGCCGTCGCGGTCGGCGTCGAGCTGCTCCGGGTTGGCCAGCCCCTGGCAGTTGTCGATGGTGTTCGGCACGCCGTCGTCGTCGATGTCGCCGTCGCAGGCGTCGCCGAGGCCGTCGCCGTCGGTGTCGAGCTGGTCGGGATCGAAGACCGTCGGGCAGCCGTCGGCGGCGTGCGGGTCGACCTCGCTGACGCCGTCGCCGTCCATGTCCGGGAAGCAGATCGACAGCTGATCCTCGCGGGGCGCGCTGATCGTGGCGTCGAGCGGGCAGGCGTCGGTCAGGTTCGGCGTGCCGTCGCCATCGATGTCGCCGTCGCAGGCGTCGCCGGTGCCGTTGCCGTCGGTGTCGGCCTGGACCCCACCGATCCCGGGGTTCGCCACGCCCGGGCAGTTGTCTGCCAGGTTCGCCACGCCGTCGCCGTCGAGATCGTCGTCGCAGGCGTCCCCCACGCCGTCGCCGTCGAGGTCGAGCTGATCGAGGTTCGGCACGCCGGGGCAGCTGTCGCAGGCGTCCCCGACGCCGTCGCCGTCCGAGTCGCCCTGGTCGACGTTGTCGGCCCGGACGCAGTTGTCGAACGGGTCCTCGACGCCGTCGTCGTCGTAGTCGTCGGCGTTCTGGTAGGTGTCGCCGAGGTCGGTGTTGTTGATGAGGATGCTGCCGCCCCCGCCGCCGCCTCCTCCACCACCCGACTGGTTCGGCGTCCCGCACTGGCCGAACTGATCGTCGCACTCGAAGGGCGGGTCATTCGACGCCGCGCGTGCGTTGGGCGCGAGCGCGAGCGCGACGCCACCCACCAACATGACAGAGAGCCACTGACACCGCTGCCAAGACCTGACGACCATGATTCCCCCCAAGATAACCCGATGGTCTCTTCGGCACGCCCGCATCCGGACGGACGTCCCCCCCAAGCTTCGGTACGCCCATCCCGACGAGCGTCCCCCCACCGGCATCTTCGGTGCGCCGCCGCGTCGGGGTCAAGGAACGGCGCAAGAACTTCGCGGTGTTTGCGATCGCACGGGGCCCCCAGAGACGCGCCCGGACGGGATCCGCGGCGTCACTCACGCAGTGCGAAGAGGGGCGGGCGGCGCCGACGAGAGCGCTACTGGGCGTCGTCGCAGGTGTCCTTGACGATGTACTCGGTGCCCGACTCGACCGCGACGAGGACGATGGTGTCCGCCTTGAGGTCGGCGGACAGGGCGTCCCAGGCCTCCTCGAGGAGGGGGACCCAGTCGGCGCGGAGGGTCCAGACGTAGAGGATCTGCTTCACCCACGCGTCCTCGGCGGAGACGTTCGCGCTGCTCTCGTTGATCCCCGCGAGCTTCTTCTCCAGCAGGGTCGTCGCCTTGGCCGTGTCGTACTCCGTGACGGTCGGGCCGAGGTAGGCGCGGGTCACCGAGACGCCGACCTTGTCACCGCCGATGAGCACCTCGTAGTCGGTGATGGATCCGACCGTGTCGTAGCTGATCGCCGTCTCGATCTTATAGAGATCGGCGTCCTCGCACGCGATGATCCACTGCAGGCTCATCACCTCGGAGCACTTCGAGCTGCCCCCGGCGTTGGGCTGCGAGAAGCGATACGCCGGGCCGGTGTCGAGCAGGTCGGGGTCGAAGGTCGCGACGTCGATCTCCCAGGTCGAGGTCAGAAAGCTCGGCGCCGGCGAGGCGATCTCCGCCTCGAGCCCGCCGCAGCTGGTCCCGAGGATCGTGCCCCAGACGGTCGCCTTTTCCCCCGGGTTAACATCGGCGACGGCGGTGTCGGCGACGGCGGTGTCGGCGACGGCGGTGTCCGCGACGGCGGTGTCCGCGACGTCCGCGACCGCGGTGTCCAGCGCGCCGGTGTCCTCGGGAGCGTCGCCATCCGACCCGCTGTCCGGCTCCGAGAGGGTGTCGCCCGACACGTCGCCCGGGAGGGCGTCGGTGACGTCCTCGGAGACGTCGGCGACGCCGGTGTCCGACCCGGCGGTCGACGACGCGTTGCAGGCCGGCGCGCAGGCCAGGGCGGAGGCGAGGAGGAGCGTGGTGATGCGGAGCTTCATGGCCGCCAGTCTAGGCAAGCCCGGAGCGGATGTCAGCGGAAGAAAATCGCCCGAGCGGCCCCCGGTGGAGACGGCGAGGATTGCGAATAATGCCAAATATGAACCCCGGCTCTTACAATTGCCGCAATGCCGACTTGCGCCTGCACCAGCGCCGCAAGAGCGCGTAGTTCGGCGCCCATTGGCGCTTGCAGGGCCATCGGTTGCGCGAACCGGAATCGACAGCGCGCCGATCTCGGGGCCTTGTTCGCACAATCACGCTTGACAGGCCCACGGCGCCGGGTGATCCTCGCTCGCAGACCATCTCGTCGGAATCATACACCGAACCCATCAACATCATTTATCGCAGCTAATCGACCGAGTTCGTCGCGGTTTCGGCGCCGATTGCCCGTGTAGCGGGGTCGGGCCAGCATCCGAAAGCGCCACAGCCGTGTCTGAGCGGCGGTCGTCGCCGCCTTGCGGCGCCGCCTCGCCGCGACCGCCTTTCGACAAGAGGTGGCCGCGGGCGTCTTACGAATATCGAAAGTGCCGCCAGGTGGCGGCGCATCACCTCTCGCCCTCGGAGGACAGGATGTCCCACGCACTCGCCCCCGCGCGGCCTCGCGCACGGACCGCTCTGAGGCTCAGCCTCGCCGCGTCCTCGCTGATCGGACTCACGCTGACCACCGCCGGGGCCTGGGCCGGCACGACGACGGTCACCGTGATGCCATCAGACGTTCCGGATGAGACCGTCCCGCGCGTCACCCTCGGCGACGCGCCCGACGGCTTCGGCCCGGACTCCTGGCAGGGGCCGGCGAGCGGCAAGTCGAACTGGCACGCGCGCTACCTCGCGGACGGGGACGCCCTGTCGGTCCTGTTCCCCACCCAGGCGGCGACCATGAGGGTCTCGGACCTGGCGCGCATCGCGTACTCGACCAAGCGCCCGACGGGCACGCCGGCCGGTCGGGACTGGTGGATCCAGATCTACACGCGACCGACCGGGACCAACGACGCCCGCAGCTGGTATCACGCCCGCTACACCAACGACTACGCTACGCACACGGCGACCGGAGCCTGGACGCGCTACGCGACCGACGCCGGGATGACCTTCGGCGGCCAGTCCTTCGACGCCTTCGTCGGGGTCCACGGGGCCGAGCTGGTCGAGATGATCAGCCTCCACACCGACAGCGGCTGGGGCGGCTTCGACGGCGGGCTCGACGGGCTCGAGATCACGCTCACCGACGGCAGCGTGGGGCGCGTGGACTTCGTGGCCGAGGGCGGCAAGATCCAGGTCGCGCCGTGGGAGGTCCCGGACGAGGAGCACCCCCGGGTGCTGGTCGGCGACGCTGCGCCGGGGTTCGGGACGGACGCCTGGCAGGGGCCGGCGAGCGGCAAGTCCAACTGGCACGCCCGCTACCTGAAGGATGGAGACGCCCTGTCGGCGCTGTTCCCGGGCGAGGCGCCGGATCTCACCATCGCGGACCTGGCGGCCATCAGCTACTTCACAAAGCGGCCTGACGGCACGCCGGCCGGGCGCGACTGGTGGCTGCAGATCTACACGCGGCCGACGGGGTCGGGGGACGTGTCGAGCTGGTACCACGCCAAGTTCACCAACAATTACGGCACACACGCGACGACGGGGAGGTGGGCGCGCTACTCCACCGATGAAGGGATGACCTTCGCCGGCAAGACCCTCGCTCAGCTCGTCACGGACTTCGGCGACCAGCAGATCGAGATGATCAGCGTTCAGACCAACAGCTCGTGGAACGGCTTCGACGGCGCGGTCGACGGGCTCGAGATCCGCCTCGTCGATGGCCGCGTCGGCCGCGTCGACTTCGCCGCCCAGCACGACGGCGTCGAGTACTTCTTCGGGGTCGTGAGCGCCCCCGGCCTGCCAGGCGAGGCCCCGACCCTCCACAGCGTGCGCTGCTGGCGCGAGCCCGACGGCCACGCGACCTGTGACAACCAGAACGGCGTCCTGATCCTCGGCCCCCCGATCTGCCAGTGAGCGCACACCTTCCACGGTGCCGGCGTCCCGCGCCCGGCCAGGAGAGAACCATGAAGAACCTACCCACTCGCGGCGCGGCGCTGGCGTGCCTGCTGCTCCTCGGCTGTGACGCGACCCACCACGCTGGCGACGTCGGACAGCAGGTCCGCATCCAGGTCGCCCCGCTCCACCTGAGCGACATCCGCGACGCTCACTATACGCTGACCGTGACCAACAACGACGAGCCACCCCAGGTCGTGTGGACCGCCGAGGTCACCTCCGGGAGCTACGGCGACGGCGCCGGCTCGCTGAGCTACGTCGGCCCGTGCGACGCGGCGTCGAGCCCCAACCGCGTGACGCTCGAGCTCGACTGGCTCGTCGACAGCGACGGCCTGACGATCGCTGGCGACGCCTTCCCCAACCCGACCCCGGTGTGGCGCGACGTGCCGTGCACCGCGAACGCCGACAGCCCGGTCAGCTTCGACCTGGTGATCGCGCGGCCCGCCAACCAGGGGTTCTTCGACGTCGCCGTCGACTTCAACGACATCTTCTGCTCGGCCAAGCTCGACTGCGTCGACGACGACGGCCAGCCGATCAAGCTCCTCCACAACGGCGCGGTGCGCGACACGACCATCGTCGTCGGCCTCGTGTGTACGACCGGCGAGGGAGAGCAGACCGTGCTGCACGCCGACTCCATGGTCCTCGACTGCGGCCAGGACGGCGTCTTCCACCTGCCTCCGGTCGGAGGACCCGGTAACGTGGGTGGCACCGCCCCGTTCATCTTCAGCCGCGCGGTCTATCGCGGGCGCGAGGCGGTCACCGGCGCCGACATCTGCTACCTGAATCAGGCCATCGGCGTCGACCTGCCGGCGGCCGTCGAGGCCGACGCGACGTGCAGCCTGCGCGGCAAGGCGACGGCGAGCCCCACC
Source organism: Deltaproteobacteria bacterium HGW-Deltaproteobacteria-14 (assembly GCA_002841945.1). Classification (GTDB taxonomy): domain Bacteria; phylum Myxococcota_A; class UBA9042; order PHBI01; family PHBI01; genus PHBI01. Next base: position 11,521 of record PHBI01000067.1, read on the forward strand.
GCGTGGCCCTCCGGTCGATCGCCCGCGGGGGCGCTGTGGCCGTACGTCTCGTGGAACGTGCCCGTGCTGAGCGCCGGCGCCCTCATCTGCGGCCACCACGGCCTCGACCTCGATGCGGGGGTCGAGACCCGCTACTCCGACCTCGACGGCGGCGCGCTCTTCCCGTTCGGGATGGCGTGCACCGCCGACCCCGCGCCGGCCCTCGACGGCGCCGCGTGCGCAGGCACGGCCGACGCGATCTTCGGGACATCGGATGACGGCGTCCTGGTGTCGATCGGAGGCGCGGTCACCGAGCCGTTCCTCCTCCCGGAGGGCGTCGAGCTAGGCGGCTGCTGCGTCGACGGGGATTGACCTCCCCTTGCGTCCTGTCGCGGTGCCTGGGATCGTCGCTGGCACACGCACCGGAGGCAGCGATGGGAGGGCAGGACAAGAACCTGGGCTGGTCGGCGGACGAGTACGCCAAGCTGGTCGGCTTCAGCGGCGACTGGCGCGACACCTGGTGGCACCAGGACTACCTCGAGCTCCTGGCGCGGCGCCTCGACCTGGGCGCGGCGACCTCGCTGCTCGACGTCGGCTGTGGCGTCGGCCACTGGGGTCAGCGCCTCGCGACCGTGATGCGCTCGGACCTCGAGGTGGTCGGCGTCGACCACGAGGCGGGCTTCCTCGACGCCGCCCGCGAGCGCGCAGCCGGCCGCCCGGGCCGCTTCACCTACCAGCAGTCGGAGGGCGAGACGCTGCCCTTCGGGGACGGGCGCTTCGACGTCGTCACCTGCCAGACGGTGCTCATCCACGTCGCCGACGCGCGCGCGGTCCTGCGCGAGATGCTGCGCGTCACCCGCCCGGGCGGCGTCGTGCTGCTGAGCGAGCCCAACAACCTCGTCGACTCGATCTCGAACCGCCTCGCCCTGCACGGTCCGGGCGACGAGATGCTGGCCCGGCTGTTCGCCTTCGAGGCGACGTGCATCGCGGGGCGCGCGCGCCTCGGGGCCGGCGACGCCATCGTCGGTGAGCGCCTCGGCGCCTACCTCCACGAGCTCGGCGCCGAGGCGGTGCGGATCTGGACGGGCGACACCTGCGCGACCCTCCACCCGCCGTACGACGCCCCGGCGTCCCGGCTCCACGTGGAGGCCCTGCGGAGCTGGGCCGGCCAGGGGGTCGGCCACTTCGGCACCCGCGAGCGCACCCGCGCCTTCTACCTCGCCGGGGGCGGCGACGAGGCGGCCTTCGAGCCCCTGTGGCAGGCCGGCCTCGCCAGCCTGCGCGACGTCGTGGCCGCCATCGACCGCGGCGACTTCCGCACCGCCGGCGGCTTCATGATGTACGTGGTCGCCGGGCGCAAGCCCACCGTGTGAGCCATGGTTGGCGCCCGCCGCGGGCGGTGGGCGCCGCGAGCGGTGGGCGCCGCGGCCGGCACGCGACGCCTCGGTGAACAGCGTTCACATTCACCTTGACGTTTGGGCGATCGGTCACGATTATTTGGGCGCTCGGTTAACACCGGTCGGAGTCGCCCATGAACGCCCCCCCTCGTGAACGCATCCTCGACGCCGCCGACGCCGTCTTCGGCGAGGTCGGCTTCGACGCCGCCTCCACCCGCGAGATCGCCGACCGCTGCGGGGTCAACAAGGCCCTCATCCACTACTACTTCAAGAGCAAGGACGGCCTCCTCGAGAGCCTGCTCGAGGGGTACTACGCGCGGCTGACCGACGCCCTGCGCGCCATCCTGCTGCGCCCGACCGGATCGCTCCGCGAGCGGATGCGCGCGCTCGTCGGCGGCTACCTCGACTTCCTCCACGCCAACCGCAACTTCGTCCGCATCGTCCAGCGCGAGGCCGGCGGTGGCCGCCACGTCGACCTCGTCGCCGAGCGCACCCTGCCGCTGCTCGCCCTCGGCCGCGCGCTGCTGCGCGAGCGCTACCCGGCGACCCACTCCGGCGCGATGGCGGCCGAGCAGCTCCTCGTCAGCTTCTACGGGATGCTCGTGGCCGGCTTCACCTTCGGCCCGGTCCTCGAGCGCCTCCTCGACACCGACCCGACCTCGGACGCGGCCCTCGCGCTGCGCAAGGCGCACGTCGAGCGCCTCGTCGACCTCGTGTTCGACGCGCTCGAGGATCCGGAGGCCGCCCGATGAACGCCCGCGCGCCCGCGACCGACGACCGCATCGCCCGCCTCCGCCTCCGCTACCAGACCGGCCCCGCCTACGTCTCCATCGAGCGCGCCCGCCACTACACCGCCGCCTGGCGCGCCACCGAGACCTCGGGCCTCCCCACCGAGGTGCGCGTCGCCCTCGCCATGCGCGCGGTCTACCGCAACATGACCCACCACCTCGACCCGGACGACCGCATCGCCGGCGCCTGGACCGAGCACTTCCTCGGGGTGCCGATCGACATCGAGCGGGGCGTCTTCAACGCGGTCTTCGAGGCCGAGCTCACCCGCCCGCGCATGATCCGCGCCCGCGCCCGCACCGCGCTGCGCGCCGCCGGCTACCTCGCGCGCCGCGGCGGCCTCGCCGACTTCGCCCGCGGCCAGCGCATCGCCCGCGCCCACGGCGGCGACCCGCTGAGCCTCGCCCTCGACCCCATGCCGACCCGCCGCGTCAACCCCTTCCAGATCACCCCCGCGGCCAGGCGCGAGCTCCTCGGCACCCTCCTGCCCTACTGGCGCGGCGAGACCCTGGTCGATCGCCTCGACGCCGAGCTCGCCGCGTCCGGGCTGCGCTCGCGCGACATGCACGACTTCGTGCTGGCGCTGGCGGGCGGCGCCTCCCGCCAGGTCGAGATGGTCTCCACCTGCGCCACCGTCGCGACGCTGCAGGGCCACGTCATCCTCGACCACGACGCGGTGCTCCGCCTCGGCCTCGCAGAGATGCTCGCCGCCACCCGCGTGCGCCGCGCGGCGGCCACCGACGACGCCGAGCGCGCCTTCCTCCACGCCCGCGAGATCGCGCTCGACGGCGTCATCATCTACGCCCGCCGCCTCGTGCAGCGCGTCGACCGCGAGCTCGCCGGCGAGCGCGACCCGGCCCGCCGCGCCGTCCTCGAGGCCCTGCGCGCCCGCTGCGCCCGCGTCCCGCTGCGCCCGGCCGAGACCTTCGCCGAGGCGGTCCAGGCGCTGTGGACCGTCAAGACCGCCGTCGAGCTGGCCCACCCGGTCAACCTCCACGCCTTCGGCCGCCTCGACCAGATCCTCGCCCCGTACTACGACGCCGACCTCGCCGCCGGCCGCGTCACCCCGGCCGCCGCCACCGAGCTCATCGAGGAGCTGCTCCTCAAGATCATGGCCCAGAACCTGCGCCCGGAGTCGAACCTCCTCGCGCACTTCTACCACCGCTTCCTCGGCTCCTCACCGGTCACCGTCGGCGGCCTGACCCCGGACGGCCGCGACGGCACCCACCCGCTCACCTACCTCTTCGTCGAGGCCGCCGGCCGCTCGCGCGCCGTGACCAACCTGTCGGTCCGCGTCCACCCCGGCACCCCGGACGCGCTCCTCGCGGCGGTCGCCGGGCACGTCGCCGCCGGCGCCTCGAGCTTCTCGCTCTACAACGACCCGGTCGTCACCGACGCCATGGAGCGCCGCGGCTTCGCCCCCGAGCACGCCCGCGACTACGCCCTGATGGGCTGCGTCGAGGCCACCTGCCCCGGGCGCACCGGCGGCATGAGCGCCAACGCGCTGCTCCTGAGCCGGCTCCTCGACGTCACCCTGCGCGACGGCGACTCGGCGCTGCTCGCCGGCACCGTCCGCGGCGAGGCCCCGGCTACCGGCGCCGGCTTTCCGACCTTCGACGCCCTACTCGACGCCCTCGTCGCGCGCGGGGCCTTCTTCGTCGAGAAGATCGTCCGCGCCTCGAACCTGCGCGACCGCCTCTACGCCGAGCACCTCCCGGCGCCGTTCATCTCGGCCTTCATCGACGGCTGCCTCGAGCGCGGCCGCGACGTAACCCGCGGCGGCGCCCGCTACGACCTGGCCGGCGTCTCGCTCATCAACGCCATCGCCAACCTCGTCGACGCCCTGCACGTCATCCGGGCGCTGGTCTTCGAGCGCCAGGTGTGCACCATCGGCGAGCTCCTCGCGGCCATCGACGCGGACTTCGTCGGCGCCCAAGGCGCGGCGCTGCTGGCCGCCATCCGCGCGGTCCCGGGCCGCTGGGGCAACGGCGATCCCGCGGTCGACCAGCTCGCCCACGACGTCACCCAGCGGCTGTCCGCCGAGGTGCTGCGGCACCGCTCCTTTCGCGGCGGCCCGTTCGTCGTCTACGTGATCAGCATGATCACCCACACCATCGACGGGCGCCTGTCGGTCGCCACCGCCGACGGTCGCCGCGCCGCCACGCCGTTCGCCGCCAGCTGCAACCCCGCCAACGTCGAGCACGCCGGGGTGACCGCGGCGCTCCGCTCGGTCGCCGCCCTGCCCTTCGAGGACATCCTGGGCGCCTCGGTCAACCTCAAGCTCCACCCCAGCGCCATCGGCGCGACGGCCGCCGCGCGCGCCAAGTTCGTCGCGCTCGTCCGCGGCTACTTCGCCCTCGGGGGGGCCCAGCTCCAGCCGACGGGCGTGTCCGCCGAGACGCTGCGCGCCGCGCGCCGCGACCCCGAGGCCCACCGCGACCTGGTGGTGAAGGTGGGCGGCTACTCGAGCTACTTCGTCGACCTCGGCCGTGAGGTGCAGGACGAGATCATCGCCCGCACCGAGCACCAGGCGGCGGGGGCCTGAGCCGTGGGCGTCGTCTACGACGTGCAGGGGTTCGCGGTCCACGACGGGCCGGGGATCCGCACCGCCGTCTTCCTCAAGGGCTGCCCGCTGCGCTGCTGGTGGTGTCACAACCCCGAGTCCCAACGCCCCGCTCCGGAGATCGGCTGGTCGCGCACCCGCTGCGAGGGGTGCGGACGCTGCATTGCAGCATGCGGTGTCGGCGCCGTGACGTGGGTGAATCACGGACCTGTACGCGATCGCGAGGCGTGCGAAATGTGCGGCGCGTGCGCGACCGCGTGCCCGACCGGCGCCACCGCGGTGATCGGCGAGGAGGTAGACGCCGCCTCGCTGATCGCCCGGGTCGCGCGGGACGCGCCGTTCTTCGCCGCGTCCGGCGGCGGCGTGACCTTCACCGGCGGCGAGCCGACCGCCCAGCTGCCGTTCCTGCTCGAGGCGCTCGACCGCGCGGGTGAGGCGGGGCTCCACCGGGCGCTCGAGACCTGCGGCGCGTTCGGCGCGCGCTGGCTCGAGCCGCTCGCGGCCCGGGTCGAGCTGTTCCTCTTCGACCTCAAGCACATCGACGACGCGGCCCACCGCCGCGGCACCGGCGCCGGCAATCGCCGCATCCTGGCGAACTTCGCGGCGCTGCTCGCGCGGGTCGGCGCCGAGCGGCTGACCCCGCGGGTGCCGCTCATCCCCGGCTTCAACGCCGACCCGACCTCGCGCCGGGCCGTCGCCGAGTTCCTGCGGGCCCGCGGCTACCGCGGCCCGGTCCACCTGATGCCGTACCACGGCCTCGCGCGCGACAAGTACGCCCGCGTCGGCCGCGACTTCCGGGCGGCGCCGGCGCTCACCGACGCCGATCGCGACGCCGCGCTCGACGACTTCGCCTCCCACGGGCTCACCCCCGTCCTGGGCGGCGTCTGACGTTCCATCGAGAGAGAGAGAGGAGGTTCACATGCGCACGCTCGTGACCGGAGCCGACGGGCTCCTCGGCAGCCACATCGTCAGGGCGCTCCTCGGCGCCGGCCAGCAGGTCCGGGCGCTGGTTCAGCCCGGCGCCGCCGCGCCCACCCTCGAGGGGCTGGAGATCGAGCGGGTCGACGGGGATCTGCTCGACCCCGCCAGCCTCGCGACCGCCGTCGCCGGCTGCGAGCGGGTCGTCCACGCCGCCGCCATCACCGACGTGGGCGCTTCCCGCGAGCTCACCTTCCGGGTGAACGTCGAGGGGACGCGCCACCTCGTCGACGCCAGCCTCGACGCCGGCGTCGCGCGCCTCGTCTTCGTCAGCTCGGCCAGCGCCCACGCGCCCGGCACCCTCGAGGCCCCCGGCGACGAGGCCTCGCCGTTCCCGGACGCGCACCGCGGGCTCGCCTACGCGGAGTCGAAGCACGCCGCCGCCGAGCTCGTGCGCGCCGCCGTCCGCGACCGCGGGCTCGACGCCGTCATCGTCGCGCCGACCTTCATGCTCGGCGACCACGACTGGCGCCCGAGCTCCGGCGAGATGCTGCGCCAGTACCTCGAGCGCGGGGTCCCGGCGGTCCCGCCGGGCGGTCGCAACTTCGCCAACGCCGCCGACGTCGCCGCCGGCATCGTGGCGGCCGCCGAGCGCGGCGAGCGCGGCGAGACCTACCTCCTCGGCGGGGAGAACCTCCCCTACGCCGCGTTCTTCGACGAGGTCGCCCGCGCGGCCTGCGCGCCGCCCCCGCGCTGGGTGCTGCCCAAGCCGGTGATGCTCGGCGTCGGGGCCGTCGGCTCGCTGCTCGGCGCGCTGCGCCCCGGACACCCGCCCCAGCTCGACCTGCGGCTGGCCCGGGTCGCCACCCTCGAGGCCTACTACAGCTCGGCCAAGGCGGAGCGCGAGCTCGCCTACGTCCGCACGCCGATCGCTCTCGGGATCGCCTCGGAGCTCGGCGCGCTGCGCCGCTTCGGCCACCTGGGCGACCCCCACGCCGAGGACCTCGAGGGGCAGGTCGCGCTGGTCACCGGGGCGAGCCGCGGGGTCGGGCTGGCGACCGCGCGCGAGCTGAGCCGCCGCGGCGCCAAGGTCGTGATGACCGCCCGCGGCGCCGACCGCCTGAACGCGTCCGCGGATCTCCTGAGCCGCCTCGGCGGGGACGTGCGCGCGGTCGTCGGCGACGTCGCGCTGTGGGAGGACGCCGAGCGCATGGTCCAGACGGCCATCGACGCCTTCGGCCGCCTCGACATCGTGGTGAACAACGCCGGCGTGTCCATGCGCGGCGAGTTCGGCGATCTCTCCCCGGAGGTCTGCAAGGACACCATCGGGACCAACCTCCTCGGCAGCGTCTACGTGACGCGCGCCGCCACCGCGCACCTGGCCGAGTCCCGCGGGCACGTCGTCTTCATCTCGAGCATCGCCGGGCTCCTCGGGCTGCCCTCGGCGTCGACCTACTGCGCCAGCAAGACGGCGCTGACCGGGCTCGCCGAGTCCCTGCGCCTCGAGCTCGGCCCGCGCGGGGTCCACGTCGGCGTCGTCCACCTCGGCTTCACCGAGCACGACCCGGACAAGCGCATCCTCGCCGCCGACGGCGAGCTCGTGCTCCCCGACCGGCCGGCCCACGTGACCCAGGCCGACGCCGCGCGGGCGATCGTCCGCCTCGTCATGCGCCGGAGCCGCCGCACCGTGATGACCCCCGTCGGCAAGCTCGCCTGGCTCGCCCATCAGCTGTCTCCGGTGGCGGTGGAGTGGGCGATCACCCAGGCGCGCAGCGGCCGCTGGGGCACCTACGAGAAGTTCTCCTGAGCGCCCAAAGGGTGGCGCGGTAGCGGTCCGGGTCCCCGACCCCGCTACCGCCCTCCAGCTACACCACCGAGGCCGGCCGCCATGTGGATCGGTGCCCGCGCTCCACCATCGCGAGATGGTCGCCTTGCGATGCAAGAGAGCGCTCCGGCACTGGCCCCACTCTTCCTTGTCGCTGGCCATCGCGGCGGCACTGAGCAACTGCGGCCACCGTATCGCTGAGGCCCCCGGCTGCCCGCGCCCGCGGCGCCGGCGCGGGGCGAGCGCTCAGGTGTCGCGGCCCGTGCTGACGCGGTGGTCGCCGAGCGGGGCGAAGCCCGGGGGCGCGCCGAGCGCCTTCCACTGCGCGCTGTGGAGGACGACGCCGCCAAAGAGCGCGCCCTCGCCGATGTCCTCGACGAGCTCGGGCCACGTGCGGACCTCGTCCACCTCGATCCCGGCGAGCCCGAAGCGAAACGGCAGCGACGTCGTCGCGAGCACCAGCCGGAGCCGGTCGGCGAGCGCTTCGACCGCGTCGATGTCCTCCTCGTCGATGTCCTCGACGATGAGCGAGACCCAGGCGCCGCCGGCCGCGTCGTTGAACGTCCGGAGCCGCGCCGGGACCTCGACGCGGGCGAGGAGCGCCGGCCCGAGGCGCTCGGCGGCGTCGGGGTTCGGGCCACACTCGACGGAGAGGCTGAAGAGCCAAGCCATGGCTACTTGTCCTCCTTCTCTTCGCCCGGGCTGTCGGTCTTCGGCGCCTCGGGCTTCGGCGCGTCCTTCTTCACCCACGACCCCTGCGTCGCCTCGAGCGCGGACTTGTAGGTCCCGTAGGGCATCTCCTTGGCCGGCTCGACCGTACCGTGGGTCCCGCTGTCCTGCACCCAGCGGATGGTGTCGTTGGTGAGGCTGCCATCGCTGGTCTCCCAGACCGGGTCCTTGCCGGTGCCGCCCCACTCTTTGGGCCGCCGGTGACCGGGCAGGTTCAGCGGCGTGTCGGGGGAGGTCGACATCCCCTCCTTCTTCTTGACGCCGGTCGGTTTGACGTCGCCCTTCTCGTCGACCTTGATGTCCCCACCCGGCCGGACGCCCAGGGTGCGGGCGCTCTCGCCGAGCGCAGGCGCCTTCCCGGCCGCGGTCATGCCGCGGTAGACGGACTTCATCTGGACCGGCGCGTCCGCGCCCCCCGGGCTCAACATCGCGCTCTGCGTCGCGAAGTCGTGCCCCCGGAGCTGCTCTCGCACAGGGCTGCCCGCGGCCGCCTCGCCGCTCTTCGCGGCGCTCGCAGGCTCGGCCTGCCGCTTGACCGACGCGCTCGTCTCGACCTCGTTCGACATCGTGCCCTCCTCCCGCCGCTGGAATGGCACGAACCTACACACCTCACCAGGCCCGCGCAATCTTGGCGGCAGTCCGAGCTGTCCGATTCGCGCGCGACCGTTTCCCCGGCCGACCCGCCGAGGGGGTCGCGGCGGATCCCTGTCAGCGGATCAGTGCCTTTTAGTATCAAAAGCCTACGGGAATTACCGCCCCACACCACGCCTCCGCGGTTGCGATATCCGTCAACGGCACGCGGCCCTCGGACCGGCACACTGTGGACTCGCCACTCTCCTGTGCAAATGCGATATTGCCGCGCGACGACCGGGAGCGCCCGTTGAAGCTCTCGGTCTCGCTCGGTTCAGGGCGCGGCGGTCTTCGCGAGCCGGAAGCGGGGTCGGATGTCGAGCGGCACGTCGACCAGATCGGCGAGCTTCTGGCGCACCGCGGCCGAGACGATGCCGTTGCGGGCGACCAGCCGCCCGGCGCCGTCGTAGTCGCCGCGCGCCATGATCTCGACCGTCTCCCCGACGATCTCGCGGAGCGCCTCGGGGAGCGCCGCCGCGTTGGCCTCGAAGGCGCGGGCGCCGGGCTTGTAGCGGAAGACCCAGCGATCGGTCAGGTAGTTGAAGAGGATGGTCTTCGCCATCGCCTGCGGCTCGGACGCCGCGAGGCGACCGCTGTCGAGGAGCACGGCGAGGTAGGTCGCGGCGAGCTTCTTGCCGCCCTTGTCCTTGATGAGCCCGGCGTCGGCGAGCTGGAGGTAGTTCCAGAGCGCGACGGCCTCCCCCTGTAGGGCCTCGATGATGGTGTAGCGCTCGCGGAGCTGCTGGCGGGCCGTGGTGGTCGAGCCGTCCGGCAGGGTGATCGGGCTCGGGACGAGCCCGTGGCCGAGCTCCCAGGCGATGAGCAGGTCGAGGTAGGCGTCGCTCGAGAGGTCCTTCTGGGCCTCGGGGCTGAGGGCACGCTTCGCGAGCGGGACGATGAGGCTGTCGAACTTCGCCCGGACGACGTTCGCCAGGATGACCTGCTTGTGTCCGCGGGCGCGGCGGACGACCTCGTCGTTCGGCAGCAGGTAGGCGCGCAGCTGATAGCCCGCGCGGGCGTCGCCGGCGGAGTAGAGCAGGTCGGCGAGGGTCAGGACGGTGGCCGGCTGCAGCCGCGAGAGGCGGGCGCGGGTCGCCTCGGGGACCGGGAGGGTGTCGATGAGGTGGCCGGTCTGGTTCGCGATCGCGCCGACGCGCTTGGTGGCCGCCTCGTCGCGCAGCGTGATGATCGCCTCGAAGGCCGTCTTGAGCCCGAGCAGGCGGTCCTCGTAGTACTCGTAGGGGCCGATGGCGATGTCGAGCGGGCAGGCGCTCGGCGCGAGCCAGAGCAGCTCGCTGTCGCGGTAGTCGTCGCTGAGCAGCGCTTCGGCGCGCGCGCCGAGGAACTTCACGAACGGGTCGCAGGCGCACTTGCCGCGGGCCCGCGCCCCGTCGTCGCAGTGATAGGCGGCCGCCGCCTCGCGCAGGGCGGTGGCCCCCTGCTTGAGCAGCGCGAGGTAGGCGTCCGAGTAGGGGACGACGCGGATCCGGTCCCCGTCGCGGCGCACCACGGTGTAGGCGCTGCGCACGCTGGTCGCCTGCTCGGCGTTGTCGAGGACCCAGGTGTCGAGCTCGCGCCGGGTCATGTCGACCGGGTAGAAGTTCGCGCCGGCGGGGCGTGGGCGCCCACCGTACAGCGGCAGATCGTCGGCGTGACGGTCCCAGGGGCCGTACGAGACGTCCATGAGGCCGGCGAGGTCCGCCGCGCCCGGGGCGGACGAGCTCGCGAGCGCCTGGCGGACGGCGTATCCGTCGGGAGAGACCTGCTGCCAGAAGACGAGGTCGATGGCGTCCGCCGCGTCGACCAGGTGCCGAGTCATGTGGGCGAGGGTCGGCGGGAGGGCGCTGTCGGCGACGCCGAGCTCGACCGGGACATAGCGCGCCAGGCGCTCGCGGAGCGCGGTGGGCGACGGCGCGCTGCTCATCACCTCGTCGACGCTGGGTGGAGCGGCGCCGGCCGCGGGCGTGAACGCGCCGAGCGCGAGCGCGGCGAGAGCAAGATGAACGGCGGGTCTGCGCGTCATGACGTCGCTCCTGGGCCAAGGGGTTGCGCCGTCGGCGCGGCGCCTGACCTGGGAGCTCCCGGGGCGAGTGTGAACCACTACGCGCGCGCCGCCCGGAGGGCGCTTGTGGCCGTTCCGGGCTCGACGTGGCAGTGGCGTCGTACGCCAGGGACGACCGACGGCCAAGCTACCGCTCTTCGGGACTCACCAAAGGTAGCACGTCGGCAGCTGGGAGCGAAATCCACCCGCGGGTGTCCCGCCCCCGCCGCAGCTCACGCTTCTACACGTTCTTGGCGATGCGGCGGGCGTGGTAGAAGATGCGGTTGAGGCGGTCGACGATGTCCATCTCCACCGCGTAGGCCTCGAGGCGCTGGGGCTCGGCGGCGACGAGGCGGCCGACCTGGTGCTTCTCGACCTCGCCGAACAGGGCGTTCATCGCCAGCTTGTCGGTGACGACCGCGCCCGCCAGCTCGGCGTCGGCTTCGGCCACGGCCTGCCCGGCCTGGCGCACCAGCCGCACGCACTCCGCGTGCAGCGTGTGGAGCTTGCCGCGCGTGGCCGGGCTGACGTGCAGGCTCAGCTCCGCCCGCCGCCGGCCGATCGCGACGAGATCGATCTCGATGACGTCGCCGATGGTCTCCATGTGGTTGGCGACGCGCATCAGCTGCATCAGCTCCTGCATCTCGCGATCGCTCAGCTCGAGCTTGCTCACCGTCCCCAGGAACTCGACGATGCGCTGGTAGAGGACGTCGACCTCCTCGTCGCGGCGCTCGATCTCGTCGAGCTTCTCGGCCGGGCCGTCGAGCATCGGCGCGAGCACGTCGTCGAGCATGTCGCCGACGCGGCGGCCGATGCGCTCGAGCTCGTTGCGGACCGCCTGGAGCGCGAGGCCCGGCGTGCGCAAGAGGAGGTCGTTGAGGTACTTGGCCTCGATGATCCGCGTCTCGATCTGGTGAGGCCGGTCGGGGACCAGCCGGGTCACCAGGCGGGCGAACTGGCCGGTGATCGGCAAGAAGAGCAGCGCCACCGTGACGGCGAAGAAGGTGTGAGCGTTGGCGACCTGTCGGGGCACGGTGCTGGCGAGGAGCTCGGCGCCGGCGAGGCCGGGGGGGCCGCTGGGCGAGACCGCGACGACGAGCTCGGCGAACGGGGAGACGAAGGGGAGGAAGATGAGCGCCCCGATGAACTTGAACAGCGCGTGCCCGACGGCGACCCGGATGGCCTCGCGGGGCTTGCCGATCGACGCCAGCCCGGCGGTGATGGTGGTGCCAATGTTCGCGCCGAGCGCCAGCGTGATGCCGGCCTCGAGGGTGACGACGCCCTGCTGGGCGAGGACGATGATGACGCCGAGGGTGGCGGCGCTGGACTGGATGAGCGCCGTGAAGAGCGTCCCGACCAGCAGGCCGAGGACGGGGTTCGACATGTCGCGCATCAGCCCGATGAAGGGCTCGTAGGTGCGGAGCGGGCGCATGGCGTCGCTCATGACGGTCATGCCGAAGAAGATGAGCCCGAGCCCCATGACCACGTAGCCCATGTCGCGCATCCGCTGGCGCCTACCCAGAAACACCGCGCCGAAGCCGACGGTCACGAGGAGCAGCGAGTACTTCGTGACGTTCAGCGCGATGATCTGGGCCGTGATGGTCGTCCCGATGCCCGCGCCGAGCATGATGGCGACGCTCTGGGAGAAGGACATGAGGTTGGCGGACACGAAGCCCACCAGCATCACCGTCGTGACCGAGCTCGATTGGATGATGGCGGTCACGATGGCGCCGGTGAGGAGCCCGACCAGCCGGCGGTTGGAGAGGGCGGCCAACAGCGCCCGCATCCGGTCACCCGCCACCGACTTGAGGGAGTGGGCCAGGCGCTCCATGCCGTAGAGGAAGAGGGCGAGGCCGCCGAAGAGCCCGGTCGCGAGGTCGAACCACGCGATGTCCGGGGGCGCGGGGGCGGCGCTGTTCTCGGCCGCCCACGCCGCGGAGCCCACGAGCAGCGCGATGGCCAGCCCGGCCATCGGGATCGCGCGCCGGAGCCAGCCGCCCTGATCGCTCATCACTCGCCTTCCGCGGGCTTCGCGCTGCCGTCCGCGCCGGACTTGACCAGGGTGACCGGGATGGTGCTGAGGTGCACGACGCGGTTGGCGTTCGAGCCGAGCAGGATGCCGGACAGCGCGCTGCGCCCGCGGGTGCCCATCACGATCATCTTCGCGCCGTGCTCGGCCGCGACCTCGACGATGCGGGGCGCGGGGGTGCCGACGACGAGCACCGGCGTGGCGCGCGCGAGCACCTCTCGATCCGGCGCGGCCGCGCGCCGGGCGTCGAGGTACCCGCGCAGCATGTCCTCGGCGGCGTCGCGGATGGTGCGCGCGCGCTTCTCCCAGCGCTTCTTGTCCTTCTTGCGCACCTTGTGCTCGCCGTCGTCCGCGACGCTGTAGCGGCCGGGCGCGTTGGCGGGGTCGTGGACGACGTGGAGCAGCACCAGCGGGAGCTTCATCGCCTCGGCGAGATCGGCGGCGACCTGCAGCGCGTTGTCCGACGTGGGGGAGAAGTCGATCGCCACCAGGATGCAGGGCCGGGGCGTGTCGACGGGGTCCAAGGTTCCCATGCTGCGCCTCCTCGATGCGACGGGCCCGCGGAGCATGGCGCAGCCCCGGCCCCCCGACAACATCGATGTGCGCTCTGTCAGAGGTTGATGGCGGCGGCCAGCGCGGCGCTGTGAAGAAAGCGACAGAGAGCGCCGGGCGCGGCGACCGCAGCTGGGGTCCGACGGCGAGGCTCAGCGGGCGGCGCCGGGCCAGACCGCGACCGGCGCCTGGACGGCTGGGTCCGCGACCACCTGGTCGGCGCCGGGCGGCGCGAAGATCGGGTCGCCCTCGCGCCGGATCCAGAACACGACCGGCGCGCTCGCTGGCTCGAAGGCGCCGCCGATCAGCACGTCGTAGGTCCACAGCGTCCCGGCGCCGACCGCCTCGACGGTCTGGTTCGACAGCATCACGACGCGGATGGTGCCGTCCGCCTCGACGCCCCAGGCCGCGCCCGTGCTCGGGTCGGCCGCGAGCGACTTGTCGGCGGCCGTGACCGCGTCACCGACGGCGACGCCGACCACGCGACCGGGGCCGGTGACGCCGAGGCGCACCTCGGCGGTGGTCGGGCCGGGGGCCTGCGGCGGCGGATCGTAGACGAGGGCCAGGGCGACCCTGCGGACGACGCCGCCGGCCTCCTCGGCGCCCGCGATCTCGAGCCGCAGGGCGCAGTCGGCGCAGCTCACGGCCGCCGGGCAAGGAGGACACAGGCCGCCGCAGCCGTCATCTGCGGCGCAGGCGGCGACCGGGCAGGCCGGGGCGCAGGCGTCGCCGGAGACGTCGACCTCGAGAGGCGCGGCGGAGTCGGCGAGCGCGGTGTCGGCGACGGTGTCGGGCGCGATCGCGTCGCGCCCTCCGCCGTCGCCGCTGGCGCACCGGGCGAGGACGAGCCCCACGGCGATCGCGAGGGACAACGCGCCCAGCGCGTGGGGTCGGGATCGGGGCGTGTCGACGGTGGCCGGAGCTCGCACGGCGCGCCTCCTTTGGCTGGCGGGCCCGCGGAGCATGGCGCAGCCGCGGCCCCCGAACAACACCGCCGCGCCGCCGGCTCAGCCAGCCCACCGCCAAGCACCGGCGACGATCCACCGGCTCGTGGGTGGACGTCAGACCACCCGCCGCCGCGCCCGAAGCGGCGTGATCGGCGGCTTCCGCTCGACGGGCGCCGCGCGATCTGGCAGGGAGCCCGTGCCGACCTGGCTTCCTCTTGACGAGACGGGGTGTTGATGACGGGTCATCCGGACAGCGAGGTCAGCGCCGAGCTCGAGCCGAGGACGCGGTTCTTGCTCGATCTCGGGCTCGCGCTCCACCGCGCCGGGGTGTCGGCCTTCCGGCTCGAGGGCGCCCTGACGAAGGTCGCCGACACCCTCGGCCTGCGCGCCACCTTCTTCTCGACGCCGACGGCGCTGATGGCGAGCGTCGAGGGGCGCACCCACCTGCTGCGCACCGAGCCCGGCGACGTCGACCTCGACCGCATGTGCGCCCTCGACGAGATCAGCAACGCCGTCATCGCCGGGGAGATGACCCCCGAGGCCGGCTCCGCGGCGATCGTCGAGGCGCTCGACGCCCCCCGCCGCTACTCGGCGCTCGTCACGGCCGCCGCCTACACCGCCGCGTCGCTGGTGGCCGCGCTGTTTCTGGCCGGCAGCCTCGTCGACAGCGCGGTCAGCGCCGTCGCCGGGCTGCTCATCGGCGCGCTGGCCTGGCTCGCCGAGCGCTCGCGCGAGTTCGCGCGCGTCTTCCTCATCATCGCCTCCCTGCTCGCCGCGGGCGTCGCCTGGCTGGCCGCCGCCGCCGGCCTCCCGGTCGACCTGCAGGTGGTGACCATCGCCGGCCTCATCGCCTTCGTCCCCGGGCTGTCGCTCACCGTCGCGATGAACGAGCTGACGACCGGGCACCTCGCGAGCGGCACCGCGCGCCTCGCGTACGTCGCCATCGTGCTGGTCCAGATGGGCCTCGGCGTGGCGCTCGCGGAGCGCCTCGGCGCGGCCTTCCACGTCGCCCCCCCCGAGGTCGCGCCGTCGCTGCTGCTCGCGACCCGCTGGCTCATGTTCGCCGCCCTCCCCGCGGCGGTGCTCGCCTTCTCGGTCCTCCTCCGCGCGCGCCTGCGCGACTACGGCTGGCTGCTGCTCACCGGCGCGCTCACCCTCGGGGTCACGGTCGCGGTGAGCGAGGCCGTGGATCCGGTCTCGGGCAGCTTCCTCGGCGCCCTCGTCGCTGGCGTGGTGTCCAACGGCCTGGCCCGCTGGAGCAACCGCCCGGCGGCCAACTTCCTCGTCCCGAGCCTGTTCCTGCTGGTGCCCGGCTCGGTCGGCCTGCGCAGCGTCAGCAGCCTCGTCGACGCCGACGTCCTCAGCGGCGTCCAGACCGCCTTCTCGATGTCCCTCATCGCCATCGCCCTGGTCGGCGGCATGCTCGTCGCCAACGTCGTCCTCAACGCCCGCCGGCACCTGTGACGGGACCGGCGGGCGCGCGCGAGGATCAGGCGGGCAGCGCCGGCGCCAGCGTCGGGTGAGCGTCGCTCGGCTGCGCCAGCTCGCGGTCCAGCACCGCGATGATGGTCGGGCGCAGCGCCTCGGGCGGGACCACCGCGTCCAGCGAGCCGACCGCGACCGCGCGCTCGACCGTGTGGATGGCGTCGAACTCCCGCGCCACGTGCCCCTGATGCTCCAGCGTCAGATCTTGACGCAGCGCATCCAACTCGGCCCGTAGGCGGGCACGTTCCGCACCAGAAGCCGCGGTGATCGCCTGTTGCAATGCAGCAACACGGGGGTCACGCTCGACCCGCTGCCGCACCTCGCGGGGGAAGACCACCGCCGCGGCGGGGGCGCCCCCGATGACGCTGGCGTAGCTCCCCTCGAGGGCGATCGACACCAGCCTCTCGTTCAGCGCCTTCGAGAACACGACGTACGCGCCGCCGTGATAGCGCCCGATCACCACGAAGACGATCGGCCCCTCGAAGTCGACGACCGCCCGGCCGATCTCGGCGCCGTACTCCAGCTGGAGCTTGCGCATGGACTCGGGGCTGCCGTCGAACCCCGACAGGTTCGCCAGCACCACCACCGGGCGGTTGCCGCTCGCCTGCCGAATGGCCCGCGCGACCTTCTTCGAGCTGTTCGGAAACAGCGTCCCGCCGCTCCACGAGTCCGGCCCGTCGAGCGGCACGACGCCGCGCCGCGGCAGCGTGCGCGACTCGAAGCCGATGAGGCACACCGGGTGTCCCCCGATGTGCGCGTCCCACGTCAGCGCCGTCTCCGCCCCCTCCATCCCTGCGAAGCGCTCGAGCGGCGGCGCGTCGGCGTCCACCGCCGCCAGCATCACCTCGCGGATGGCGAACGGCTTCTTGCGCCCCGGGTTCGTCGCGTCCGAGAAGATGTCGCCGACCCGCGCGAACACCTCGTCCGACACCGGCCGATACGGGCTCTCCAGCACCGAGCGGTCAGGCGAATCCTGGGTCATGTGCCGCCGCGGCCCGCGCTCCCCTGGCGCGACGTAGGTGTGCGCGTAGTGCTCGAACAGGATGCGGTAGGCGTCGCCGAGGTTTCGCGCCCGGTACTGCGCCTGCCCGTTCGGCCCCATGATGCGGTCGAAGCCGCCGATCCCCCGCTCGTCCTCGGCCGCCACGCCCCCCGACACCTCGAGCGCGCGCTTGCCCGTCAGCACCATCGAGCCGTCGTCGGTCTCGATGAGCACCCCGCGGGTGTGCATCAGCATCGTCGCCTCGGCGTTCCAGTAGCTCTGCGCGCCGACGTTCACCCCCGCGACGATCAGGTTGATCTCCCCGCCCGCCTCGGTAAACGCGATGATGCGACGCAGCACACGCGCCGTCCAATCCAGGTTCTCCGTGCCGCTGTCCATGGCGATCAGCGCGCCCGCGGACACCGGTAGCCACTCCACCGGCAGCTTTCGCGCTGCAGCAAGATCGAGCGCTGCGATGATCCGCCGGCACTCCGGCTCGGCCAGCGCCCCCATCGCGCGGGTCGGATCCGACGCCAGCCACACCCGGGTCATCCCGTCTGGGAACTTCTTCGTCGCGTGGGTCACGAGCCCCACGACCACCCCCGAGGTGTTCTCACCCGGCGCCCGATCGACCGGCAACAGCCGCGCACCGCTCGGCCCGCTCGCGTCGAGGTCGAGCTCCACGAAGCGCCCGTCCGCCATGTCCGGGTGCGGCGTCATCACCGGATCCGCCCCCGCGGTCCCCGACAAGGACCGAATGATCTCATACGGATAGATGACGCCCAGGCGCCGCGCCCGCTCCGCCCGCACCTGGTAGTCGCTCGCCGGTCGGATCGGCGCGCACGACGGCACGCTCTCGTGCACCTCGAGCCGATGCCGCCCGCGCTTGGCGAACGCCAGGATGCGCCGGCTGACCTTGTCGCCGACCCGCAGCCGCGCCTGCACCACCACCTTCTGGAGCCCCAGCCCGCGCGTCGGCCCCTCGAACCGCCGCGCCACCACCGCGAGCCCCTGCTGCGACGCCTCGATGACCTCCTCGACGTGCAGCACGATGCGGTTGAGATAGTACCGATGCTTCGCCGCCCGCTGCGCCTGCGCCTCGCGCACCACCCGCAGGCACTCGCCGAACACCCTATCGAACTCGCGCACGTCCGCGCCGCCGCCGCCGAACCCGCCGTCCTCGATGCGCGGCACCCGCTGCAGCTCCGCGAACACCACGATGCGCTCGTCGCGCGGGTTCGAGCGCGCCCGCACCCGGAACGCCAGGATCGCGTCGGACGCCTCGAGCCGCGCGATGTCGAACCCCTCGAGCCGCCACAGCTCGAGCCGCCGCGCCCGCTCCGGGTGCACGTCGACGAACCGCTCCTCGGCGACCCACGCCCCCGTGGCCGCCGTCGCGTCGCCGGCTACGCCGTCGGCGCCCGAAAGTGAAATATGAGGGTGCCTGACCCCTTCCATGGCGGCGTCCACGGGGGAAGCGGCTCCGGGGGGCGAAAGTGAAAATATGAGGGTGCCTGACCCCTCGGGTGGGGACCCAGCTGCCGTGGCGCGTCCGCTGCCCGTCCTCGGTCCACGTCAGCGCCACCCGCGTCAGCGCCGCGCCCGCCTCGACCGCGTCGAGGGCTGCGGCGACCGTCTCCGCGTCCGCGCAGCCGCCGGCCAAAAACAGGTGCAGCTCGAAGCGCCCCGACCGACCGTGCTCGTCGAGCACCGGCCCGAGCGCCCGCACGGCCGCCGGGATCAACGTCACCGGCACCAGCGCCGCCAGGCTCCGCGTCCCACCGTGGCCGAGCACCGCCCGGCACGTCGCGTCGACCAGCGCATCGGACAGTTCACCAGGCTCCCCCGCCCCGGCCAACGCCGAGATGGTCGCCTCCGCCCCGTAGGTAGCCGCGAGGATCTGCTCGAAGCCCGCGTCCTCGCCCCCGGCGCTCGCGAGCCGCGCCGCGAGCCCCGCGCTCGGCGCACCGTCCGCCGCGCGCCGCCTGAACAGCAAATACCGCGCCTGCCGCGCGTTGTCCCGCACCGCCGGCAGCTCCGGCCGCGCCACCTCCGCCGTCCGCGACAGCTGCAGCGGCAGCTCGCGCAGGTCCTCGTACGTCGCCCCCGCCGCGTGCAGCGCCATCATCACCCGCAGAAGCCCGCTCTGCACCCGGTGGCGTGGCTCCACGTCCGCATGCGCCCGCGCCATCCGCCACAGCGCCCGGTCGAGCGCGTACCCCGACGCCAGCTCCGCCACCCCGTACCCCGCGAGCGCCGGCACGAGGTACGGCCGCAGCTCCACGTGGTCGCCGTCGGCGACGTGCGACCGCCGCCGGCACAGCTCGTAGAACGCCCGCTCAGCGCGCACCGTCCCCGCCCCGTCCACCGCCAGCTGCCCGCCGAACAGCTGCTCGACCTCCGGGAAGTGCCGCACCAGCTCGGCCAGCGGCCGCCAGCGCCCCGGGTCGGCCAGCTGCTTGAACCCGGCCTCCGCGCCGAGCAGCGCCAGCGCCTGCGAGAACAGCGCCTCCGGCACCTCGAAGCCCAGGAGCCGCGCCCGCAGCACCTCGGCCAGATCCGTCACCGCCGCCCGCGCCGCCTCCTCCGGCAGCCCGTCGACCACCCCCGGCGCGGGCTTGCCCGCCACGAACAGCGACTCCAGCGGCCGCGGCCGCGGGGCCGGCGCCCCATCTCCAATAGGCCCGGACTTTTGCGTCGCAGCAGAGTCCGATTCCAGCACAAATAGCGTCTGCCCGGCCGCAACCTGCGCATTTACCTTGCATTGCACAAGGCTCACCACGCCGGCCTCGCGGGCGAGCACCGGCACCTCCATCTTCATCGCCTCGAGGGTACACAGGCGCTCGCCCGGGGCCACGCTCTGCCCGGGCTCGACGTGGACCGCGACGACCAGCGCCGGGGCGGGCGCGACCACCTTGCCGCCGGACGCCAGCTCGATGCGGTGGGCCCAGCCGTCGACCTCGACGGTGATGCCGGCCTTGCCCTCGCTGTGCAAGAGCGCGTGCCGCTGCCCGTTGAGCACCATCACCGCCGAGCGCTCGCCGGTGGCCTCCCAGTGCGCCCGGTGCAGCGCATCGGGGGTCCCGACCAGGTACTCGTCGGGGCCGACGGCGTAGACCTCGAGGGTCGCCGCGTCCCCGCGCAGCGCGAGATCGATGGCGCCCCCCGCCGGCGCGAAGCGGTACGGGATGCCGCCGTGCACGTCGCCGAAGAAGCCGCTGATCGCCTCGTTGATCGCCCGCCGCCGGGTCAGGATCGCCGCCGCGCACAGCGCCTCGAAGCCGCCCGGCACCGGCAGGCTGTGCGACTCCTGCTGGCGCCGGTCGAGCCAGCCGGTGTCCGCCGAGCCGTCGATGAACGCCGGCTCCTCGAGCAGCCGCGTCAGAAACGCCTTGTTCGTCGCGCCGTCCTCGACCACCAGCTCGAGCTCGCGCAGCGCCCGCGACAGCCGCGCGACGGCCTGCCGGCGATCCTTGCCCCAGGCGATGAGCTTGGCGACCATCGAGTCGAACTCGGGCGCGATCGCCGAGCCCTCGGCGACCCCGCTGTCGACCCGGATCCCCGGCCCCGCCGGCGCGCGGAACACCCGCACCACCCCCGGGCTCGGCTGGAAGTCGCGCTCCGGGTCCTCGGCGTTGAGCCGCACCTCGATCGCGTGCCCCCGCGGCGGCGCGTCCGCCGGCGCCCACGGCAGCCCGCGGGCGATGTCGAGCTGGATCGCCACCAGATCGAGCCCGGTCACGGCCTCGGTCACCGTGTGCTCGACCTGCAGCCGCGTGTTCACCTCGAGGAAGTGCGCGAAGTCCCGGCTCGGGTCGACCAGGAACTCGACCGTCCCGACCCCGCGGTATCCGACCGCCTCGCCAAGCCGCGCCGCCGCGTCCTCGAGCCGCTGCGCCAGCGCCCCGCCGACGACCGGCGACGGCGCCTCCTCGATGACCTTCTGGTGGCGCCGCTGCAGCGAGCAGTCGCGGATCCCGAGGGTCGCCCCCTTGCCGTCCGCGCCCACGACCAGCTGCACCTCGATGTGCCGCGCCGACGTCACCGCCGACTCGAAGAACACCCCGCCGGCGCCGCCGAAGCTGCGCTCGACCTCGTCCTTCACCGCCGCGACGGCGGTCACGAGCGCGTCCGGCCCGCGCACCACGCGGATACCACGCCCGCCGCCGCCCGCCGACGCCTTGACCACCAGCGGGTAGCCGATGCCGTGCGCCGCGCTCAGCAGCTCGCTCGGGCTCTCGGTCCCGCTCAGCACGTACCACGCCGCCATCGGCACCCCCGCCGACTCGGCCAGGCGCTTGGCCGCGATCTTGTCGCCGAGGCGGTGCATCGCCTCCGACGACGGCCCGATGAACGTGATCCCCGCTCGCTCGAGGGCCTCGACGAAGGCCGCGTCCTCGGCCACGAAGCCCCACCCCGGCCACACCGCGTCACAGCGCGCGGCCGCCAGCGCCGCCAGCAGATGCGCGTGGTCGGTGTAGGCGCTCGCCATCCCGTGCGGCCCCTGGCGCAGCGCCGGCCCGAGCGCCACGGCGTCGTCCGCGAGGCGCACGAACGGCATGTGCCGGTCGGGGTCGGTGTAGAGCGCCACGGCCTCGAGCGCCGTCCCGCGCTCGCCGTTGTAGTCCCGGACGGTCCGGATGAAGCGCACCGCGGGCTCGCCGCGGTTGACGATGGCGATCCGTTTGAAGTCGGTCATGATCGCCCCTCCAACGTCACCACGGCCACCGCGCTGTCGCCGTCGTGGGACAGCGAGACGTGGGCGCGCACCTCACCGAGCTTCGCGACCGCACGCGCCACCTCCCCGTGGAGCTGGAGCGACGGGCGCCCCCACGGGTCGCTCACCACCTCGATGGCGGTCAGCTCCACGGCCTCCATCACCGGCTCTCGCCCCCAATACGCGCCGTCCCAGGCCTTCAAGAAGGCCTCCTTGGCGGCGAAACGCGCGGCCAGGTGCCGGGCGGCGTCCCCGCTCGGCCGGGCGCCGCAGTACGCGCGCTCGGCCGCGGTGAAGGTCCCGATGACGAAGGTGGAGGCCGGGTCCGCGAGCTGGTCGCGGAAGCTCGGCAGGTGCACCGTGTCGATGCCGACGGCCAGGATCACGAGGCACCTCCACCGGCCACGAAGTGACCGCGCGACGGGTCGAAGCGCGCGCCGGGGTCGAGCAGCATCGCCGTCTCCTCGGCCTTCTGCGCGTCGGTCCCGTCGTGGGCCGCGAAGCGCCGGTCGATCCGCTTGTCGTAGAGGGGCTCCTTGTTCGCCAGCACCCGCGCCCAACGATCCCTGGCCGCGGCCCGGCGCGTTGCAGCGCGGGAGGCCCACTCAGCGCGCACATCGGGGGCGAGCGCGTTCGCGAAGGCCGCTGGGTGTGCAATGCACACGAGCGCGCTCACGTGCCCGAAGCCGAGGCTCGTGACGAGCCCCGCGCGCAGCGGGTAGGCCGCGCCGGGGTCGAGCCGGGTGTTGGTGAAGAGCAGGTGCCGGTAGCGCTCGTGGCCGGGGTCGATGGCCTCGAGGTTGCGGTTCGGCGGGACGATCCCGGCGGCCAGCGCCTGACACAGCCCGATGGTCTGCCACGCCGCCGCGCCGCCCTTGGCGTGCCCGGTCAGCGTCTTCTGGCTGATGACCATCAGCGGGTTGCCGGGGGTTCTCCCCAGCGCATCCTGGATCCCCTGGTGGAGGCCCGCCTCGTTGGGGTCGTTGGCGTTGGTCGAGGTGTCGTGCTTGCTGACCAGCGCGATGTCGTCGGCGGTCAGGCCGAGGTCGCGCAGCGCGGTGCCCAGCGCCGACTCGTGGCCGCCGAGGGCCGCCGCCGTGGCGCCGATGCCGGGGGCGGGGATCGAGCGGTTGATGCCGTCACCGAAGGACGCGGCGTAGGCGACGACGCCGTAGACGGGCAGGCCCATCTTCAGCGCGACGTCGCCGCGGGCGAGCATGAAGGCGCCGCCGCCCTGGGCCTCGATGAAGCCGCGGCGGCGCCGGTCGTTGGCCCGGCTGAACTGGTCGGGGGCGAGCCCCATCGCGAGCATCTGGTCGGTGTTCGCGGTGGCGTTCATGTCGCCGAAGCCGATCGTGCCCTCCTCGCTGAGGTCGTCCCAGCCGCCGGCGAGCACGACGTCGGCCTTGCCGACCTTGATCTTGTCGCACGCGTCCTCGATCGACAGCGCCGCCGTCGCGCACGCCGCCACCGGGTGCGCCATCGCGCCGTAGCTCCCGACGTAGGCCGTCGAGACGTAGGCGAACACGACGTTGATGAGGGTCTCCTGCAGGACGTCGCTCTGGCGCTCGCGCCCGAGCAGGTGGTCGACATAGAGCCGGTGCAGGCTCTTCATGCCGCCCATGCCCGAGCCCTGGGTCGTCGCGACCCGCGCCGGGTGAACGAAGCTCAGGAGCTCCTCGGGGGTCGTCCCGGCGGACGCGAAGGCGTCCACCGTGGCCGCGACGTTCATCAGCGCGACCGGATCGACGTTCGCGAGCATGTCGCCGCCGAACCCGAAGCGGGCGAGGTCGAAGCCGGTCGGGAGCTGCCCGCCGACCCGCCGCGTCAGCTTCACCTGGCGCGGCACGCGGATGGCGGTGCCGGCCTTGCGGGTGACCGTCCACGCCTCGGCCTCGGCGTCGAAGCGCACCAGGGTCCCCTCGGGCTCCGCGGCGGCGAACCCCCGCGCCTCCTCCTCGGAGGCCGCGCGGAAGCTGAAGTCCTGCTCGAGGTACACGAGCTGCATGACCGGGGCGCGCTCGGCATCGAACCCGGTCGTCGCCGGCTCGATGAAGCGCACGCCGGTGCGCGCCTTCACGACGTCGTGGTAGCGCGCGTGGATGTCGCGCTCGGCGACCTGCTCGCCGCTGTCGACGTCGACCCAGCTCCCGCCGCGGGCGTTCTCCTCGAAGCGCACGAGCCCCGTCAGCCACGCCAGCTCGAGCACCGCCGGGGCGCTCAGGCGCTCGGACACCTCGAGCTCGAAGCGCGTCCGCGCGCTGCCGCCGGGGCCGACCTCGCCGAAGCCGACGATGACGATCAGGTCCTCGGGCTTGGCCGTCACCGCGCCCGGCCAGGCGATCCCGAGGTCCGCCTCGGGGGCCGACGCCACCGGCCACATCGGCAGCGGCGCCACCCGCGCCGGGCGGGCGTCCACCTCGCGCAGCCGGGCGTGCTCGGCGGCGGTCAGCTCACCGACCCGCCGCGCGGTCGCGGCCTCGCGGTCGAGCTCGGCCCGGATCGCGTCGACCGCCCCCTTGAGGTCGTCGACCTTGGCGAAGCCGCCGGTCAGGTCGGCCACCGTCGGCGCGACCTCGGCCTGGGCCCGCGCCGCGTCGCCGCACAGCGCCGCCAGCATCGCGCCCATCTCGTCGTTGGTGAACGTGCGGATCCCCGTCTGCGCCTCGAGGCGCGGGGCGACGGTGTCGTTGCCGGCCATCAGCCCGGTCCCGCGGACCCAGCCGATGCGCGCCCCGACCAGGCTCGTCGCCCGGCCCCAGGCCTCGCGCTCGCTCGTCCACTTGGTCAGCAGCACCTCGAGGGCCGCCTTGGACTCGGCGTAGGCGCCGTCGCCGCCGAAGGCCCCGTGGTTGGGCGACAGGGGCAGCAGCACGTGGCAGCGGCCGGCCCCGCCGAGCGCGATGCGCTTCTTCGCGATGGCGCCGATGAGGCGCTCGGTGCCGAGGACCATGGCGCGCATAGCGGCCTCGGCCTTGCTGCCTATCTGGTCAACCGTCCCGAAGTCCTTCAGCGCCGCGAAGGGGATCAGCAGGTCCGGCTGGAACGCGGGCTTGAGCACCCGCACGGTGGCGCCGTTCTGCTCGCTCTCCTCGCGGAAGAGCCAGTCGACCAGGGCGTCCATGTCGCCGAAGCTGGCCTGGTTGGCGGGCACCACGTGGAGCTCGGCCCCGGGCGCCGCGTAGCGCTCGTAGTGGCCGCGGTAGAAGTCCATCCGCTGGCGCGTCGCGCTCGTCGTGGTCACCACCACCCGGGCGCCCCCGCGCAGCAGCTCGGCGACGATGGCGATGGCGATGGAGCCGGGGCTCGCGCCGGTCACGAGCGCCGTGCGCCCGCGGAAGTCGAGGCCCGCCTTGCCGCACTCGGCGAAGAGCCCCCGCAGGCGCGCGTCGTCGCCGAGCCAGGCCTCGGTCGCGAGGTGCCCGAGCGTCGGGTCGCTGACGGCGACCGTCTCCGAGAAGTGCCGCAGCGCCGCGCCGAGGCCGGGCAGGCCCTGGTCCTCGGCGACCTGGGCGAACCAGCGCGCGGTGGCCATGACCCGCGGCTCGGCCGCGTGGGGCGCGAGGCGGCGCAGCTCGGCGTCGACCGCGCGGTCGTCGATGCGGCCGTTGAGCCGATCGAAGGCCAGCCGCGCGACGTCGCGCTGGGCGGCGGCCCAGGTGGCCAAGAACGCCACGTGACGCTGGGCGTCGAAGGCCGGCGCGACGAGCTCGGTCAGCTCGGTCCCGAGCTCGGCGGTGAGCGCCGCCAGGCGATTGTCAACCGCATTGACATCGAGCGCGAGGTCGAGGCCGGGGCCATCCAGGTCGTGCCCCAGCGCCCTCAGCGTCGCCTTGGCCGACTTGAAGATGGCGCCGTCCTTGCCGAGCAGCCGGTCCTCGAGGGCCTGCACGGCGGCGGCGTCGACGGTCCCGCCGCCGGCGCCGCCGGACGCGCGCTGGCGCCCGAAGGTCGCGCCGCGGCGGCGGCCGAGGGCCTCGACGGCGCGGTCGATCAGCGCCTTGGCGGCGACCTTGCCGGCCGGGGCGTCGTCGCCGAGCGCGCCGAGGTCCCCGCCCCGGGCGGAGGCGCCGCCGCGGGTCTCGAGGGCGAGGGCGTCGACGGTGGCCACGGCGAGCCCCGGGCCGAAGCCGTACTCGGCGTCGACGTAGGCGGCGACGTCCTTGGCCGTCATCCCGGCGCGGCCGAGGACGCGCCGCACGGCGTCGTCGTGGGCCTGGGCGAGGTAGCCGCCGGGGGCGCGGTAGCTGCCCGCGCGGCGGCCGATCTCGGCGGCGAGATCGCCGATCGGGGTCTCGTGGGCGCGGTCGATGGTGCCGAGGTCGAACTCGACCCCCAGATCGATGAGGACCTGGTTACGCCGTGAGGACACGCCGTCGAAGAGCGCGTCGATGGTCTCGGTGGGGCTGACCTGGTCGGCGCGGACCTTGGCCTGCAGGGCGAGGAGGCTCGTGAGGGCCTCGACGTGGGTCAGCGCGGCGTCGCTCGGGCGCTCGGTGGCGATCGCGGCGGGGGCCGGCGCGGCGACGGCGGCCGCTGGGGCCGTCCCGGCCGCTGGGCCCGGATCCACCCCAGGGTTCGGGGACTCCTCCACCTCGACCGCGGCGGTGACGGCGGGATCGGCGTTCTCGGCGAAGACGATGGCGCGGTCGGCGTCGATGTTGAGCACCTGCACGCGGTGCCCGGCGCCGGCCAGCTCCAGGGTGTAGCGGGCCATGCCGGTCAGGGTCGGCTGGTAGCCGACGCCCACCTCGACGAGGCGCCGCACGCCGAGGCCGCCGTCGCCGCGCGGGGCGAACATGCGCTCCTGGGTCGTGATCCAGCGCACCGGGCTCGCGAACTGCCAGGCGAGGAGCTCGACGAGCAGGACGCGCGCGAGGCGGCTCGGCTGCGCGCTCCAGGCGTCCCACTCGGCGAGCACCGCGTCGAGGGTCGCGCGCGACTCGCCCTCGACGGCGTCGCGCACGACGTGGACGAAGGCCGTGGTCAGCGCGAAGGGCAGGGCCACGAGGTTCGGGATGTAGCGGCCGACGAGGCGCTCGGGGTCGACCTCGGCGGGGAGGTGGCGCAGGAGCGCCGCGCGGAAGTCCGGCACGCCCTCGCGGAGGCGGCGCGAGTGGAAGGGGACGTCGACGCCGGGGACCTCGACGTAGGGCGGCTTGGCGCCGGGTCGGCGGCGCTGCTCGAGGGCGTCGTTGAGCGCCTCGAGGGCGTCGGCGTGGCCGGTCACCGAGTACTGGCGGCCGCGGACGTTGTAGTTGACGATCTCGAGGAAGCGCCCGGTGCGCTCGGCGACGGCGGCGACCAGGGCCTCGGCGGCCGCGTGGTCGAGGCCGGCGTAGTGCGGGCGGATGACCCCCATGCGGAAGCCGCTGTCGCCGTGGGCGTCGCGCGGGACGAGGCCGTGCATGACGCGCCCGCGCTGGTAGACGATGGCGACGACGGCCTCGAGCGGCAGCACCTGGGCGGCGGCCGAGAGCGCGTTGTACTCGCCGACGGAGTGGCCGCAGAAGACCGCGTCCTCGACGTAGACCCCCTGCTCGGCGAGCTCGGCCACCTGGGCGTAGGCGAGGACCGCCATCGCGACCTGGGTGAGCTGGGTCAGGTGGATGACGCCCTTGGCGTGGGTGAGGTGCTCGCCCTGGATGGTGATCTCGCGCGGGTTCTCGCGCACGACGCGCAGGATCGAGAACCCGAGGTGCGCGCGGGTGTGGGCGTCGGCGCGGTCCCACACCTTGCGGGCGGCGGGCGAGCGGAGGTAGCCCGCCATCCCCATGTCTTGCTGCTGGATGCCCTGGCCGGGGAAGACCCAGGCGGTGGGCGGCGGGGCGAGGCGCAGGCGGGCGGAGGCGGCGGGGACCTCGACGCCGCCGCGCACGACGGCGGCGACGGCCTCGATGATCTTGGCGCCACGGACGACCCCGGTGCGGGTCGCGGTCAGGCGCAGGGCCTCGCCGGGCAGCACCGGGGCGAGGAACTGGACCGAGAAGTCACGCACCCGGGCGGCCTCGCCGTGGGCGGCGTCCTCGACGACGAAGGCGTGCAGGCGCGCGGCGGTCCACATGCCGTGGACGATGGGGCGCTCGAGGCCGGCGAGGCGCGCGGCCAGGGTGCTGCGGTGGATGGGGTTGAGGTCGCCGCCGACCTCGGCGAAGGGCTCCATCGCGGCCGGGGCGGTGGCCTCGGTGCGCGCGAGTGTGCGGCGCGGGGTCGAGCGGACGCCGTCGTCGTTGGCGCCGAGGACCGCGAGCATCGCCTCGAGGGGGTGCTCGGCCAGCTCGGCCTCGCGGGTCAGCGCGATGGCGCCGACGACGACGCCCGCGCGCAGGACCTCGCCGGTGGCGCCAAAGCGGCCGGGGCCGGTGCGGGGGCGGTCCTCGGTGAGCGCGGCGCGGAGCTCGACCGCGTCGCCCGCGGCCAGGGGCGCGCGCAGGGTGACGCCGTCGTGGGCGGAGAGGAAGCGGGCGGCGGCATCGTCAACCAGATTGACGGTGGCGTCGACGTGCTTGCGGCCGCGGATGGGCAGCGGCGAGTCGGCGAAGCGCCCGCGGATGAAGAAGCGCGAGGTCATGCGGGCGACCGGCTGGCCGTCCCGGGCGACCTCGGCGACGACGGTGGCGACGCGGCGGTCGTCGCCGTCCTCGACCCGGGTGACGCGGGCGGTGACGGTCAGGGCGTCGCCGGCCGACAGCGGCCAGCCGGCGAGCGGGACGACGGCGTTGTCCATGTGGACGAGGCGGA
Source organism: Deltaproteobacteria bacterium HGW-Deltaproteobacteria-14 (assembly GCA_002841945.1). Taxonomy (GTDB): domain Bacteria; phylum Myxococcota_A; class UBA9042; order PHBI01; family PHBI01; genus PHBI01. The sequence goes on from PHBI01000067.1 coordinate 39,842, forward strand.
GCAGGCCGCCGACGAGGTCGTCGCAGGACAGCGTGCGGTAGACCGCGGGCCAGCACAGCGAGAAGACCTGGTTGACGGCGACGTCGGCGGGGCGGTGGTTGGCGGTGCGCCAGCCGGTCACGCGGCGGTAGGCCAGGGCGTGCTCGGTCGGGACGACGAGGGTCTCGACGGCGGGCTCGAAGAGCGGCGCGGGGGCGCCGGGGTCCTCGAAGAGCGTCTGGCGGTACATCTCGCCGACGGCGCGGTCGGTCGCGCCCGGCGGGACGTGGAAGGTGTAGTGCCCGCCGCGCAGGGTGGCGGTGACGTCGAGGCGGTAGTCGGGGGCGTCGAACGCTCGCTCAGGGCTCGCCGCCGCTGCGTCCTGAGCGGATCCGACCGCGGCCGATCCGGCCGCTCGCGCGGCGGAGGACGCCGCCCCAGCGCCCGCTGCGCTGGGCTCTGGATCGGCGTCCTCGGGTCCGCTCCAGGCGAGCTCGAGGGCGACGGTGGCGTCGCCGGTCCTGACGAGGCGGACCTGCTCGCCGTCGGCGGTCTCGTAGACGGCGCGGTCGAGGCGCTCATTGGGGCCAAGGGACAGGGTCAGCTCGGCGCCCTCGGTGGCGACGAGGAGGCGGCGCAGCGGGCTGTCGACGAGGCGCGAGCCCTCGCCGATCCAGTCGGCGTCGAGCAGGGCCGCGACCGGGCCCTTGCAGCGGGCGGCGGCCCAGGCGAGCCAGCCGGTGGCCTTGGTGGGGTCGTCGACGCGCAGGGTCCAGGTCGTGCCGGCGCCGGCGAGGGTGACGCCGGTCGGGAGCGCGGCGGCGCGGGCGGCGGCGGGGAGCAGGCGGTCGCAGTCGCGCGGGGTCTCGCCGGCGGCCTCGAGGGAGGTGACGAGCGCCCGGGCGAAGCGGCCGAGGAGCGCGGCGACGGGCTCGTCGGCGACGGTGATGCCGGCGATGGCCTCGGGGCCGGGGATGACGAGGACCTGCTCGGCGTCCCAGCGCGGGTCCTGGGCCTGCCACAGGGAGTCGGCCTTGTACCAGCGGCGCACGTCGGCGTCGATGGTCGGCACGAAGCAGACGGGCTTGCCGGGGCGGGCGCAGACGTCCTTGGCGAAGTAGGTCGCGTCGGCCGGGTGGACGCGGGTCGTGGTGGCCTCGGGCCAGCGGGCGTTGAAGGCGGCGAGCACGGCGTCGGGGTCGTCGAGGGCGGCGGCGTTTGCTGCGACGCTCGGGACGTCGGAGTCGCTCTCGACGAGGCCGGCGAGGCGGGCCTCGCTGCGGCGCAGCATGTCGAGGAAGCGCGTCCGGTAGGAGGCGTCGGGCCAGACGCCGTCCTCGTAGCGGGTGCCGCGGCCGATGGCGAGGAGGTCCTTGAGGCGCCCGAGGAGCTCGGCGTAGGTCATCGCGTCGGCGTCGCCGAAGTAGGGCTTCGCGGTGGCGTTGAGGGCGGCGATGATCTCGGTCTTCTTGGCGGCGACCTTGGCCGCGTCGCCGGCGACCTGGTCGAGGAGGCGGCCGCAGCGCGCGGCGGCGTTCTCGAGGTAGTGGATGTCGGCGTTGAGCTGGCTCTGGCCGGAGGTGACGCCGCCCTTGACGGCGCCGCGGGTGACCCAGGCGTCGTGGCCGGGGGCGGCGACGAGGGCGCGCTTGACCGAGGGGGAGGCGGTGGCCTCGGCGCAGGCCATGGCGGCGGTGCCGAGGAAGATGGCGTCGACCGGCATCCGCGGCAGGCCGTAGCGCTCGGACCAGGCGCCGGTGAGGAGCTCGGTGGCGCGGGCCTCGTCGCGGATGCCGCCGCCGACGCAGAGGACGAGGTTCTTCTCGGCGCGGATGAGGTGGTAGCTGTCGATGAGCAGCGCGTCGAGGTCCTCCCAGGAGTGGTGGCCGCCGGCCTTGCCGCCCTCGAGGTGGACGAAGAGGGTGTGGTGGGGCGCGGCCTTGGCGATCGCGACGACGTGGAGGACCTGGGCCTTGGTGCCGGGCTTCAGCGCGTTGCGGGTGGCGCCGACCGAGGCCAGCTCGTCGAGCAGGCGCACGGCGTCCTCGACCGGGGGGAGGCCGGCGGTGATGGTCACGCCGGTGATGGGGTGGCCCTGGGCGCGGGCCTTCTGGACGAGCTTCTTGTCGCCGAGGTGCAGGCCCCAGAGGTAGTTGTCGAGGAGGAGCGCGTTGAAGGCGACGCCGACGCCGGGCTCGAGGAGCTCGCCGAGCTCGGCGAGGCGCTCGTGGAAGATGGCCTCGGTGACCTGGCCGCCGCCGGCGAGCTCGGCGGTGAAGCCGGCGTTGGCGGCGGCGGCGACGATGGGGGCGTCGACGGTGGTCGGGGTCATCCCGGGCAGGATGATGGGGGGCGAGCCGGTGGCGCGGGTGTAGAGGTTGTCGACGACGACGCGGCCGTCGGCGAGGCGGGCGAGGCGCGGGGCGAACTCGGCGTAGCGGACCGGGCGGGGCGGGCGCGGGGCGGTGAACATGCGCTCGCGGGCGATCTCGTCGGAGAGCGCCACCACCTCGACGCCGGCGCCGCGGAGGCAGCCGGCGGACAGGCGCGCGATGCCGTCGCCGGGGCCGCAGTCGAGCAGCGCGTCCACGCCCTCGGTGTCGGCGAGGCGCAGCAGCGTCTCCTGCCAGCGGCCCTGGTGGAGGAAGACCGAGCTCAGGAGCGCCTCGGTGGGGTCGCTGGCGGCGTTGAGGGTGACGCGAGCGCCGGCGTCGTAGACCGGGACCTCGAGGGCGCCGACGGCGAAGCCGAGCTCGGCGACCTTCTCGACCATCTGCTCGTAGCCGGCGAGGACCAGCGGCGAGTGGAAGCCGGCGCTGGTCGCGATGGGGTCCCAGCCCACGGTCAGGACGCGGCCGCCGTGGCGACCGGCCTTCTTGGCCTCGGCCTCCTTGGCGGCGCGGGCCTCGAGGACGCGGCGCAGGGCGGCGAGGCCCTCGGGGGTGCCGCTGACGGCGTGGCGCTTGAGGTCATTATAGAGGGCGATCTGCACGGCGTCGGTGCCGAGGCGCCCGACGACCTGGGCGATGGAGGCCTCGAGCACGGTGGCGTCGGGGCCGATGACGACGGCCATGGGCGCGGCGTCGGGGGGGGCGGGGGCGGCGTCGCGGGAGGCGGCGCCGGCGTAGAAGCCGTGCCAGGCCATCATCTGGAGGTAGTCGACGAGGCGCTCGGCCTTGATCTCGCCCGGGGACTCGGCGACGAGCGCGGCGGCGGCGAGGCCCTGGGAGTAGCCGGTGAAGGCGACGACGCTGCCCTTGTCGACGGCGGGGGCGAGGCCGCGGCGCAGGGTCGCGTAGTAGCGCGCGACGTGGGTGAGCAGGATCATCGGCATCGAGATCGGGGTCGACGCGAGGTAGGCCGCCGTGGGGACGCGCTCGCCGGCGAGCCACGAGGTCAGCGCCACGCCGCTGTCGAGGAGCCCGCTCCAGCGGGCCTCGCGGGCGTTGGCGAGGGACTCGAGGACGGCCTCGGCGGCGGTGACCCAGGGGGCGATGGCGGGCTCGGCGCGCAGCAGCTCGGCGAGCTCGGGGAGCCAGGCGGCGCCTTGGCCGGCGAAGCACACGGCGGCGCGGGACTCGCCCCGGGCGAGCTGGCGGGCGAGGGAGGCGGTGGTAGACCCGCGGGTCGGATCGGCGGCGCCGATCACGCGCAGGTCGAAGGGGCGGGCGGTCTTGCCGGGGTCGTGCTGTTCACCGAACATGGGGGCTGGTCCTCGTCGAGCGCACGCGTCGGCCGGGGTCGTCGAGGGCGGTGACGGGGCACCCGAAAACCGACTGCGGAGTCTATTGGGCGGGGACCATAGTCGGCGTTTGGGGGCTGTCAACACTGAGACAGGGTGCGTAGCACCTTACGCAGAGCCGCGCTGCGCAACGGAACGGGCGTTCGATTGCGCGCCTCCGCGTCGCCCGCGGGCGGGACCCGAGACCGAACGCTCGGTCGGTCCGGCGAGGAAAAACGCGGTGCGAATCAACCTACCGTCATCGCGGTCCCGCGACCGGACGCTCGCTCTGGTCAGGGTGCGGACCGTCGCGAGGCCGGCGGCGCAGTCCGAGTTGTCAACCCAACTCTCAGTTGGCGCTTCTGTTGGGAACGGGAGGTCCTCCCTACTCGACGCCGCGGCAGGTCGTGTCGCACCCGCGGTCGACCCTGCACAGCCGCCTGAGACTGCTCCAGGTGTAGGTGCTGGACCACTTGCCGTCGGCGAGGGCCAGCTCCGTGACGTTCTGGTTCGAGTCCGAGCACTCCCCCCCGAACGGGCCACCGCCGCTCTCCTGGCTCGGCTCTCCCGCGGCCCAGGCGGGGTCGCTCGAGGTGACCCAGGTGCCGTCGGGCCACTCGAAGGTGTTCGACGGGCAGCCGACGATGCGGGTCAGCTGCAGGCCGATGGACCCTGACTGGCCGAGGGCGCGGAACGCCGCGGCGACCGACGCGCTCTGACCGGCGTTGACCTTGGCCCACGTCCCGCCCTTGCCGGCGCTCTCGCCGCACGCCGCCCCGGTGGGGCCGGCGCAGTAGTGCACCCCCCCGAGCAGCGCCGCGATGCCGCTGGTGCAGCCATAGGCGCCGTTGTCGGCGCCCTCGTCGCAGGTCTCATTGCCCTGGACGACACCGTCGCCGCAGCCCTCGTAGCCGCTGCAGGCGTCGTTGCAGTAGCCCGCGAGGCCGTTGTTGGCCCCGTCGTCACAGACCTCGTCGAGCTCGACCAGGCCGTCGCCGCAGGCGATCACGTGGGTACAGGCGCTGTCGCACTTGCCCGCGACCGTGCCGTTGTCCGCCCCGTCGTCGCAGACCTCATCGGTCTGCAGCACGCCGTCGCCGCAGTACGAGTAGCCATCGCAAGTGCCGTTGCAGCCGCCGGTGACCAGGGCGTTGTCGTCGCCCTCGTCGCACGCCTCGGACCAGTCCACGACGCCATCGCCGCACGCCACGACGCCGTCGCAGGCTGCGTTACACAGGCCGGCCGCGCCGTCGTCACAGCGCTCCCCATCGCCGATGACACCATCGCCGCAGCCGCCGGCGGCGCACTGCGCACCGCACGGCGCCCACGGATACTCGCAGACGTAGGCGAAGCCGCCCTCGGCCGCCGCGCGGTCGCGCCTGCCGTCGGCCCCGAGGGTGACGAACAGCCGGTCGGTCGGGTTCGTGGCGTCCCCGTACCAGTACGTCACGATGTGCGGGAAGCCAGGCGCCCAGTCGGCGTAGCCCGCGTTGGTGCCGCTGAGCCACTTGAACGTGTTCGACGCGGTGTTGACGCGCTTGAGGCCGATGAAGAACTCCGCCGCGTCCGCCGCGCTCGCGATGGGCACCTTCAAGGCGTCGTTCTGGACCTGCGTGATGATCGCGAGGTCCCCGCCCTCGGCCTGACAGTCGGCGCGGGCGCTGGTGAAGCTGAGGGCGGCCGTCTTGAGGCAGAAGAGGCTGCCCTCGCTGACGAACCGCAGCCCGCCTTCGCAGACCGCGAGCGCCGCTGCACCCGGGTCGCAGGCCTCCGAGCCCTGGACCACGCCGTCGCCGCAGCTCGGGCGTCCGGCGCAGTCGCTCGCGCAGTGATCGGCCGTCCCGTTCAGGGCGCCGTCGTCGCAGGCCTCGGGCCACTCGACGGCGCCGTCGCCACACTCCACGACCAGGTCGCAGTCGTGGGTGCATGCGAGCGGCAGCCCGTTGCCCGCGCCGTCGTCGCAGAGCTCGCCCGCTTCGGTGTCGAGGATGCCGTCGCCGCACACCTCGGTCGTGCAGTCCGCTCGGCAGCCGTCCCCCGCGACGTCGTTGCCGTCGTCGCAGGTCTCGGTGCCCCGGACGACGCCGTCCTGGCAGATCTGGAGCCCCGAGCAGTCGTTCGCGCAGGTCCCCTCGCCGGCCGGCGCGCCGTCGTCGCAGACCTCGCTGCCCTCGACCACGGTGTCGCCGCAGACCTGCACGCCGTCGCACTGGGGCGTACACATCCCGTCGCTGCCGTTGTCGTCGCCGTCGTCGCAGACCTCGCCGACGTCGACCAGCCCGTCGCCGCACGCCTCGAAGCCCGCGCAGTCCGCGCGGCAGCCGTCGCCGTCGAGCAGGTTGCCGTCGTCGCACGCCTCGTCGCCGACGACGTAGCCATCGCCGCACACGAAGGTCACCGAGCAGTCCGTCCAGCACGTCCCCGGCGTCCCGTTGGCCGCGCCAGCGTCGCAGACCTCGCCCGGCTGCACGATCCCGTCGCCGCAGGTCTGGAGCGCGCTGCAGTCGCTCGCGCAGAAGCCGAAGAGCCCGTTGTTCACGCCGTCGTCACACGCCTCGCTCCCCTGGACGACGCCGTCGCCGCAGTCCTGGACCGAGCTGCAGTCGCTCGCGCAGTAGCCCTCGCCCGCCAAGATGCCGTCGTCGCACGCCTCCGAGCCCTCGACCACGAGATCGCCGCAGACCTGGACCCCGTCGCAGCCCGGCGTGCAGTGGCCGTCGGTGCCGTTGAGGACGCCGTCGTCGCAGACCTCGCCCGCGTCGATGACGCCGTTGCCGCAGGTGGTGACGATCAGGCAGTCGCCGCTGCACCCGTCGGCGTCCTCGGTGTTGCCGTCGTCGCACGCCTCGCCGGCGTCCAAGGTGCCGTTGCCGCAGCTCTCGTCACTGAGGCAGTCCCCACGACACCCGTCGCCGTCCTCGGTGTTGCCGTCGTCACAGGCCTCGTCGCCCTCGGCCGCGCCGTCGCCGCAGGTCTGGGTCCCGGAGCACGTCGGGTTGCACAGCCCCTCTCCCAAGGTGCCGCCGCCGTCGCAGACCTCGCCGGTCTGCACGATCCCGTCCCCGCACCACTGCCCGCCGCCGCAGTCGCCGAAGCAGTGGTTCCAGGTGTCGCTCTGGGCGCCGTCGTCGCAGACCTCGTCGCTGGTCACGACGCCGTCGCCGCACACGCCGGTGCACTGGGCCGTGCAGACCCCGACCGCGAACTCGCAGATGTAGTTGGAACCACTCCCACAGGTGTCGATCACCCAGCCGCCGATGACTCGGGGCCTGAGCGCCCCGCACTCCTTGAGGTAGACCGATGCGGCGTAGGTGATCGTCGGCGCATAGGTCATAGGCTCGCCAGTCACCCAGGTCCGGTCGCCGCCGAGCTCACTGAGCCCGAACCACGTGAATCTCGACGGATGACTCAACGACTGGACCGCCGCGTCCTCCTCGGCGCTGTGGACCGTCGCCAGGGCGCCGCCCCGCGCCGCGCAGTCGTCCCTCGCGTCCGTCCAATTCTTGTTGGCCGTGAAGCGTTTGTACAGATGACCGCCCCACGTCGCCGTGTTGCTCATGTCGCCCCAGGGGAGGTCCGCAGGGCCGTCGCAGAGCTCGCCGCCGTCGCGGAGCCCGTCGCCGCAGACCTCGACGCCCTGACAGTCGGCGCGGCAGCCGTCGCCGCTCTCGGTGTTGCCGTCGTCGCAGGCCTCGGGGGTCTGGCCGCCCGTGTTGGCGATCCCGTCGCCGCAGACGTTGGGCACGCAGCCCGCCTTGCAGTCGTCGGTGTCGACGTCGTTACCGTCGTCGCAGGGCTCGGCGTCGTCGACGAGCCCGTCGCCGCAGATCTCGACGCCCAGGCAGTCGGCGCGGCAGCCGTCGCCGCTGTCGGTGTTGCCGTCGTCGCAGACCTCGCCGGCGTCGACGATCCCGTCGCCGCACGCCTCGACGGCGCTGCAGTCGGCCCGGCAGCGGCCGGCGCCGTTGCCATTGAGGGTGCCGTCGTCGCAGCCCTCGTCCGACGCGATGATCCCGTCACCGCACACGCCCTCACACGTCGCCGTGCATGCCCCGACCTCGAACTCGCAGAGGTAGGGCTTGACCGCCGTGCCGTCGCTGTCGCCCGCCCAGGTGCCGTTGGTGCCGAGGCGGCCGTAGGGGCCTCCCCAGGACTGCGTCGACGTGGTCGACTCGAAGGCGTAGGGCTCGTCGGTGACCCACGCCTGGGTCCCATCCGCGATCGTGAGGCCGAAGTACACGCCGCCGGAGACCCCGAGGCTCGTGGCCGCGTCGTTCTCCGCGGCGCTGTGGATCGTCGCCAGGTAGCCGCCCTGAGCCTCGCAGTCGGCGCGCGCCTCGGCCCAGGTGAGCGCTGCGTCGTAGCGCCGCAACAGGTGTCCGCCGGAGGTCGCCGTGTTGGCCATGTCGGGCCAGGCGGCGTCCACCGGCCCTTCGCAGACCTCGATCGGCTCGAGCACGCCGTCGCCGCAGGTGCCGCAGGCGCTACGCTCGTGGGCGATGGCGTCGACGGTGAGGGTGGCCAACCCGAACCCGCTGACGTCGTTGAGCACCGTGAGCGTGACGAGGTCGTCCGGCGTGACCAGGTCGAGGGCGATGTCCTGCTCGGTCGCGTCCTGCACGAACTGCGCAGCGCTCCCGCCGGCCTCCAGCCGGAACTGGGCGCCCCACATCACCCCATCGGCGCCGACCGCCGGCAAGCTCAGGGTGACGCGGTCCGCCGGCTGCGGGAGCTGGATCGTCGCCGTCGTCCCAACGCCGCTGAAGAAGAGCTCGAGCGCACGGTAGCGCGCGGGGTCGCCGCTGGCCACGGTGTCGGCGCTCAGCAGCCCGCCGCCGGTCGGGGCCGTGAACGTGTGCCCGTCGAAGGTCACGGGCGACTCGAGCGGCGCGGACGTCTCGCTGGTCCAGTCCGCGCCGGCCTCGGTCGGCCAGGTGGGATCCTCGAAGTCGACGACCCGCTGGCTGCAGGCCAGGCACTCACCGGTGTCGGGCACGCAGCTGTCGTCGCACTTCGGCCCGTGCACGCAGCTCAGCGCGGCGTCGCAGGCGTCCACCGTGCAGGGATCGCCGTCGTCGCAGAGCGCCGGCGTGCAGATCCGCGTCTCGCAGGTAGCTCCGTCGTAGAAGTCCGGGCAGGCGCAGACGAAGCCCGCGACGAGGTCGGTGCAGGTCCCGCCGTTGGCGCACGGGTTCGACGCGCACTCGTCGATCTCGACCGCGCAGGTCGGGCCGGTCCAGCCGCTGGCGCACTGGCAGGTCGCCGTGCCCAGACCGTCGTCGCAGCTCGCGCCGTTCTGACAGAGCCCTGCGCACTGGTCTTCGGGGCAGAGCGCGGTCTCGTAGGCGACGGCGTCGACGTACACGCGCTTGTCGCCGTCGACCGAGCCGCCAAGCGCCAGGGTGATCGTCTGGGCGGGCTCGGCCAGCTCCAGCACGACCTGGGTCGCCACGCCGACGGGCAGGTCGAAGGCCTGGCTGCTGGCGCCACCCGAGAGCACGTAGTCCGTGGCGGCCGAGACCGCGGCGGCGTCGTCGGACCACAGGGTCAACGCGACGCGCAGAGCCGGCGCGGGCAGCTCGACGGTCAGCGCGCCGCCGGTCTGGAGGTCGGCCATCAGGCCGCGGTAGCTGGCGGCGTCCCCCGTCGATCGCGCGGACGCGGCGATGAGCGCCCCACCGCTCGCGTTAAAGGCGTAGCCGGCGTAGGACGCAGGCGGCGTCAGCACCTGCGCGTAGTCGCTGCCCGCGTCCTGGCCCGCGAGCCACGCGTCGGTCTCGAAGCTCTCGACCAGCGCGTCGCACGCGTAGCAGGTGCCGACGTCGGCGACGCAGCCGTCCTCGCAGGCGGCCTCGTTGACGCAGATCCCGCTGGTCGTGCAGAGGTCGCTCGTGCACGGATCCCCGTCGTCGCACGGCGCGGTGTCGAGCACGCCCGCGCAGGCCACGACCGGTCGGCAGTCGGGCCAGCAGCCGCCGAGGACCCCGGTGTTCGCGCCGTCGTCACAGGTCTCGCCCGGCTGCAGCGCGCCGTCGCCGCAGGTCTGGACGACGCTGCAGTCGGCCACGCAGTGATCAAACGTCCCGTTCAGCGCGCCGTCGTCGCAGGCCTCGGTGCCTTGCCGCGCGCCGTCGCCGCAGCTCTGGAGCCCCGAGCAGTCGTTCAGGCACAGGCCGCGGCCGACCATGGGCCCGTCGTCGCAGGCCTCGCCCGCTTGCACCACGCCGTCGCCGCAGACGGCTCGGCCGCAGAGGGCGTTGCAGGCGCCGAGGAGCCCGTTGTAGCCGCCGTCGTCGCAGGTCTCGCCCGGCTCGATGACGCCGTTGCCGCACCGCTGCTCCGACGAGCAGTCCGCCAGGCAGTGGTCCCAGGTGCCGTTGCGGAAGCCGTCGTCGCAGGCCTCGGCCCCTTCGCGGATCCCGTCGCCGCAGGTGGGTTCGCAGGCCTGCGAGCAGGCGCCGGCCTCGAACTCGCAGATGTAGTCGTTCGTGGTGTTGCTCGTCAGGTCCCAGCGGCCGTCCTGCGCCGGGGCGCTCATCTGGCCGAACGGTCCGATGATGGTGAGGAGCTGGCTGTAGACCACCGGCTCGCCCGTGATCCACCTGGGCGTGTTGGCCTCCCATGTCAGCCCGATCCACCGCTTGTAGGGCTTGTTCGGCTGCAGGCTCTCGACCGCCGCCTGCTCCTCGGCGCTGGTGATGGTCACCAGGTGGCCGCCCATCGACTCGCAGGCGGCCTTGGCCGTGGACCAGAAGGTCTCCGGGTCGTCGGACTTCGGGAACCACTGGTAGACGTGGTTGCCGAGGTAGGCGGTCTTGCCCGCGCTGCCGGTGGGCCGGGCGGTCGCTGGCGGCTCACAGGCCTCGCCCTCGTCGAGCAGGCCGTCGCCGCACACCTCGAGCCCCAGGCAGTCGCCGCGGCAGCCGTCGCCGGAGTCCGTGTTGCCGTCGTCGCAGGCCTCGCCCAGCCCGACCGCGCCGTCGCCACAGACGGCGTCGACGCTGCCGCAGTCCGGGCCGACGAAGCCCGCGGGGCAGTCGCAGCGCCCGTAGCCGACCTCGTCGGTGCAGGTGCCGCCGTTCAGGCACGTGTCGGCGCCGCACTGGTCCGCCGGGCACACGGCCGGCTCGTGGCCGACGCCGTCGATGATGAGGGTGTCGAAGAGGAAGTTGGCGTCCCCGGAGGTGGTGCGCGTCAGGGTCAGCGTGTCCGTCGGCGTGGCGAGGTCCAGGGTGATCTCGCGCGGGGCGTTGTCGTCCTGCTGGAAGTCGACGTGAGCGCCGCCGCCCGAGAGCCGGTAGGTCCCGTTGAAGTCCGCCGCGTCGCCCACGGCGGGCAGCGTCAGGCCGACGCGCTGGGCGATCTGCGGCAGGACGATCGTCGCAGGCTGGGGGTTGGCGCCCGTAAACAGAAAGCTGACGCCGCGGTAGCGGGCCGGGTCTCCGCTGGCGTGCGCCATCGCGAACAGCGCGCCGTCGGGGCTAGCGACCAGCTCATGGCCGGCGAAGATGGTCGGCGAGGCGATCTCGACGGCGTCGCCCTCCGGATCCGTGGGGACGGCGACCGCCAGCCAGGCGTCGTCCTCGAAGTCGAGATACAGGTTCCCGCAGGTGGCGCAGGCGCCCGTGGCGGCGTCGCACGCCTCGGCGCACGCTGGCCCGACGACGCAGGCCCCGTCTTGGCACGCCTGGGTGGTGCAGGGGTCGCCGTCGGCGTCGCAGGGCGCCGCCGGGCAGCTCCCCACGTCGCAGGCGGGGCCCGAGACGCCCGCCGGACACGCGCAGGCGTAGCCGCCAGGCAGGTTGGTGCACTGCTGCAGGACGGGGCAGTCGACGTCCAGGCACTCGTCGACGTCGTCGGCGCAGGTGGGGCCGGTCCAGCCGGCGGGGCAGGCGCAGGTCGCCGGGACCGCGCCGGTGTCGCAGGCGCCGCCGTTGACGCACGCCCCAGCGGCGCAGGCGCCGGCGCACAGCTCGGGCTCGTAGGCGATGGCGTCGACGTGGACGGTCCGCGGGCCGTCGAAGCCGCCGTCGAGCGCGAGCGTCAGCGTGTCGCCCGGGGTCGCGAGGTCGAGGGTCACGACCTGCGCGGTGGTCGTCGGCGTGAACGAGGCGCCGCTGCCGCCGCCCGAGAGGCTGAAGGTCGCGGGGGCTGCGGGGTCTCCCGGGTCGTCGCTCCACACGGTCAGCGCGACGCGCCCGGCGAGCTGCGGTAGCCCGATGACGACGGCGCCACCCGCGGCCTGGTCGACGCGCAGGCTGCGGTAGGCGGCCGCGTCGCCCGTGCTGCGAGCGGCGGCCGCGAGCCAGGTGTCGCCCTGGGCGGTGAAGGTGTAGCCGTCGAACGCGACGGACCCGGGCAGGAGCTGCGCCCAGGGGGCGTCGGGACCCTGGCCGGCGAGCCAGGCGTCGGACTCGAAGCCCTCGGTCAGCCCGTCGCACGAGTAGCAGAAGCCGGAGGTCGGCTCGCACTGGTCGTCGCACTTGGGTGCGGCGGCGCAGGTGTCCGCCCCGTCACAGAACTCGGTCGTGCAGAGGTCACCGTCGTCGCAGACGGCGCCGCCGCAGATCGGCGCGGTGCAGGTCGCGCCGCCCCAGCCGTCGGGGCAGGCGCAGGTGAAGCCGCCGAAGGTGTTGGTGCAGGCGCCGCCGTTGGCGCAGGGCGCGGCCAGGCACTCGTCGCTGTCGACGGTGCACTCGGGGCCCAGCAGGCCGGCCGGGCAGGGGCTGCAGAGGACGCCGTCGGTGTTGGCGGGGGTCACGACGAAGTCGTCGTAGTGGCTAACCTTGTTGACTCGCGAGTACACGCCCGCCGCGCCGAAGGGGATCGCGTCGTCCTCGATGGTCGCCACGACGGTCCCGTCGATGGAGACGGTGAACGTTGACGCGACCGCCTGCACCTCATAGCGGAACGGGACGCCGGTGGTATAGGTCGCCGCGTACGACTGGATGCCGGTCTTCACGCCGTCGACGTACTTCAGCGAGAAGCCGCTCGTCGCCTTGAGTCCGAACACGTAGAACGTGTTCGCGGACCGGTGCCGGACGACGAGCCCGAGGCTGTCGTTGTCGGTCGACATCAGGGTGGCGCTGACGGTCACGTCCGACCAATACGGGCTACCCGTAGTCGCGATGGTGTCCTGGATGTTCTGGAGCTGGACGAGCTGGCCGTCCTGGACGGCCCAGACCCCATCGTACCCGTCGACCATGTTCGTCACGGTCCAGCCGTCGAAGTCGCCGTCGTCGAAGGCGTCGCGGAAGACGCGGGTCGTGTCGTCGGGGCAGTCGCCGCAGGCGGCGGGCGGACCCGGGCGGTCGGCGCAGGTCACGGCTGGGTCGCAGCCGCCGTGGCCGGTCGCGCACTCGTCGACGTCGATCTCGCAGGTCGCGCCTGCGTATCCGGTCGGGCAGGCGCAGGTGAATCCGGCGAGGCCGTCGGTGCAGACGCCGCCGTTGAGGCAGGGGGCGGGCGCGCACTCGTCGATCTCGCTCGCGCAGTCCACGCCGGCGTAGCCGGGCGGACAGGACACGCAGAGGAGACCGTCGGTCGCCGGGATGGCGGCGACGTCGTCGAAGAAGGTCTCGGCGCAGAAGCTGGTGAACAGGCCCACGGCGCCGCTTGGGATCGCGGCGTCGGTGACGACGGCCAGGACGCTGTCTTCGGCCCTCAGCGTGAAGGTGTCACCCTCGGCCGTCACCGCCATGGTGAAGAGGCTCCCAGGCCGGGCGAAGGGCGCCGACCAGAGGATCGTCGCGGCCCCGCCTTCGACCCGGATGAAGTGGGCTTCACCGCCGCCCACGTCCGGATCGATCGCGAGGAAGCTGGCTGGGGCCGGGCTGTCCCCCTGGGCGACGAAGACGTAGTAGGTGTCAGCGCTTGCGCGGCGCACGATCAGGCCGACCCCGCCGAGGTCACCGGGCTGGACCGAGGCCGAGACCGTCACGTCCGACCAGCGGGTGGACCCGATCGAGGCGCAGGTGCCGAAGCCCGGCGGCCCCCCGATCTGCTCGTCCTGGAAGTAGGCCTGTGCCGCCACGTTCCAGCTCGATGCTGCCCCGACCGACGGGTACGTGCCGTTGTCGGTGACCGACCAGCCCTGGGCGTCGCCATCGGCGAAGTCGTCGCGCACGGTCGGCGCGGTGCCGTCGGGGCAGGCGCCGCAGGTGACCGGCGGCCCGGGGTTGTCGGTGCAGGTCACCAGCGGGTCGCAGCCGCCGTGATCGGTCGCGCACTCGTCGACGTCGACCGAGCACGTCGGGCCGTCGAAGCCCGGCGCGCAGGCGCAGGTGAAGCCCGCGAGGTGATCGGTGCAGGCGCCGCCGTTCAGACAGGGGCCCCCAACGGGAGTCGCGCAGTCGTCGACGTCGATCTCGCAGGTGTCACCCTCCCAGCCGGTGGCGCAGGCGCAGGTGAAGGCGTTGACGCCGTCGGTGCAGACGCCGCCGTTCAGGCAGGGGGCGCCGGCGCACTCGTCGACGTCGGTGGCGCAGGTGTCGCCGGTGAAGCCGGGCGCGCAGGCGCAGGTGAAGGCGTCGACGCCGTCGCTGCAGGTGCCGCCGTTCAGGCACGGGTTCGGGCCGCAGTCGTCGATGTTCACCGAGCAGGTCGAGCCCGAGAACCCGGCCGGACAATCGCAACTGGCGGTGCCGACGCCGTCGATGCACGTCCCGCCGTTCAGGCAGGGGGTGGTCGCGCAGTCGTCGATGTTGTCGGCGCAGGTCGTGCCGCTCCAGCCGGTCGCGCAGCCGCAGACGTAGGACGCGACGCCGTCGACGCAGGTGCCGCCGTTGAGGCACGGGTTCGGGGTGCAGTCGTCCAGGTTCGTGGCGCAGGTCGGACCGTCGAAGCCCAGCGGGCAGGCGCAGGTGAAGGTGTCGACGCCGTCGCTGCAGGCGCCGCCGTTCAGGCAGGGATCAGGTTGGCAGTCGTCGATGTCGGTCGCGCAGGTGGCGCCCGAGAAGCCAGCAGCGCAGGCGCAGGTGAAGGCGGCGACGCCGTCGCTGCAGGTGCCGCCGTTCAGACACGGGTCGGGCGAGCAGTCGTCGCTGTTGGTCGCGCAGGTGTCGCCGGTGAAGCCGTTGGCGCAGGCGCAGGTGAAGCTGGCGACGCCGTCCGTACACACCCCGCCGTTGAGACACGGCGCGCCGGCGCAGTCGTCGCTGTTGGTGGCGCAGGTGGCGCCCGAAAAGCCGGCCGGGCAGGCGCAGGTGAAGCTGGCGACGCCGTCGCTGCAGGTGCCGCCGTTGAGGCAGGGGTTCCCCGCGCAGTCGTCGCTGTTGGTCGCGCAGGTCGGGCCGTCGAACCCGGCCGGGCAGGCGCAGGTGAAGCTGGCGACGCCGTCGCTGCAGGTGCCGCCGTTGAGGCAGGGCGCGCCGGCGCAGTCGTCGATGTTGGTCTCGCAGGTCGCGCCCTCGAAGCCCGTGGGGCAGGCGCAGGTGAAGCTGGCGATCCCATCGCTGCAGGTGCCGCCGTTGTCGCAAGGCAGGCCCTCGCAGTCGTCGATGTTGGTCTCGCAGGTCGCCCCGTCGAAGCCGGCGGGGCAGGTACACGTGTAGCTGGCGACGCCGTCGACGCAGGTCCCGCCGTTGAGGCACGGCGCGCCGGCGCAGTCGTCGATGTTGGTCTCGCAGGTGTCGCCGGTGAAGCCGTTGGCGCAGGCGCAGGTGAAGCTGGCGACGCCGTCGCTGCAGACGCCCCCGTTGAGGCAGGGGCTCCCCGCGCAGTCGTCGACGTTGGCGGCGCACGTCGCGCCCACGAAGCCGTCCGCGCAGGCGCAGGTGAAGCTGGCGACGCCGTCGCTGCAGACGCCCCCGTTGAGGCAGGGGTTCCCCGCGCAGTCGTCGACGTTGGTGGCGCAGGTGTCGCCCGAGAAGCCCGCGGGGCACGCACAGGTGAAGGTCCCCACGCCGTCGGTGCAGGTCCCGCCGTTCACGCACGGGTTCGGGTCGCAGTCGTTGACGACCACCTCGCAGGCGTCGCCCGCGTAGTCCACGGGGCAGTCGCAGATGAAGGCGGCGACGCCGTCGGTGCAGGCTCCGCCGTTGAGGCAGGGGTTGGGGGAGCACTCGTCGATCTCGGTGCAGCCGGCGACCGGGTCGCCCTCGTAGCCGTCTGCGCAGCTGCAGGTGAAGCTGCCCGCGGCGTTCGTGCAGAAGGCGTTCAGTCCGCAGTCGCTGGTGTGGGTCGCGCACTCGTCGACGTCGGCGCAGCCGTCGACGGGATCCCCCGCGTAGCCCGCCGCGCAGGCGCAGGTGAAGCCGCCGCCGGTGTTGGTGCAGACCGAGTTGGCGCCACAGTCGTCGGCGCCGGTCGCGCACTCGTCGATGTCGGTACAGCCGGCGACGGGGTCGCCCTCGTAGTCGGGCGCACAGGTGCAGGTGAAGCCGCCGTCCACGTCCGTGCAGAGCGCGTTGGCGCCGCAGTCGTCGGCGCCGGTCGCGCACTCGTCGATGTCGTCGGCGCAGGTCTCGCCCTCGAAGCCGGTCCCGGCGCAGTCGCAGACCCCCGGCGCTTCGCAGGAGCCGTGAACGCAGCTCGGGCTGCACACGGCCGCAGCGGCGCGCAGGACCTGGTCATTTTGGGTGTCGTAGCGAGCGTCCATGTAGACGACCCCGGGGCTCCACGTCATGGCGTTCACGAGCGGCAAGTAGCCGTCGTAGACGGTCTCGACGCCGCTGCCGGGCGCGTTGACGGCGTGGCGCGTACAGACCCGCCCGCCGCTGTTGGTCAGAGGCACGTTCCACTCGATGACGGGATAGACGGTGCCCTCGGGGAGCGGGAAGCCCGAGGTGGTCTGGGCCCACTCCTCGGCCGACGCGGTGGCGCGCGCGCTCAAGACGCAGTCGCCGGCGTCCTGGAACTCCAGCTCGTTCAAGCCGAGGGCGATGTTCCAGTAGGCTTGGCCCGCGAGCTGCTCCGCGCCGCGGAAGACGGCGGCGCCGAAGAGGTAGCCGTCGGCGTTGGAGCTCCCCGGGCCGTTGGTGTCGATGTTGCCTTTGCCGGTCGGGTCGATGATGACGGGAGCGTAGTCCGGGCCGTCGCACACGATGCGGATGTCGTTCATGTAGAGGTAGGTGTCGAGAGCGGTCGGGTCTCCGACGCAGGCGAGTCCCAGCACGGCCGTCATGTCGCGGCCGTTGGCGGCCGGGTTGATGAGCAGGTCGATGTTGGAGCCGTCGTCCCGCTCGCAGTCGAGCTTGGCAGAGCAGAAGATGTTGTCGAAGTCGACCGCTACGTCGAAGAAGCCCTGCCGCGCGTCGCGGACGATCGTGAGGTCGAAGACGACGCTGACGTCCCCGTCCTCGAGGCACTCGACGTCGCGGGTCAGCGCGCCGGGGTTGTCGTAGGCGTCCTCGGACACCACGGAGCCGTCGCCCTCGTAGAGCGTCAGCAGCGTCAGCGTGACCGAGTTGACGCCCGCGTCCGCGTCGCACGGGCCCACGTACGACAGCGCCCCGGCGCCGTCACCGAACTGGCTCGACGTCAGGCTGGTCCGCTCCCAGACGACCTCGCCGCCGCCATCGGGGGCGTTGGTCACGCGGATGGCGTAAACGGCGTCGGTCACGCCCTCGAGGTGCAGCGGCGCGACCTCGATCGCGATCTGGCTGCCCGTGCGGGGCTCGGGGCTGCGCGGCGTCCCGTCGGCGCAACCGGCCAACAGCGCCGCGACCGCTGCGAGCGTCGTCCACAGACGTCTGCTGAGAGTCGGGTTCATCTCGTTCTCCGCCCACGCTCACCGCGTGAATGGGGGGCCATGGTGGCTGACGTGACGCCGCTCAGCAGCCCATGCGCTGGAGCGAGGCTGCCGGGGTAGGCGTCGCGAGTGATTCGGTGAACCGACAGTGCGGGAGTGAGGCGGCGGATGAAATGGCCATCTTCGGCACATCAGTGGCGAGATACCGCCACACAGGTCGCGCGGCGCACAGCTCGACCGTTTCCCATGACGGTGCGCTGCGTGACTTCGGTCTGGACCGCGCCCTCGGTGGCGAGCGAACGTCGCTCACGCTCCCGGACGGGAAACCTGAATGCATCCTCGGCTCTGGCTGGGTTCGATACCTCAGCTTCGGAGTGCCGCGAATCTGGGTCAATGGCCATGTCTGCAGGGAGGGGGGCAATAGTTGGCCACTGCTGCCACATCCCGCGGCGCGGCGCGGCGGCGCCGCCCACCCTCGCGGCGGGGCGCTATCCGAGTGGGGCGGGGGTCGCTCCGCGCATGGACGCGATGAAGCGCTGCAGCGCGGTCATCAGCTCGCGTATCCTGGGCAGGTCCAGCAGCGACTCCGCCGCGATGACGCTGAACCAGCGGTCGCGCCCGACCGCGTCGGGCAAGACCCGCACCAGCGCGTCACTCGGAGCGTTCTCGTACTGCAGCCCGCCGTCTGGCACGAACGCGATCCCCGCGCCAGCCAGCGCCAGGTGGTGCAGCAGATGGATGTCCGCCGAGACCACGTGCGGCTTGATCGGCAACGCGCCGCTCGGCAGCAGCGGGAGCAGGTCGATCGGCTCTTCGGGGGAGCGCCAGACCAGAAGCTGGCGATCTTTCAGGTCGGTCACGGACTCGACCGGGTTCGCCGCGAGGTACTCCGCGCTCGCCACGAGCCGCTCGGGGGTCGGGACCAGGGGGAGCTTCTGCCACGGCCCCTCGCGGCTCTCCCGGTCGAAGACCAGCGCCACGTCGGTGGCCTCCATCAGGTGCGCGAGCGGTTCGGAGCTCTGCCGGAGCTCGAGCCGCAGCTCCGGCATCGCTTGCAGGATCTCCGCGATCAGGCGTGCGGCGTAGTGCTGGGCCACACCTTCGGCCATCAGCACGCGGAGGGTCCGCGTCGACTGCGCCGCGGTGCTGCGGACCTCCTCGACGAGGATGCTCATGTCCTCGACCATCAGGCGGCTCCGATCTGCGAGCAGCCGCCCGGCCTCGGTGACGGTCACCCCCCTCGGCCCCCGATCCACCAGCGGGACGCCGAGGGACTCCTCCAGCTCCTGCAAGCGACGACGCACGGTCGCTCGCGAGCAGCCGACCGCCTCCGCGGCCCCGTGGACGGTGCCGTGCTCCGTCACCGCGAGGAGCACCCTCATCGCGTCCAGATTCATGAGACCTCCTCGCCTGCGCGGCCAGTCGAGAGCTCGTCTTGGAGCTGCTGGCTCGACCAGCCTGCTCCGCCGAGCCTACCGCGTGCTCGGCGATCGCTCCACCCCGGCGGGCGGGCTGGGTCGGAGGCAGCGCTCGAGGCGGCGAGACGCGCGCGCGTCAGCTCACGGGACTGGTCGATGGTGGACGCGAGCTCGCGCGCGGCACGTCGGCGGCGGGTAGCCCCGACGTCGCGATTAGCGCCTGCCGCGCATCGTGACGAGGGACGCGATCGTCGCCGCGGTCGCCCGGGTTCGGGGCGTCTCTTGCAGCGCCCGGGGCACCAGCAGGCGAACCGGCCGGTGGCCTCCGACGGCGTCGGGGAGCACCGGGACGAGCGCGCCCGGGGGCTCGTCTGGGGGCTGTACCTACCCGTCGGGCAGGGGGGCCCGACGGGCGGGCGCCTGCGCGGCGACAGCGCCACCTTCGGCCTGCAGGGGGGCGGCGGCAGCGCGGCCAGCGCCTTCTCGATGGTGGGCCACAGCGTGCCGCTGCGCGACGACAACCAGCCGGGCTCGCTGTTCATGTCGTTTACCCCGCAGCGTTGACGTCGAGGCGGCGGCCGGCGCGGCCCGACGGCCCGACGGTCCGCCGGTCCGGCGGGGTGGGGGGGGGTTGGGGGGGCCCGCTGTCTCGGAGTCGGCGCCCGAGGCGTCCCGACCGCGCTCGGTGGGGTGTTGGAGGCGTCGTCGCCGGACATCTGGCTCGGCGGCTGAGGGGTACCGGACCCTGGCGTCGATTCGGCACCGCCCGCGCCGGACATCTGGCCGCCGTGGGCGAGGAGGTGGGTGAGGGTGCCGTCGAGCGGGGTGCGCTCGAGATCAACGCGCCCAGCGAACCCGCGACCGCCTCCGTGGCGACGCGGGTCCTCGGGATGTTTCTCGAGGCGCGCGAAGATATTGCGGAACGAATTGGGGTCTCGACGGCAAAGAACAGGAGATGTCTGT
>PHBI01000068.1:0-33653 GCA_002841945.1 Deltaproteobacteria bacterium HGW-Deltaproteobacteria-14
GCGCGGGACGCAGCGCGCCGCCCGGTCCTCGACCTGCGCGAGCCGCCCGGACAGCTCCGCCGTCTGGCGGTCGACGTCGCCGCTGGTCGCGCATGCCGCCATGAGCCAGCTCGTCGCGAGCGCCGCCGCGAGGCGCGTCACGGCTTGGCCCCCGGGGCGGCGGACGTGGTGGCGGCGCGCCGGGCCTCGACGGCGAAGGCGCGCGCGCGCTTGGCGAAGGTCGCGGCGCCCTCGAAGTCCGCGTGCCCGTCCGCGGTCCGGGCGAGGTCGAGGTAGGCGCGAGCGGACCACCACGGGTAGGCGGCCCGCGCTTCGGCGCCGGCCTCGGTGGCGGCGACCAGGGCCTGCTCGGCCTCATCGAGGGCGGACGCGACCCCCAGCGGCGCGCAGCCGGGGGCGGCGAGCAGGGTCGCGGCGGTCAGGAGCCGCACTGAGGAGGATCGCCACACCGCGCCATCGCTACCCCCAGCGACGGCGACCGTCAACCCTGGACGGGCGGTGGATCCGGCGCGCCCTGCGTCTACGCCGGGCGGGGGAGACGCGCGCCCGCCGGCCGGGGATCCCCCGCCTCGGCCGGTGAGGCCGGCCGTCGTTGACTGCGCGACGGCCGTCCCCATATAGTCCGCGCCCGCCCGCGGGGCGCGCCCGGCCGGGGCGCACGGCACCGCGAGGGAGCGGCGAGGATGAAAGCGTGACGCTCAAGACCCGCAAGTACCTGCTCTTCGTCGCGATCTTCGCGGCTTGGCTGGCCGCCGACATGGTGACCAAGCACTGGGCCGACACGACGCTCGCCAACCGATCGCACCCGATCCCGATCGCCATCACGGACGGTGAGGCGGGTCAGCCCCTGGCGCAGGTCCTGGCCGACCGCCTGGGCTGGACCGTGGTGCAGGTGGGCGAGCGCCTCGGCGACTTCGACAAGCTCGAGCCGGCGGTGACGTACGCCGCGACGGACAAGCCCTACGAGGGGACCGGGCCGGCCGCCCAGGCGCGCGCGTTCTACGTGTTCTGGCGCGGCGACCGCGAGCTGCCCCCGCGGCGCATCGAGAAGAACGAGCGGCTGTTGGTGTCGCGCTGGCTGAGCTGGGCGTTCCCAAAGGAAGATCCGGCCCGCGTCCAGAAGGCGACCTACGAGCTGCTCGCCGCCGAGCCGTTCACCGACTGGCTGCCGCGCCGCTTCAAGAAGCTCGATGAGGACGACGTCCCCGAGCTGGTGGCCGAGCGCCTCCACCCAATAACCGGGCCGGCGACCTCGCCCGCTCCCGGCGAGCTCGCGGTGGCGGGGGACACGTGGCTCTTGACCGAGCACCACGTCGACGTGGCGGGGGACTGGTTCAAGCTCGTCTACGCCGAGAACCCGAACGCCGCGTTCGGCTTCCTCAAGGGCGTCAACCCCGACGTCCGCTACGCGCTCTTCACGCTCCTGACGCTGCTCGCGTTCGCGGTGATCCTGGTCATCGTCTACCGCCTCCCCCCCGAGGGGTGGTTCGTGTACGCCGCCTTCGCCGGGATCCTCGCCGGCGCCGCGGGCAACTTCATCGACCGCCTGCGCCTGCACTACGTCATCGACTTCCTGGACGCCGACCTCGGCTTCATGCACTGGCCGACCTTCAACGTCGCCGACATCAGCATCGCCGCCGGCGTCATCGCGCTGCTCCTCAACATCACCTTCGACAAGAACAGCCCGCTGGTCTCGAAGAAGGACAAGGAGAAGCGCGCCGAGCGCCAGGCGAAGAAGGCCAACGCGTAGACGCTCAGCCTGGAGAGAGCTGGCTCAGCGCCGCCTCGAGGTCGCCGCGCCGGGCGCGGGCGTCGCGGGCGAGGGCGAGCTGGTTCTCGGCCCGCATGAGGTTGTGCTCGCCGCGACCAGGGGCGAGCGCCGGATCCCAGCCGAAGTAGGCCTCGTTGAGCGCGTCCGCGGCGAAGCGGCTCGCGAGCTCGAGGGCGACGCGCTCGGCCGCGCGCGGCAGGACGGCGATCTCGGCGGGCGTGACCCACCCCCGGGCGGTCGCGAGGTACCCGGCGACGGCGGCCGTGAAGCGCTCGACCGAGAAGCGCGGCGCCGCGGCGCTCTCGTCGGTGCTGCTGCACCAGGAGCGCAGCGCGTCGCCGAGCTCGGCGTCGAGGGTGGTCCAACCCATCGTGTCGAGGTCGATGACCCCGCTCACGGCGTCGCCCTCGAACAGGAAGTTGGCGAGCTTCGGATCCCCGTGACCGACGCGCCGCGGCAGCGCCGGGGGCTGCTCCCACGCCTCCCACGCGGCGGCGATCGCCGCGGCCAGGGGCGCGACCCGAGCCGCGAGGCGGTGCGTCGGGTGGGCCGCGACCGCCTCCGCCAGCCGGGCGAGGTGCGCGGGGGTGTCGTGGATCCCCAACCGGCTGAACGCGAACGCGTGGTCGACCCCGACCAGCGCCCCGTGGAAGCGCCCGAGCGCCGCGGCGGCCGCCCGCACCTGCCCGAGCGTCCCGGCGCCGGCGGCGTTGGCTCCGGGGAGCCGAGTCTGCACGCGCCACACCGCGCCGTCGCGCTCTACCCAGAGCGCGCCGCTCGACGCCGGCACCAGCGCGGGCACCGGCACTCCTGCGGCCGCTAGCCGGGCCCCGAGCGCCGCGATGTCGAGGCACACCTCCCCCGCGAAGATGGGGTGGAGCCGCTGCACCACCCAGCGCCGCCCCACCAGCCAGGTCGCGTTGATGAGCCCGCCCGGCGCGGGCGCGACCGCCCCCGAGGACAGGTCCGCCGCGACCTCCGGCCACGCCTGCAGCACCGCGTCCAGCACCGAACCTCCAACCGTGTTGCGACGCACCATCCAAAGTCACCAGTTGCGATGCCGCCTAGGCATCATAGGCTGCGCATCGCAGCAAGGACGTCCCCTCGACCTGCGCCCTAACGCGTCAGGAGCTGAAACAGCGGGAGCGCGACGTCGGCGGTGATGACCAGCGTCCCCTCGTGAGCGCGCGCCTGCAGCGTGATGGCCTGATCGCTCGGGATCTTGGCGTACTCCGCCGCGTGGCCCTGGAGGCTCGGGAGCGCGGTGAGCGCCTGCAGCATCGCCCCGACCCGCAGGGAGATCGCGGCGACCGCGCCGCGCCCGGCGCGATCGAGGTTCGGCTCGCCGCCGGGGAGCTTGCCGGCGGCCAGGGCGACCGCCTGATCGACCGCGTTCGGGCCGAGGGTCATGGCGAGGCGCCCGTCGCCGTCCGCCAGCGCGACGCCGAGCTGCGTCCCCACCATCGCCTGAACGGCGGCGAAGAAGCCCGGATCGCTGCGCGCGAGCCCCATCCGCTCCCAGTCGACGTGGGCCACCAGGGCCTTGACGTGGACGTCCCCGCGGGCCTCGTCGACCACCGCGAGCTTGGCGCCGAGCGGCTCGCCGAGGGTGTTCGCGAGGGTGACGAGGTCGGCCAGCGTCTCGAGCTGGAACCGCGCCTCGGCTCCGTTCTCCGCGAGGCGCGCGCGGGCCGACTCGAGCTGGATCTCCAGCACGACCTCGAGGATCCCCACCAGCGCCGCGCGGGCCCCCTCGCGATCGCTGACCAGCGAGAGCTGCGACACCGCGAACGGGAACTTGCCGTCCACCCCGACCGCGAAGGTGCTGTCCCCGGTGCTCGCCTTGCTGAGCGCCAGGGCGTAGTCCGCGAGGCGCGCCGCGCGCTCGGGGGTGATCGCCCCGCTGCCCGTGAGGAGCGCGATGAGCTCGGAGCGGTCGAACTTCGCGAGCAGCGACGGGTGGTTCCCCGCGAAGGCGAGCCAGGTCGTCGCGGACGCCGCGCCGAGGGTGTCGATCTTGCGGCCGTCGAGGCTCGTGATCGTCTCGGCGAGGGTGCCGCCCGCGACGCCGCGCAGCCCGAAGGCCACCCGCAGCCGGTCGCCGGTCGGGGCGACGGCGACGCCGATCCGATCGGTCCCCTCGACGAAGCCGAAGGTGCCGTCGATGACCGCGCGCAGGGTCGCCGCCTGCACCGGGACGGTCGAGCGCTTCGAGAGCTGCTCGCCCAGGGCGCCGACCATCCCGCGCATGCTGCGGAGCTCCTCTGCGTACGCCGCGCGCAGGTGAGCGACGCTGACCTCGACGTCGAGGGTGTCTTGCGGCGTCCAGGCGAGGAGCACCCCCGTCAGGTAGTCGGCCAGCTGGCCCGTCAGCGCGTCGTGGCTGCTGACCACGAGGTGATCGGCGAGCATATCGAGGTAGAGCGCGTGGGTGTCCACGGTCAGTCGCCCGAGGTGGCCGGGCGCCGCCGCGACCCCGTCGCCGAGGCCCTTCTTGACCGCCTCCTCGCCGCCGCGGACCGGCAGCACGAACAGGAACCCGTCCGGGTAGGCCTTCGGATCCGGCACCGCGAGGCGCACCGGCCGGGCGGGATCGAGCCAGGCCATGTCGACCAGATTGAGGCGCATCCGGACGGCCTCGAGGGCGGCCGCGAGGGGATCGGGCGGGACCTGGGCGCCGGCGCCCAGCTCGCTGCCGGTGCGGGCGAAGGTCGCGACCAGCGCCGACAGGCTCGGGGCGCCGGCGACCGCGGTGATCTGCGGATCGAAGCTCGGCAGCGACACCGGCTGGAGGGGCCGCTCGTCGCCCGGGGCGACGGGATCCGCCTTGACCGCGGGCGCCGGGGCGGGGGACGGCGCCTCGGCCGTCGGTGTGGCGGCGGGGCGGGCGGCCTCGTCCTGGCCCGCGGCCGCCTTCGCCTGCGGCGGAGCGGGCGCGGGGGCGGCGGCCGGCGCGGGGCCGGGCGCGGGGGCCGCGGGTGGGGCGTCCTTGCCGCAGCCGCTCGCGATGAGGGCGAGGGCGAGGGCGAGGGCCGAAGCGGGGTGAAGTGAGCGTCGCGACGTCATGCGGGCCTCTCGAAGCCGACGGGAGACGGGACGGTAGACCGGGGTCGGCGCGGGATCAACGCCGGGCGCTCGTGGTGAGCTCCACGACGCCGCTCGCGGGGGCGGCCGGTGCTCCGGTCAGAACGGGGCGCCGAAGCCGACGCTGCCGTGGAGCGGGAAGTTGAGCGCCCCGGAGATGTCGGGATCGAGCACGTAGCTCGAGATGCCGGCCGAGGCCGTGAGGTACCACCCCTCGACGAGGGTCACCCGCGTCCCGAGCGAGAAGTCGAGCCCGAACCACACCGCCGGCGCCGCCGCCTGGAACGAGCTGCCGCAGCGGTCGCTGTCGATCCCGAAGAACTTGCAGTCCACGTCGGTGGTCATCCCGATGTTCGACAGCGCGAGGCCGACGTCGAGCCCCATGCGGGCGAAGAAGCGGACGCTGCTCGGCCCGAAGGCCAGCCCGGCGCCGACGGTCAGGCGGGTCTGGATGAAGTCGTCGAGCAGGTCGCCGTTGCCGTCGACGATGGTGTCGAGCTGGCTCGCCCGGACGAACAGCGACAGCACCGGGGTCGGCTCCCAGGTGAGCGTGAGCGCGGCGCCGAGGCTCTGCAGCAGATCGCGGGTGCGACTGTGCTTGAGCCAGACGCCGTGGGCGTAGCTGATGTCGAAGAAGAGGCGTTTGCGGGGCGGCTTGCGATACATCCCGCTCTTGTCGGCCTCGACCGCGCAGGCCTGCCAGGCGGTCAGGACGCGGTCGAGCTCGTCTTCGGCGAGGGCCTCGTCGGTCAACGGGATGTGCTCGCTCGTGGCGAAGCCGCGCACCCGCTGATCGTAGATCGCCAGGCGCAGCAACGGCGCGCTCGGGGTGCCGTCGACGAGGGCGAGCACGAAGACCTGCACGTCGAGGAGCTTGCTGAGGCCGTCGAGGCGCTCGGGGGAGAAGAGGCCGATGATGAGGTCGGTGTGCGAGGCGATGTCGGCCTGGGCCCCCATCAAGGCCTGCTCGATGGCCTCCGGGTAGTAGCCGCGCTCGAAGCGCCGCGTGGGGTCGCGGGTCAAGAGATCGCGGAACGCGATGTGCGCCTTGGTCGGCTCCTTCTGCTCGATCAGGATGAGCCCCTCGTAGAAGGCCACGTCCGCCAGCTCGTGGGGGTGCGCGACGTCGGCGTAGACGCTCCGGTAGAGCTCGCGCGCCTTGGCGAGCTGCGACAGCGCCTCGACCGGCTGAATCTCGTGGTAGCGCAGGACGCCGAGGTCGAAGCGCTCGGAGGCCACCGCGACGGTCCGGCGGTAGTCCTGGGTGCGGCTCAGCCGCTCCTGGAGCTGGGTGGTGCGTGAGAGGTTCACCTGGTCGAGGGCCGCGAGGCGCTCCTCGAGCTTGCGGTGCCAGCGCCCGGCGAGCTGCTGGAGCTCTCGGGCGTCGGGCGAGTCGGCGAAGAGGTCCTCCCCGGAGCGGCCGAAGTAGGCGACCGGCAGCACGCCGACCTCGAGGGTCCGCCAGCCGCCGAGCGGGAGCTCGTCCGCCCCCGCGACGCCGCCGAGGGCGGTGGCGGCGAGCAGGCCGATGGCGGCGATCAGCAGCGGCCCGCGGCGCCTCATCGATCGCACAGCTTGCGGTCGTCGGGGATGAACGTGTCGCTGAGGACCAGCCGCAGGTCTTCGATCGGCGCGAGCCCGGCGCTGTCCTTGACCTCGACGCGGCCGACGAGGACGGGGGGATCGACCGACTCGTCGAGGGTCAGGTCCCACAGCCACTTCGCGCCGTCGCAGAAGTCGGTCGACGCGGTGAAACGCTTGGCGGTGAGATCGAGGGTGAGCTGGTCGATGAAGGCGCACGGGCAGACGCGAGACCCCACGCCGTCGTCGTCGTCGAACCAGGCCACGCCGGTGAGCTCCGAGCCGAAGTGCCCAATCGTGAGCTCCGTCTTGCCGACGAGCCAGCCGCTGACGATCGGCTCCTGGCTGACCCAGCGCCCGGTGAGCGCGCGATCGGCGTCGGTGCAGCCCGCGACCAGGAGCGCCACACCCAACGAGACCGCGAGCAGCAGCCTGCGGGTGGGCGGCGGCGCTACCGGGGTAGGGCGGGAAACGACGGGGCGATCGCGGCGTGCGGATGGCATCCGGGAGACGATGCCGGTCACGCGCGCTTCCGGCAACCCTTGACAACGCGTGGCGCACGTCGGCAACGTCTTTCGCGAAAGAGCGCGAGCTCCACGAGACAAGCAGGCTCCCTTGATCGGCGACAACGCGGCCATCGCGGTGCTAGGCCCCTTGGGCGCGGGTTCGGAGCGGGCCACGAAGCTCGCCGAGACCGTCGGCTCGGAGCTGGCGCGCCTCGGCTATGCGATCGTGGTCCACGGGGACGGCCAGGCGTCCCGCTCGGCGGCCATCGGCGCCCGGAGCCAGGGCGGGCACGTCCACGCGCTCCTGTGGCCCGGGTCGGACCAGAACCCGATGCCGGGGGTGGAGAAGGCGCAGGAGGCCGACTCGCTGCGGGCGATGGCGCGCACCCTCGACCTGGCCGACGCGCTGGTGTTGGTGCCGGGCGGGCTCGGGACGGCGGCGGCGCTGCTGCAGATATGGGTCTACGGCCTGTCCCCGCAGGCCCCCTATCGCCAGACGGTGCTGGTCGGCGAGGAGTGGCCCAAGGTCGTGGGCGCCCTGGCCGACGTGCTGCACCTCGACCCGCGCGCCCGCGCGATGGTCACCTTCGCCCGCGAGGCCGCCGAGGCGGTCGAGGCGCTGCGCTACTACGCGCGGCCCACGCAGCGCTGATCCCAGGGCAGGTCGGGGACCCAAGCGGAGGTCGCGCGCAGCGCGCGCAGAGGCGACCCGGGGACCGCCGACGGGATCAGCGGGTCATCGCCTTGGTCGGCTTCTTCTTCTCGTCGGGCGCCTTGGGCTTGGTCATCACCTGCTCGGCGACCTTCTTGTCCTCGCCCTTCTTGCCGTCGGCCGCCTGCTCCTCGGGGACCTTCTTCTTCACGCCGGGGCCGGCGGTGAACAGGACCCAGCCGAGCTGGGTGCGCTTGTGATCGCGCCGCACGCGGAGCTTGCGGCCGATGTCCTCGAGGAGCTCGAGGATCTGGCGCACGAGGTGCAGCAACGCCGCCGCCCCCTGGTCGCTGCTCTTCGAGGCCTCGAGGTGCTCCTTGAGCGCTCGGACGCGGTCCTTGTCCCGCGCGAGGTCCTTGACCCAGTCCTCGAGCTTGCCGAGCTCCTCGGTCTCGCGCGCCTCGCGCTCCACCAGCTTCCAGTAGGAGATGAACTCCTGATGGCCGGCCATCGTCGGCTGCGACGCGTGGAGCTGGTTGAGGAACCGCTCACGGTACATCTGGAGGTCTTCGCTACGCTCCGACATGGCACGAACCGACCGGCGGGGAGTGGCGGGAGGGAACCGGGAGGACGCCCTGGGACAGCGAGGTCAGGTGGGGTCGCACAGGCACGGGGCTCGTTGGCCGGTCGGCGCCAGCACCGCGGGTCAGAGCAGCCGCTCGAGTCGTATCCGGTCCTCAGTCCGACGCATGTGGACACCCCACGCGTTCGGGGGTGGCCGGCGCCGAGGCCGAAAGGTTTGCGGAAGTCGTCGAGACTAGAGCTGCTCCGGGCGATGTCAACGCTGCAGCCCGGTTGACTGCCTCGTGAGCACTGCGCGCACCTGATTCTATCCGACCAGGGCGCCTACCGAGCCTGCCGAAGCAAGCCGCGCGATCCTACCAGCTCTCTTCGCGTCGCGCCACGCGGAACAGCTTTCCGGCCGCCTGACACTCGCGCCGAGCGGCGTCCTCGAAGAGATCCATCGACAGCGGCTGCGAGGTCGCCGCCGCGCGGTAGGCCGACCGCAGCACGGCGTTCTTGATGGAGCCGCCGGAGAGCTCGAAGCACTCGCCGAGGAGATCGAAGTCGAGCTCCTCCACCCGCGGCGCCTCGGCCGGGAGCAGGTGAGCCCAGATGGAGGCGCGGATCTCTTGATCCGGGAAGGGGAAGTTGATCTTGAACGACAGCCGCCGCTCGAAGGCGGTGTCGATCGAGCTCTTGAGGTTCGTCGTCAGGATCACCAGGCCGTCGTAGCGCTCGATGAGCTGCAACAAGACGTTGGTCTCCATGTTCGCGAAGCGATCGTTGGAGCCCTTGACCTCGACCCGCTTCGAGAAGAGCGAGTCCGCCTCGTCGAAGAGCAGGACCGACTGCGAGCCGCGCGCCTCGGTGAAGATGCGCGTGAGGTTCTTCTCGGTCTCCCCGATGTACTTCGAGACCACGTTGGCGACGTTGACGCGGTAGAGGCCGAGGCCGAGCTCCGCGGCGATGACCTCGGCCGACAGCGTCTTGCCGGTGCCGGCCTCGCCGTCGAAGAGCGCCGAGAGCCCGCGCCCCTTGTTGAACTTCTTGCCGAAGCCCCACTCGCGAAAGACCCGCGACTGCGCGCTGACCGCCTCGATGATCTCGACGATCTGCCCCTTGACGTCGTCGGGCAGGATCAGGTCGTCGAGGCGGAGATCCGCCTGGTCGTGGTCGGCGAGCTCGTGGAGGCGGCTCCGGAGCTGGCTGTAGCACGCCGCGAGGAGATCGCGCTGGGTGACGGCGGGGACGCCGCGCCCGGTGGAGGCGCGCCCCGCGGCGGCGCCGGCGGCGAGCAGCACCGCGTTCTTGATGTAGCCCCCGGTGAACTCGAAGCGGCGGGAGAGGTAGGCGGCGTCTACGTCGGGGGCCAGCGGCAGCTTGTCGGGCAGGTGCACCTTCCAGATCGCCTCGCGCATCGTCGGGGTCGGCGTGAGGAAGTTGACCCGGTAGAGGATGCGCCGGTCGAGGGCGTGATCGAGCACCTGGGGGAGGTTGGTGGCGAGGATGCAGATGCCGTCGAAGTGCTCGATGGCCTGGAGCAGCGCCGAGAGGTGGCCGCCGAGGCGGTTCTGGGCGGCGAAGAGCCCCTCGCACTCGTCGAAGAAGAGCACCGCGCTCTGCAGCCGGGCCTCGCGCAGGAGGTTGTCGAGGTTGGTCTCGAAGGAGCGCTGCTGACCGGCGAGGCGGGCGGTGTCGACGAGCAGCAGGCGGCGCCCGAGGTGGTGGGCGACCGCGCGGGCGGTGAGCGTCTTGCCGGTGCCCGGAGGGCCGGCGAAGAGCATCGTGATGCCGCGGCCATAGGGGATCGCCTCGCGCAGGCCCCACGCGCCGAGGGCCTCGACATAAGCCGCGTGCAGGGCGATGAGCTCGACGATGCGCTGCTTGTCCTCGAGCGGGAGGATGACGCGCTCGAGGGTCTCGGTCGGCTCGATGAGGCGCGAGAACGCCTGGAGCGTCTCGTCGTCGCCCGGCTGGCCGAGGAGCAGCGTCACCAGCCGCGCGGGGAGCCGCAGCTCGAGGCCGAGGAACTCGTCGCCGCCGTCGGGGGCGCCGCGGCCGACGTGGAGGAGGTTGGCCTGGAGCAGCCGCCCCGAGGGGGCGAAGGCCTGGCGGTAGCGCACCCGGGCCGCGAAGTCGTCGACGAGCAGGGTCAGCGCGGCGTCGATGTCGAGCGGGGCGCGGTAGGCCGAGCCGCGCACGCGACCGAAGAGGCTCTGGAACGAGCCGTCGATGGCGGGCGCGAGGGCGAGCAGCAGCACGTCGCGCTCGAAGGCGTCGAGGCCGAAGGTCTCCTGGACCTTGATGAGCGCCGGCGGCTCCTTGGTCTTGGCGAGGCGCTTGTCGTGCAGCGCGGCGTGGGTGGTGAGCTCACCGACGATCGCGTCGCGGTCGATCTCGCCCTCGCTCATCATGGTCACGGGATCCCGCGGGATGAGCCCGGCCTGCTCGCGCTCGAAGATGCGCAGCCGCCCGCGCAGCCGGATGACCTCGAGCGCCGCGCCGAGGAACTCGAGGTCGTCCGCGTAACCCTTGACCGCCGCCATCCGCTCGCGCTCCGTGCCATCCCCGGCGCCGTGCCGGGCGCGCAGGATACGACGGAATAGCCGGGGAGGCGACCGGCTTGAACCCCGCGGGCCGAGCACACCAGCGCGCGGGGCGCGCGCTACGTCGGTCGCGCCGCTTGTGGTAGAGATCGACGACCTCGGGAGGTACGATCGCGCCGATGCCGAAGCCGTCGCTCACCAGCCTTTCCATCCCCCGCCGCAAGCTCGCCGCCGCGGCGTGTCTGGGCACGGCGACGATCCTCCTGCTCGTCCTGAGCCTCAGCCTGGGACCGCGCGGCGCCCACTTCAACGAGGCTGAGGCGAAGACCGACCGCGACGGCACCTACGACCTCGCCAAGGCGCGGACGCTGTCGCGGGTCATCGGCCACATCCGCGCGCACTACGTCGACCCGCAGCGCATCGACCCCAAGGAGATGGCGGTGGCGGCGCTCTCGGCGGCCCAGCGCGAGGTCCCCGAGGTGATGGTCGAGGTGCAGCGCGACAAGGCCGGGGTGGCCACCGCGCTCGACGTCACGGTCGACAGCACCAAGAAGCGCTTCGGGCTCGACCGCGTCGGCGACCTCTACGAGCTCAACTGGAAGCTCATGGACATCCTCGACTTCCTCGAGCGCAACCTGCCGCCGGTGGTCGACCTGCAGGAGCTCGAGTTCGCCTGCATCAACGGCGTGCTGTCCACCCTCGACCCGCACTCGCTCCTGCTCTCGCCGCGCATCTACCGCGAGATGCAGCTCGGCCAGAAGGGGCGCTTCGGCGGGCTCGGCATCGTGGTCGGGATGGAGGACGGGTTCCTCAGGGTGCAGTCGGTGATGCGTGGGACGCCAGCGGCTGAGGCGGAGCTCCTGGCGGGCGACGACATCGTGCAGATCGACACCGAGTCGACCGTGAACATGAGCCTCGACGAGGCGGTCAACCTGCTCCGCGGCGAGCCCGGCTCGCGGGTCACGCTGTGGATCAAGCGCGAGGGGTGGACCGTGGCGCGGCCACACCCGCTGGTGCGGCGCGAGATCCGCGTGCCCAGCGTCGAGTGGGAGTCCCTGCCGGACGGCCTCGGGTACGTGCAGATCCACAGCTTCCAGGACAACACCGTCGACAACCTCCACGAGGCGCTCGCCGGGCTGCGGGCGCGCAAGGGCGGGCTCACCGGGCTCGTCATGGATCTGCGCGACAACCCCGGCGGGCTGCTCGACAAGGCGATCGGCGTGTCCGACACCTTCCTCGACCACGGCACGATCGTGACGACGGTGCGCGAGGGGGCGCGGGAGCGCGAGGAGAGCCACGCGACCCACGCCGACACCATCACCAACGTGCCGCTGGTCGTGCTGATCAACCGCGGGTCGGCGTCGGCCTCGGAGATCGTGGCCGGGGCGCTCAAGCGCAACGACCGCGCCGTGGTGATCGGTGAGCGCTCCTTTGGCAAGGGCTCGGTGCAGGTCGTCTACCGCATCGACGAGGCGGCGCTGAAGCTCACGATCGCCCAGTACCTGACCCCCGGGGACGTGTCGATCCAGTCGGTCGGCATCGTGCCGGACATCGAGATCCAGGCGCTGCGGGCGGACCGGGACCTGCTCGACCTGATCCCCGACAGCGAGGATCAGCGCGGGGAGGCGGGGCTGGCGAGCCACCTCGACAGCACCCACACCCAGGACGTCCGGCCGAGCGTGCGGCTGCGCGTGGTGGGCGAGTCGACGCCACACCGGGACGCCAAGCCGACCCCGAAGGAGCTGGCGAACGACCCGCTCGGCAAGCTGGCGCAGGAGATCCTGAGGGCCGCGCCGGCGCCGAACCGCAAGCAGGCGCTGGTGCAGGCGGCGGGCTATCTGCAGCGGCGGCAGGCGGCCGAGGAGGCGCTGCTCATCGAGCACCTGGCCAAGCTGGGGGTCGACTGGGCGGGCGGGCAGACGCCGAACAAACCGAGCCTCAAGGTGCGGGTCAGGGCGCGCCCGGCGCGCGGGGACACGGCGGGCGCGGACGGGTCGCTGGCGGCCCTGCGCGCGGGGGAGGACGTCGTCGTCGAGGCCGAGGTCACCAACGCCGGGCGGGCGCCGGTGTTTCGGATCCACGGGCGGCTGACCAGCGCGCTCGGGACGATCGACGGGACCGAGCTCGCGTTCGGCAAGATCGAGCCCGGCAAGAGCGTGCGGCGCACGGCGACGCTGCGGCTGCCGCGGAGCACGGCGGCGACCGGGGACGACGTGCGCATGCAGCTGCTGGCCGACGACGAGGACCTCGGGGCGCAGGGGGACGCCTACGTGTCGGTCGAGGAGCTGCCGCGGCCGCTGTTCGCCCACGCGAGCCAGGTGCTCGACGCGGCGGGCAACGGCGACGGGCTGATCCAGCGGGGCGAGTCGATCCAGCTGGCCGTCCGGGTGAAGAACGTCGGGCCGGGGCAGGCGCACCGGGTGATCGCGAGCGTCAAGAACGAGTCCGGCCAGGACGTGTTCATCACCGAGGGGCGCCAGGAGCTCGGCGAGCTCGCGCCGGAGCAGACCAAGGTGGCGACCTTCGGGCTGAAGGTGCGCGAGTCGCTCAAGGCGCGGATGGTGCAGCTGAAGCTGACGATCTACGACCAGACGCTGAAGGTGTGGGCGACCGACGACGTGAGCCTGCGGGTGTTCCCCGAGGGCTTCCCGGCGCGGGCGGCAAAGCAGGGGGTCGTGGTCGTGGGCGACGCCGAGCTGCCGGTGCGCGGCGGGGCGCACCGGGACGCGGCGGAGGTCGGAGAGGCAGCTGCGCACGCGGTGATCACCCTGCGCGGGGCCGCCGGGGACTGGTTCGAGGTGGCGTGGCCCGACCCGGCCGCCGGGGAGCAGACGGGGTGGGTGCCGGCGACGCGGGTGACGCTCGCGGACTCGGGTGGGGCGACCCCGGGCGGGGTCACGACGAGCCTGCAGCACCGGCCGCCGACCATCGAGATGGAGACGCCGACCTTGGTGACGAAGGACAAGGCGGTCGTGTTGCGGGGGATCGCGCGCTTCGCGGGCAGCGGCGAGTCGCGGCGGCACCTCTACATCTATCGGGGCAAGGACAAGGTCTTCTTCCTGTCGGCGCGGTCGGCGGAGGCGTTGCGGGACGAGCTGCCCTTCGAGGCGAAGATCCCGTTGGTCGATGGCGTGAACAACCTGACGGTCGTGGCGCGCGAGGGCGAGGACCACGTGACGCGCCGGGAGCTGACCCTCTTTCGGCACTAGTTCTGTGCCGAGCGCCTCGGGCAGGTGGGGCGCTTGAGACAAGGAGAAAGCGAGATGGCGATGGCTTGGAGTGAGAGCGCGCGGCGGGCCGCGGGCGGTCTGGTGGCGACGCTGGTCGTGGCGATGGGCCTCGGGGCGGCGCCGACTGCGGCGTGGGCGGCCGAGGGCGGCGAGGTGAGCGCGAAGGTGGCCGAGCGGGCGCAGCGCGACTACGAGCGCGCCATCAAGCTGGTCCGATCGGGCAAGGCGAGAGACGCGCTCGAGCTGTTCGAGAACGCCCTGCCGATCAAGAACGAGACGAGCGACATCTTCTACAACCTGGTGCAGGTGGCCGAGGCGCTCAAGCGCTGGGACAAGGTCATGGTCTACGCGCAGGGGTTTCTGCGGCTCGAGCGCGACACCGGGGACGCCCGGGCCTTCAAGGCGAAGCTGGACGTCGCGCTGAAGCGGCTCGAGAAGGCCGGGCGGGTGCCGGTGGCGTACCGCTTCGAGACGGCGCCCGAGGGCGTCGAGGTGTTCGTCGACGACGTGCCGGTGACCTTCGACGGGCCGGGCGAGGTGCTGCTCTTGCCGGGGCGACACCAGGCGACGGCGAAGAAGAAGGATCACACGCCGTGGAAGGAGACGCTGGCGGTCAAGGCCGGGGCGCCGGAGACGGTGACCGTGAACCTGGCGCCGATCATCTACACCGGCAAGCTCCAGGTCACGACCGAGCCGGCGGACGGCGTGACCGTCTACGTCGACGACGAGGAGGTCGGTACCACGCCCCTCGAGGCGCTCGAGCTGCCCACGGTGAAGGTCCTCGTCCGCTTCGAGAAGGCGGGCTACGATCGCTGGGTGCGCTACGTGACCATCGAGAAGGGGCAGGTCCAGGAGCTCAAGGCGACCCTGGAGAAGACGCGCTGAGCATCACGCCCTGTAATGCAACGCAGCACGACCTATTAAAAACAGCCCTATAATCAACATATTAAACCATGGTGCGGCGCACCATCCACGCGCCTCACAGGGATTTCACCGGCGTTTTACAGACCCATCGGCACCGGGCGGCGTAGAACGTGGGTCGACGCGCTGCGCAACCGGTGGGTCGACCCGAGCGAACCCCTTGGAGGACACCATGAGAGCTCTCATCGCGTTGGCCGCGATCACCCCGTACCTCGCGCTGACGGCTGGTTCGGCGCGAGCGGCGGAGCCGAAGGCGCTGACCACGAAGATCACCGAGGTCACCGTCTACGCGGACCGCGCGCAGGTCACGCGCACCGGACCGGTCGACCTGAACAGCGCGGCCTCGTCGGAGCGGTTCGTGGTCGGAGGCCTGCCGGGGTGGGTCGACGAGGAGTCCGTGCGGGCGACGGTGTCGACGGGGAAGATCCTGGACGTGGTCGTCGAGCGGACGTTCCTGGCAGAGGCGTCGGAGGACGCCGTCCGCAAGGCCGACGCGGCGGTGAACGAGACGTCGGACGCGCTGCGGGCCATCGGCGACGAGGAGGCGGTGGTGCAGGCGGAGATCGCGCAGCTCGAGGCGGTGCGAGCGTTCTCCCTCGACAAGCTGCCGCGGGACATGGCGACGCGCGACATGAAGGTGAAGACCTTCAGCGACACCATCGACTACGTGAGCGACACGCTGCGGCGCGATCGCAAGCAGCTGCGCGAGCTGGCGCTCCAGCGGCGCACGCTGCAGCCGCTGCTGCAGGCGAGGACGCAGGCGCGAAACGAGCTTCGGGCGCGCGCCCAGCTCGAGCAGCGCAGCGTGATTGTGGAGATCGACGGGCGCGGGCGGGCGACCCTGACGCTGACCTACCTCACGCCGGGCGCGACCTGGGAGCCCCAGGGTGAGCTGCGCGCGATCTCGGGCGGGTCGCAGGTGACGCTGGCGCAGTTCGCGCAGGTGGTTCAGACGACCGGCGAGGACTGGGAGGGGGCGAAGCTGTCGTTCTCGACCCAGCGGCCGGCGGAGACCCTGAACGTGCCCGAGGTGCAGTCGCTCCTGCTCGGGGCGGCGGGCTCGGGGCTGTCCGAGGTGCTCGGGCGGATGGGGCAGTCTTTCCAGAAGGCGCAGTCGACCTACGCCGCACAGAACGAGGCCTACTCCCAGGGCAAGGCCGACTACCGGGCGAACGTGGCGCGGCAGATGGAGATCCAGAGCCGGGTGACGTCGACCTTCGACACCCTGGCCCAGCGCGGCACGACGGCTCACTACGACGCGCTGTCGAAGCGGCCGGTGCGGACCGACGGCAAGCCCATCCGCGTCGCCATCGCGCAGAACACGTTCGCCGCGACGCAGAAGCTGGTCGCGGTGCCCGAGGTGTCGTTGAACGCGGTGCGCACGGCGGAGCTCGTGAACACCGGGGACCAGGCGGTGCTCCCCGGGAAGGTCGCGCTGTTCGTCGACGACGCGTTCGTCGGGACGAGCGAGGTGGCGTTCGTGGCGCCGGGGGAGACGTTCGCGGTGTACCTCGGCGTGGCGGACCGGGTGAAGCTCGAGCGGAACCTCGACCGCAAGCGCAGCAAGCTCGACCGCGGCAGCCGCCGGACGACGCTGAAGGTGTCGTTCGTCGTGACGGCCGAGAACCTGTCGGACGCGCCGGTGACCGTCGAGCTGGGGGACCGCGTGCCGGTCATCGGGGACGACGCGATGGAGATCGACGACGTCAAGATCCCGAAGGGCGCGAAGAAGGACGCCAACGGCGTGGTGCGCTGGACGGCGACCCTGGCGCCGCGGTCGACGCAGTCGTGGCGCATCGAGTACGAGCTCGAGTACGCCAACGATCTGCTCCAGCGCGAGCAACAGCGCAAGCAGCGCTCCCCCGCGGCGGCGCCCGCACCGAGCCGGGTCTACGACGACATCGAGCAGCTCGAGAACATGTTCTGAGCCAGCGCCATGGTGCAGCGCCCGGGGCCGCGCCGGGCGCGGCCCTCGGTGCTTGTACAAAGCGCATCATTGCTCTGCAGCACGGCGGGTGCTAGATTCTGGGCAATTGGGCGACAGCCAAAGCCCGGAGACAATCATGCATCGCAAGAAGTTCCGCACCATCCAGCAGGTGGCTCGCACCAGTGCCTTCGCGCTCCTCGTGTTCGCCGGCTGCTCGAAGGTCGACGGCCCGGTGGGCAGCGCCGGCGGGCACCTGAACATCGACGTCGCGCCCTTGCAGCTGCCGGGCGTCACCGACGCGGTCTATCGGCTCACGGTCAAGAACCTCGCCGGCCAGACGGTGTGGCAGAAGACCCTCTCGTCGACCCAGTACGGCGACGGCTCGGGCGCCGCGTCCTACGTCGGCACCTGCGACGCGACCTCGAACCCGAACCGCATCGAGCTCGAGCTCGAGTCGCTGTCGGCGGGGGGCAACCTCCTCAGCCCGACCGCCGACTACGCGAACCCGGCGCCCCTCGGGAGCCCCATCTTCCTGACCGCCGAGTGCCGGGCCGACGCGGACGTCCCGGTCGAGTTCAACCTGAACATCGCCCGCGCCGGCGAGCAGGGCTTCTTCGACATCTCCGTCAACTTCCAGGACCTCTTCTGCTCGGCGAAGCTCGACTGTGAGCGCACCTCCGGCGGGGCGCCCGTCCCCCTCGAGCTGCTCTTCAACCCGCTCACCGGCAAGCGCGACCTCACCACCGTCCTCGGCTTCGCCTGCACCGCCGGCCCCGACCAGGACACCTACCTGCACATGAGCCAGGTCGAGATCGACTGCACCGGCACCAACGCGCAGGTCTTCTACGTCGACTCCCAGGCCGGCCCCGGCAACCTCGACCCGCCCTTCCCGGGCCCCTCGAACGACTCCGACCTCATCTTCCAGGCCGCCACCTACCGCGGCGAGGAGCTCATCGGGACCAGCAACAAGTTCTACTGGAACGTCGCGATCGGGCTGAACGAGGACGCCTTCCCGAACCTCGCTCCGTGCACGCTGCGCGCGCGGGCGACCGCGTCGGACGGGCCGCTGGCCAACGGCACCACCCCCGACGGGATGCGCTGGCCCTACATCGACTGGGAGGTCCCCCTCGTCGACGCCGGCGGCGACATGGCCTGCCACGCCCACGAGCTCGGCGACGGCACCGAGGTCGAGGTCAAGTACACCGACGCGCCGATCACCTTCATCGCCTCGATCCAGCGCACCAACCCCAACGCCACCACCCTCAACGGCTGCGACCCCGACGAGGCGTGCGGCGCGTGCAGCTCCACCTGCTACCTCGGCGGCGGCACCGGCATCGACGACGTCACCGGCGGCGGCAGCGGCGGCGACCCGGCCCCGACCCTGGCCGAGGAGCTCGACACCAAGGTCAACCCCGACGACATCGTCGGCCTCGTCGCGAGCCCGACCGGCGGCCTCACCCTGGCCGCCCAGAACTACGACCTGCCCTTCCTCTGGGCCGCCAACCACGACGACGACACGGTCAGCAAGATCGACACCCGCACCATGAAGGAGGTCGGTCGCTACCGGGTCTGCAACGGACCGAGCCGCACCGCGGTGGATCTCGACGGCAACGGGTTCGTCACCTGCCGCTTCGACGGCGGCGTCACCAAGATCGCCGTCGTCGATCCCGACTGTGAGGACCGCAACAACAACCTCGTGATCGACACCTCCCGCGACCTCGACGGCAACGGGATCATCCAGGGCGCCGAGCTCCTCGCCGCCGGCCAGGACGAGTGCGTGCTGTGGACCAAGTACCCGGCGGGAAGCGGCACGACCTACGCCACGACCTGCAACGAGACCTACATCTGCGGTCGCGCCGCCGGGGTCGACGTCAACAACAACGTCTGGATCGGCATCTGGAACAACTCGCGCCTCTACCAGCTCAACGGCGCGACGGGCGCGACCATCAAGTCCTGGCCGCTGGCCATCCACCCCTACGGCCTCGCCGTGGGCAAGGACGGCATGATCTGGATCGCCTCGCGCGACCCCAACGGCGCCATCTCGCGCGTCAACCCACAGACCGGCGCCGAGGTGGTGTGGAAGACCGGCAGCGCCAACTACTCCACCCCCGGGACCGCGCAAGCCTACGGGACCGCCAGCGCCGCCAGCACCGACAACTACGGCATCACCATCGACCCCTGGGGCGCGATCTGGCTCGGCCAGTACTCGGCCGCCGGGCTCAAGCGCTTCGTCCCGAACGCCGACGGCCTCACCGGCACCTTCTACGGTCCCTACGGCCGCCCCGACGGCAACGCGACGACCCGCGGTGTCGGCGTCAAGGTGAACTACACCGCCCAAGGCGTCCTGACCGGCGCCGAGGTCTACTCCGGCCACCAGTACAGCGCGTGCGGCAACACCGTCAGCTACGCCAAGCTCGACGCCAGCGGGGCCGTCCTGAGCCACGGCGTCATCGCGGTCCCCGGGCTCAGCGGCTCCATCGGCAACGCCGTCGACGTCGACGGCAACGTGTGGGGCGTGAGCTACTGCACCGGCACCGCGACGCGCTACACCGTCGCCTATGGCGCCGCGCCGAACTACACGCCGACCGTGACCGTCGCGGGCAACGTCACCATCGGCACCCACCCCTACAGCTACAGCGACATGACCGGCCAGGCCCTGCGCGACCTCGCCGGCGTGGACGGCCACTACCGCCACCGCTGGACCGGCTGGAGCACTGGCGCGACCTGGTGGAAGACGCTGTCGCTGCAGGCGAGCCTGCCGGGCGGCTCCACGGTCACCTGGCTCGAGGTCAGGTGGCGCTCGGGCGACGACGCGACGGCGCTGAACAGCGCGGCGTGGACCACCCCGATCACCGTGAACAACACCACGACGATGCCGATCGACCTGAGCCCCGGCGCGGGGGCGCGCCGCACCGCCAAGTACTTCGACCTCGAGGTGACCTTCCGGACGACCGATCCCGGCGGACAGGTCCCGGAGCTCACCGGCATCGGGCTCGCCGTCTACCACCTGCCATGAGGCGGGCCGCCTTCGCGCTCGTCGCCCTCGCCGCCGGCCTGAACGGCGGGTGCGGAAAACCAAGCGTGCCTTCGGCGCCGCCCCCGGGTCCGCCGCCCGGCGACGTCGTGTCGGCCAGCGTCGACCCGGCCCCCGCCACCACCGCTCCCGCAGCGGCGGCGGACGCCGCCGTGTCGCCGACCTCCGACGCCGCCGCGTACGTCCCCGTCCCGCTCGAGCACCCGCCGAACCCGCCGACGAGCGCGCGCGCCGTCGCCCTGGCCGCGAGCGTCGCCCGCTACAACGCCCACGCCTTCGACGAAGCCTACGCGGACATGGTCGACGGCGTGGTGGTCCGGCAGATCGGCGACCCGATCGCCCCGGTCCTCACCGGGCGCGCGGCCCTCGTCGCGCGCGACCGGGCCATGGCCGAGGCCGCCACCTACTACGCGATCGTGGCCGAGCGGCTCTACGAGGCCGGCGACTGGATCATCGTCGACGGCGTCATCTGGGGTAAGCAGGACGCCCCGCTCTTCGGACACCCGGCGAGCCACCGCCGCTTTGGCGTCGCGGTCATCTGGGCCTATCACTACACGGCCGATGACAAGATCGACCGCGTCGACCGCTTCTTCGACGACGCGGCGCTGCTGTATCAGCTCGGACACCTCGAGCCCGTCCCGGGCGCCCGGACGCGCCTGCAGGCCGCGCCGACCGACGACGCGATCGAGAGCACCGAGGGCGCGCCCAACACCGCCAACGAGGCCCTCGTCGCCAGGATCGAGGCGGCCTTCGCCGACGGCACCGTCGACGCGCAGTGGGACGCCCTCTT
Organism: Deltaproteobacteria bacterium HGW-Deltaproteobacteria-14; assembly: GCA_002841945.1. Lineage (GTDB taxonomy): Bacteria > Myxococcota_A > UBA9042 > PHBI01 > PHBI01 > PHBI01. Next base: position 20,607 of record PHBI01000068.1, read on the forward strand.
CAGCCCCGGCTTCGTCTTCGACAACGTCAACGAGACCAACCGCATCACGACCAAAGACGAGTACCTCCAGTACCGCCGGGCGCCGACCGAGCTCGGCGTCCAGCGGACCCCGGCCGCCCGGCTCGAGCGCGTCCTCAGCGTCGACGACCGCGTCCTGACCTGGAGCGAGCACCCCGGGACCTACACCGGCGAGGGCGTCGCCACGGTCCCGAAGGGCACCGAGGTCACCGTCCACACCTTCGACCTCTGGACCGTCGCCGACGGCAAGGTGAAGTCCCTGCGCAGCTTCGGCAACGGCCTCGAGGCCATGGCGCAGCTCGGGATGCTGCCCGGCGCCGCACCGACGCCCTGAGCGACGGCTACCCGCAGCGCTGACGCCGGCGCCGGGCGACGACGAGCGCGAGCGCCATCAGCAGCCCCGCGAGCCCGGTCACGCCGCCCCCCGCCTGGCAGCCCCCCGGCTCACCGTCGGGGCTCGCGTCGCAGCCGTCGCCGAGGCCGTCGCCGTCGGCGTCCTCCTGGCCGAGGTTGGCGACCTCGACGCAGTTGTCGAGGCGGTCGGTGACGCCGTCGCCGTCAGCGTCCTCGCACAGGTCGCCGACCCCGTCGCCGTCGCAGTCGAGCTGCTCGGGGTCGGCCACCTCCGGGCACACGTCGTCCCCGTCCGCGACGCCGTCGTCGTCGTCGTCGTCGTCACAGGCGTTGCCGTGCGCGTCCCCGTCGGCGTTGGCCTGGTCGGCGTTGGCGACCTCGGGGCAGTTGTCGTGGGCGCCGTGGACGCCGTCGCCGTCAGGGTCGTCGGTGCAGTGGCTCGGCGACGCGTCGTCGCAGACCCAGCCGAGCTCGATCGCGCAGTCGGCGTCGCAGCCGTCGCCGGGGTCGAGGTCGCCGTCGTCGCAGGCCTCGAAGCCGACGTCGACGACCCGGTCCCCGCAGGTCGAGGCGCACACGCTGAGGCCGCCGCTGTCGCCGACACAGGCCCAGCCGCCCTCGACCTCGCAGCCCGCCGAGCAGCCGTCTCCGTCGTCCGTGTTGTCGTCGTCGCAGCCCTCGAAGCCCTCGGCCCAGCGCCCATCACCGCACACGGCCTGGCACGCGCCGGCGCCCGGACAGGTGAAGCCGGGCTCGACCGCGCAGAACGCCGAGCAGCCGTCCCCGGCGTCGGTGCCGCCGTCGTCGCAGGTCTCGGGCGCGATCACCACGCCGTCTCCACAGTCGGGAGTGCAGAGGCTCGCGCCGCTGAAGGTGTCCGGCACGCACACGTAGCCTTCCTCGACCGCGCAGGCCGCCGAGCACCCGTCGCCGCCGTCCGCCGCCGCCGGGACGCCCGCGGCGTCGAGGCCGCCGTCGTCGCAGGCCTCGTCGCCGTTGATGACCCCGTCACCGCAGACCGCCGCGCGGCAGAGATCGTCGACGCAGACCGCGCTGTCGCAGTCACCGCCGCTCGCGCACGCGTCCCCGGTCCCCGCCGCGTGGGCACCCGGCGCCCACAAGAGCATCCCCCCGAGCGCGAACGCCATCCGCAGACGTGGTGGCCGCATACCGCCTCCTTCCCATCACGGCCCCGGCGGGGTGCCGGGGCGAGCCCCGAAACAGTGCAACGCACACGCGACTAACGCCAACTCTCATGCGTTTGCCGATCGGCACCTGCTGCGTCGCAGCAGGCCGCATCTACTTGTACTTCACCATCTGCCCCGACTTGAGGCGCCCGAAGTAGTCCTTCGTGAGCGCGCGGATCCTCGGCGCTAGGAAGAAGAGCGCGATGAGGTTCGGCACCGCGACCAGGCCGAACATGGCGTCGGAGAAGTCGAGCACCGGGCCGAGCTTCCAGACCGCGCCGACGAAGACCAGCCCGACGAAGAGGAGCCGGTAGGGCATCACCGCGCGCCGGCCGAGGAAGAACTCGACCCCCTTCTCGCCGTAGTACGACCAGCTGATCATCGTCGACACCGCGAACAGGAACACCACCGTCGGCACCAGCAGCGAGCCGAAGCCGTCGAAGGCGCTGTCGAAGGCGGCCGCCGTCAGCGGGGCCCCGTCGAGCCCCTGCTGGGTCCACACGCCCGAGATGAGGATGACCAGCCCGGTCATGGTGCAGATGACGATGGTGTCGACGAAGGGCTCGAGCAGCGCCACGACCCCCTCGCGCACCGGCTCGTCGGTCTTCACCGCCGCGTGGGCGATGGCGGCCGAGCCGAAGCCCGCCTCGTTCGAGAAGGCCGCCCGCCGGAACCCCTGCTTGAGCACGTCGCGCAGGACGATGCCGAGGGTGCCACCGACCGCCGCGGACACGCTCCAGGCCTCGCTGAAGATGCTGCCGAAGACGCCCGGGACGAGGTCGATGTGGACGAAGATGACGGCCAGCGCGCCGCCGACGTAAAGAAACACCATCGCCGGGACCAGCTTGTCGGTCACCCGGCCGATGCGCTTGATACCGCCGACGATGACCAGCCCGACCAGCGCCACCAAGATGAGGCCGGTGACCCAGGTGGGCACGCCGAAGCTCGTCTGCCACAGCGCCGCGGCCTGGTTCGCCTGGAACATGTTGCCGCCGCCGAAGCTCGAGATGGTGATGAAAACCGCGTAGACGAAGGCCATCGGCTTGAGCCAGGCCGGCAGGTGCTTGCGCATGTAGTACATCGGCCCGCCCGCGACCGTGCCGTCCTCGCGGACGTCGCGGGTGGCCGTCGAGAGCGCGCACTCGGAGTACTTGGTCGCCATCCCGAGGAAGCCGCAGACCCACATCCAGAAGATGGCGCCGGGGCCGCCGCTGGTCACCGCGACGGCCACCCCCGCGATGTTGCCGAGGCCGACCGTCGCGCTGAGCGCCGCCGTCAGCGCCTGAAAGTGCGTGATCTCTCCCTGCTCGGAGGGGTTGTCGTAGTGCCCGCGGACGACGTAGAGCGCGTGCTTGAAGCCGCGAAACTGCGGGAAGCCGTTGACGATCGTCAGCAGCAACCCGGCGCCGACCAGCAGAAAGACGAGCCAATCCGACCAGACCATCCCGACGAACTCGCCCATGGCGTCGCCGATGCGGTGGATCGTCCCCTCGATCGGCAGCGACACCGCGCCGAGCGCCCGGTCCCCGACGTAGGGCACGATCACGTCGCTGTCGCCGCCGTCCGCGGGGGCGCGGAAGAGCAGCCGCCAGGTGTGCACCTCGTCCGGCGTCACCTTGACGCCGCCGACGTCGATGGCCGTGATGGCCCCGAGGTCGTTGCCGATCAGCGCGACCTCGTCCCCGGGCTGAAACCGCGCCATGTCCGCGGCGAGGACCCCGTCGGTGAACGCCGCGGCGCCGATCACGGCGGGCCCGGCCGCGGGCGACCAGCGGAGGCCCCCGTGCCGCTGCAGGGCCGCGACGAGCGGGGGCAACAGGGCGGCGCCGCGGCAGTCCGTCACCATGAAGGCCGCGTCGCCGCCGAGCGCCGGCAGCGAGAAGCGCACGACCTCGGCGGCGGCTGCCTGCGCGCGCGGGGCGTTGCCGCCGACGGCGCCGCCGTCCACCCGCACCACCGGGCCGTCGGTGCCGAAGCGGAAGCTGTGTCGGTGCTTGCCGGCGTCGGTCGCGACCCGCGCGACCGTGGGGCACGCGCCGTCGGCCGCCGGGACCCCGTGGGCCTCGCCCATCAGCCGCATGCCGTCGTAGGCGACGTACAGCACGACGTCGCCGCCGCGCAGCTCGGCGCGCGCCCCAGCGGGCAGCGCCGCCAGGGACGTCTGGAGGTTCAGCGGCGCCGCGGGGGCCGACACCTCCGCCGCGTCGCCGGCGACCTGGAACGCGGGGGGCGCGGGGCGCTCACAGGCGGCGAGCGCGAGGAGGACGGCGAGGACGGGGGGCGACGTGGCGGCTCGCACGAGGGGCTGACTCCGGACTCGAGGGGGGCGGGGAGGCCCTATGAACCCCGATCCCCCCTTGAACTGCAAGCCCATCGACCGCAGGCTTCGGAGACGATGCGCGCAGCTCCCACCGGCTGGCACCCCGAGTCCCGCTTCACGACGGTCGCCGGCGTGCGCTGCCACTACGTCGACGTCGGCCCCCGCGACGCGCCGACGCTCGTGCTGGTCCACGGCATCGCGGTCTCGAGCTGGGCCTGGCGCTTCAACCTGCCGACCCTCGCGCGCCACTTCCGGGTCATCGCCCCGTGCCAGAAGGGCTTCGGCTGGAGCGGTCGCGACCGCGGCGACTACAGCGTCGGGGCGCTGGCGCGCTTTGTCCTGGGGCTGCTCGACCACCTCGGGGTCGCGCGCGCCGACCTCTGCGGCAACAGCCTCGGCGGCGCGGTCGCGCTGTGGATCGCCGAGCACCACCCCGAGCGGGTGCGCCGCCTGGTCCTCGAGAACGCCGCCGCCCTCGCCGACCAGCGCCCGTGGCACCTGCTGCACACCCAGGTCCCGGCCCTCGGACCGCTGTATCGCGCGCTCATCGGGCCGACCCTGTTCCGCGCCGGCCTGATGGCGCTGGCCTACAAGAACCTCGCGGTCGACAGCGACTACATGGCCGGCTTCTGGACGCCGCTGGCCGCGCCGCGCTCGATCCAGACGCTGCTCGCGGTGGCGCGCCGCCTGCCCGCGAGCCTCGCCGAGGTCGACCGCCTGCTCCCGACCGTGCGCCACCCGGCGCTGATCGCCTGGGGCCAGAAGGACGGCGTCCTGCCGGTCAGCGGCGCCTATGCGCTCCACCGCCAGCTCCCCGCGAGCCGGCTGGTGCTCTACCCCGCGAGCGGCCACTGCCCCCACGAGGAGGAGCCGGCGCGCTTCGACGCCATGCTCGTGCGGTTCCTCGACCCGGACCCGCCGCTCGGCGCGACGGCGGACGTGACGAGACCGGGCGAGGCTGATACAAGCCGACCGCACGGCAGTACGTCGCGACGCTGAGCGTGGTCGTCACGCCCGAACCCATTGGCCCCCAGCCACCCGGAGCCCGAGACATGGTCGAGAACATCGAAGAGATCACCGTGACCTACGAAGAAGGCGGCGAGACCCTCGTCGAGGAGCTCGACAAGGTCGTGCTGTCGCGCGGCTCGTGGACGACGATCCTCTTCAAGTACCGCGAGTTCGACAAGAAGACCGAGGGGATGGGGCCGATCAAGTACACCATCCGCCGCTACCAGAAGCGCAACGGCGTCTACCGCCAGCAGAGCAAGTTCAACATCTCCAGCGTCAAGCAGGGGCGCCAGCTCTACGAGGCGCTCGGCACCTGGATCGCCGAGGACGACAGCGACAACCAGTAGCCGCCGCGGACCGCGGGGGTCGCGGGCGGACGCCGACGCTCAGCGCGCGGCGTCCGGGTCGCCGCCCAGCCGCTGGATCTCCGCCGCCACCTCGGCGCGATCGGGCGCGTCCGGCCGGACCTTGAGGTAGCCCTCCCAGGCCTCGACCGCGCCAGCGTCATCCGCCGCCTCGGTCAGCGCGACGGCGAGGTTGTACCAGACGTCGTGGCTGAACGGGTTCGACTCGAGGCTCAGCCGGTACGCCCGGGCGGCCTCGGGGTAGGCGGCGACGTCACAGAACGCGTCGCCGAGCAGGTAGAGCGCCTCCCAGTGGCCGGGGCGAAGCTTCAGCGCCGCCGTCACGAGCGCGGCCGCCCCGCGCGGGTCGCCGGCGCGCAGGCGCAGGTCGGCGCGGCGCACGAGGAACTCCGGCTCGCTCGGGGCGCCCTCGCAGGCGACGGCCAGCACGGTGTCGGCGGCGTCCGGCTGGTCGCGGTCGAGGTAGATGTCGACGAGGAGCCCGACGGCCTCCTTGTCCGCGGGGTCGCGCGCGACGAGGCGCCGCAGGCGGGCGACGGCCGCCACCGTGTCACCCGCGTCGATCGCGGTGAGCGCCTCGTTGAACAGCTCGGCCGGGTCCGTCATGCGGGCAGGACCTTACCACTCGCCCCGGAGCCGTCATGAAAACGGCCCCCTCGACGCGCGCGCCGGGGTCAGGGCTGAAACGGCCACTTCACGAGGAGGCCGGCCTCGACGTCGTCGCCGTCGATCGCCGGGGAATGCCGCCAGCGCACGTAGGCGCCGAGGACGCCGCCGGTGACGACGAGGCCGGTGCGGAGGCCGTGCGCCGGGCCGTCGGGCCCGAGCTCGGCGGTGTAGCCGAGCTCGACGCCGAAGACGAACCACCCCGCCTCGAGGCCGACGGCGACCCGCGGGCGGTCCTCCCCGAAGGCGTAGAGCGCGTCCGCGAAGATCCCGGCCCATGGGGTGCCGAAGAGGTAGACCGCGCTGATCTCGGCGCCGAGCAGCAGGCCGGAGTCGCGCGCCCCGAGCCCCGCCGTGCCGCCGACGTTCAGCCCCGCCGGGACGAACCACCCCGGCGCGCGGGCGGCGCCGCTCCCGGGCGGCGGGATGTCCGCCCGCGCGGCCGCGAGGGGCAGCGCCACGGCCAGGGCGACGGCGAGGAGAGGCGGGAAACGAAACAGCTTCACGCCGACCTGTCTACCCGGACAAGCACACCCGCGCAACCCATGTGCCTCGCACAACCCGTCGTTCTGCGAACGTCATTCACCTAATGCTGTCAAACACTTATCACCTCTCGCGGTTGCACAGTCGTCGCCCCCGATCATAAGCTGATCGGAGTCACTCTCCGTCACAGCTAGAGGTGCTCCCATGCGAACTCGATTCATCGTCGGGTCACTCTGCCTTGCGATCAGCGGGTGCCTGGCCGGCACATCGCCAGACCGGCCCGAGGACGGAGGCAGCGTCATCGTCGACGTCGCGGCCCTGAACCTCGCCGGGGTCGGCGACGTCGTTTGGGACCTCGAGGTCGACAACGGCGGCGGCGACATCGTGTGGCAGCGACGGGTCACCTCCTCCCGCCACGGCGACGGTGCGGGCTCGGCGAGCTGGGTCGGCACCTGTGACGCGTCGGCCGGCGTGAGCCAGAACGTCGTCAAGGTCTGGGTCGTCGGCGTCTACGCCGCGGCGGTCGGCGACGCCGGCGCCTTCGCGTCCGGGGCCGCCAGCGGCGTAGGCGCGGTGACCGGGAGCGCGGTCGCCTTCCAGAACCCGACCGTGCCGGTCAGCGGTCCGTTGACCCAGACCGTGACGTGCGCCGCGGACCAGGACGCGCCGGTCGTGTTCGACGTGACCATCGCCCGCCCGGCGCAGCAGGGTTTCTTCGACGTCGCGGTGAGCTTCGACGACGTCTTCTGCTCGGCGAAGTTCGACTGCTGCGACGACGGCGACGGCGATGGCTGCGAGGTGGGAGAGGACATCGCGCTGCTGTTCGACGCGGCGGGCGACCGCGCGCGCACCTTCGTGCTCGGCTTCGCGTGCACCGCGGGCGCCGACAGCGGGGTCGAGACCGAGCTCTACATGGACCCGATCGAGCTCGACTGCACCTCCCCCAACAGCGGCGTCGACTTCGCCCCCGACGTCGCCATCGCGCCCACCGGCGGCCCCGGGAACCTCTGCGCGGCGGGAGACGTCGGGGCGTGCGGAGCGGTGCTGAGCGGGGCGGGGGTCGCTGACACCTGGCTCTACCAGATCGCCGCCTATCGCGGGGCCGAGCAGCTGTCGAGCGGCGGCGAAGCCGCGCGGAAGGTCTACTGGAACCTCGCCTTCGGCGTCACGGGCGCGGTCACCGCGTGCCGCTTGCGCGCCCGCGCCACGGCCGGCGACGCGAACGACCCGCGGTCCCCCATCGACGGCGGGGTCGTCGCCGCGGGCGCGGTCTACCCCTACGTCCAGTGGGACCTCGCCCTCGACGCGACGTGCGCCTCCGAGCCGCTGACCTTCGACGCCCCGGGCGCCGCGGTCACGGCCGCCTACACCGGCACGACGGGCGCCGAGACGCGCTTCGCCTACTACTTCGGCCAGTCGGCCGGCGTCGGCCCGTTCCAGAACCCCATCGCGGTCAGCCTCGCGCCCACCCTGGCGACGCTCGCGGTGGGCAACAGCGTCACGTTCAGCGCGGCGGACGGCAATCCCCCCTACAGCTACGCCCTGATCGGCGCCGGGACGCTGGTCGGCGCCACCTACACCGCCCCCGCCAGCCCCGCGACGGCGACGGTCCGCGTCACCGACGCGTACGGGGTGCAAGCGGACGCCGCGATCACGGTCAACGCGGCGCTGCAGATCAGCCCCACGGCCACCAACGTGCAGACCGATCACAGCGTCGCCTTCTCGGCGAGCGGCGGCGTCCCCCCCTATAGCTACGGCGTCGTCGCCCCGGGCGGCGGGTCCTTCGTCGGCGCGACCTTCACCGCCCCGAGCGCGGCGGCCAACGTGACCGTGCGGGTCACCGACAGCTACGGCAACACCTCCGACGCCGCGGTCACCGTCGACGCCGGCGTCGAGTACGTCATCAACAGCAACCGGACCAACTTCAACCTGGCGAGCACCCTGTCGCTGACCCAGCCCGCCGACGTGACGGTGACGATCAACGCGGGCGTCGTCATCAGCTCGAACAGCACCGGCGTCGCCGCGTTCACCACCGGCGCGTTCCCAGCGGGCACCAACCTCACCCTCATCAACCACGGCACCATCCAGGGCCGCGGTGGCAACGGCGGGCAGGGGGGCGGCACGGGCAACTCCGGGGGCTACAGCTACAACGCGAACACGGCGGGCCGCCCCGGACTCGCGGGGGGACCGGCGCTGCGCCTGCAGTGGCCGATCACCATCGACAACGGCGACGGCAACATCTGGGGGGGCGGTGGCGGCGGCGGCGGCGGTGGCGGCGGCTGGAAGGACTTCAACTGCTGGCTGGCGGGCGGCGGCGGCGGCGGCGGCGCGGGCGGCGCGAGCGGCGGCGCGGTCGGCGACGCCACCTGCCGGGTCGGAGCCGCAGGCAACCCAGGGACGGTCGCGAGCTTCGGGACCGGGGGAGCCGGGGCCTACTACGCCTCGGACTTGTCGGCGGGAGGCGGCGCCGCGGGGGGCGCACCCGGCGCACCCGGTGGCACGGGGGGCGCGGGGGCGAAGCAGTACAGCGGCAACTACAACGGCTACTACTCCGGCGGGTCGGGGGGCGCGGCCGGCGCGGCCGTCGAGAAGAACGGCAACGGCCTGACCTGGCTCGGGGGCAGCGGCTCGCCCCGCGTCAAGGGCAGCGTCCTGTAGCTGGCGGGGGAGGGCCGTGGACGTCGACGCCCGTCTCGCGCTGCGTTAGGGCCCGTGCCGGAATAAGTTGATCGGATGGTCAAGGAGGCGTCGTCAGGTGCGTGTTCCCGGAAGCGAAGGCAGACCGGGCGTCTTCCGAGCTTTCGGGGACGCGCAGATTCATCGCATGCGCCGCGAGCGTGCCGGTGGGGCCGCTCGTCGGGCGGGCGGACGGGCCGCCGATGCGCCGCGCCGACCTCGACGGGATCGGCGTCGCTTACACCGTCGAGGGGCCCGACGGCGCGCCCCCCGTGGTCCTGGTCCACCCCTGGGCGGGGTCGACCCGGGTGTGGGACGCCGTCGCGCCGGCCCTCGCGCGCGACCACCGCGTCATCCGGATCGACCTGCCGGGACACGGCGCGTCGGACAAGCCCGACGTGCGCTACGACATCCCGCTCGCCGCGCGCGCCGTCGAGCGGGTCCTCGACGCGCTCGGCCTGCCCCGCGTCACGCTGATCGGCAACTCCCTCGGAGGGGCCGTGGTCCTCACGGTCGCCAACGACCGCCCCGAGCGGGTCGACCGCCTCGTCCTCATCGACGCCCTCGGCGGGGGCCCCGTCCCCGCCTTCTTCGCCTTCTTCATCGACCGCTGGTTCACCGCGCCGATGTTCTACGGCGTCGACGACGGGCTCATCGAGCGCTTCGCCGAGTGGTTCGTCTTCGAGGCGACCGGACCCTGGACGGACGCCTTCCTTTCGCAGTTGCTCAGTATGCGAGCATCGCCAGAAGGATGGGCATACAGCCGATCGGTGACGCAGTACCTTCGCAACGCAACAGGGTTCGACGCGACCCCGTGGTTGGCCTTCGTCCGCGCGCCGACGCTCGTCGTGTGGGGTGACGACGACGTCGTTATCGCGCCGAGCGCGGGGCGCCACCTCGCGGCCAGCATCCCGGGGGCGCGGCTCGAGGTGCTCGAGGGCTGCGGGCACATGCCGGAGGTCGAGTGCCCCGAGGCGCTGCTCCCGCTGTTGACGGCGTTCCTGCGCTGAGGGAGCGATCAGTCCTCGGGCTGCTCCGCCCGCGGCGCCGGGCTCTTCTTGGCCTTGTTCTTCTCTTTCGCCGGCGTGGACGGTCCCGCGGACCGGGGGGCGTCGAGCTTGGCGACCTTGTTCGCGCTGCCGTTCTTCGACCCCTTGCCCTTCTTGGGCGGCGCGGGCGGCGCGGGCTTGAGCGGGCGCGGCGGCAGCAGCTCGGGCTCGTGCTCGAGCTTGCGCGCGAGGAAGAGGGCGGCGTCGAGCTTGGTGAAGCTGCGCTTGCGGTAGAACTCGAGGGCGCGCTGGTTGTTCTCGGCGACCTCGAGGACCATGTGGGTGCAGCCGTGGAGGCGAGCGATGTGCTCGAGCTGCTCGAGCATGAAGCTCCCGACGCCGCGCCCCTGGTAGGCCGGGTGGGCGGCGAGCTCCTCGACGTACATCGGGCGCATGTCGCGGTTCATGAAGTAGCGCGGGTTGATCCAGTTGTCGGAGCCGGTGACGTTGAAGGCGCACTCGGCGTAGCCGACGAGGTCGCCGTCGACCTCGAAGAGGAGCTGCTCGATCCCGTCGTCGTCGTACTGCTCGACGAAGCGCTGCTTGGAGCGCGGGCGCTGGTACTCGACCGTCTGGCGGTTGACCTCGCGGAAGGTGCGGATCAGGAACTCCCACACGCGGGTGATGTCGCGCCGGTGCATCCGCCGGACGCGGATCCGGCCGGCGTCGGCGGGCGCGGACAGCTCCCCCGCGGTCTCGGGTTCGCTGGGCTCCTGGGGCTCGTGGTCGTCATCGTGCTTCATCATGGTGGACTATGGATAGCGCCAGACCGCGCCCGCGGCAACAGGCACCCGCACGCGGGCCAGCGCCGGTGTGCACGGCGCGATAGGCGGCTCCCGGAGAGGCCTGGGCACGGCTTCACCCCGCGAGGCTCAGCGGGTGCGCGGGTGGGGGCCGAAGCGGGCCTCGTAGGCGGCCAGATAGCGGGCGGCGTCGCGACCGCGGCCACAGCCGAAGCAGGCGTCGACGAGGAGCCGGGCGGACTGCTCGCGGCTGGCCGGATCCCCGTCGAGGGCGCGGAGCAGCGGGCCGATGGCGTCGGCGGGGCGCCCCCCGAGGACGAAGGCGAGGCCGAGGTTCTCCCACAGCAGCGGGGCGAGGTCGTCGTGCTCCGGGCCGAGCCCGCGCACGGCGTCGGTGAACGCCGCGGCGGCGGCGGCGTAGTCCCCGCGAGCGAATGCGGCGCCGCCAGCCTCGTTGAAGGCGTCGAGGGCGCCGTGGGTGAGGCGCGGGACCTCGCGTGGGGCGCCCGCCGCGAGGCGTCCGACGCTCGCGAGGGCGAAGGGGAGCGGGGCGGCCGCCGCGCGGCGGAGCTCGCCCTCCCAGCGCCACACCCACACCGCCTGGTCGGCGTCGTCGAGCCACAGGCGAACCGTGACGACGTCGCCCGCGTCGACGTGAGCGGCGGGCAGGGGGAAGAGCAGCTGGTCCCAGTGGGACTCCACGCCGGGCCCCGTCGCGAGGACGACGCCGGGGGCGAGGTGGGCCTCGAACCACCCGGCGAGGCCGCGCAGGCGCCCCGGGCGGGTGACGGTGAAGCGGTGCTCGCCGACGAAGGCCGCGGGGCCGTCCCCGGGGCGCACGGTGGCGTGGAGGGCGGCGGGGGCGAGCAGGGCGTCGGGGGCGAGGGCGATCGGGTAGGTGCAGGCCTGGGCCACCGGCGCCAGGGCGCTGAGGTCGAAGCCCGCGACGGGGGCCTCGAAGACGTCGAGGGCCGCGAGGTGGTGCAGGGCCACCGGAGCGAGCCGGAGGTCGATGGACGCGGGGCAGGCGCGGCCCCCCGGGGCGAGCCAGCGCAGCCCGGCGCGCATCGCGTCGAGCATCATGTCGTCGGCGACGAAGCGCCCCATGAAGTCGCTCACGACGAGGTCGACGGGCTCGACGGGCGCGATCCGCCGGAGGTCCGCGCGGTGGATGGCGACGCGATCGGCGAGGCCGTTGTCGTTGACGAGGCGCTCCATGACCGCGGCGATGGGCATCGACTCGACGGCGTGGACGCGGGCGCCGCGGCGGGCGGCGAGGAGCGAGAGCAGGCCGGCGCCGGCGCCGACGTCGAGGACGACGTCGCCGGGCTTCACGAGGGCGCGGATGGCGCGCTCGTAGGCGTCGACCCGGTGCGGGTCGCCGAGCATCCGGCGGTGGTAGTCGAGGGAGCCGTCGTGGCCGCCGTGGGGGTCTTCGGACATGGGCGGAGCCTATCACCCCGCGGCGCTGTCTCAACCTCGCTGGCGATCGTCTTCAATCCCGGCGACGGCCGTCGTCTCCCCATCCATCGCAACGCTCGCAACGCTCGACCGGAGCTCCCCATGAAGCGCATCGCCGTCGCCCTGCTGACCGCCCTCCTCGCCGTGACCGCGACCTCGTCCGCCCTCGCCGAGGAGTCCGACCTGATGCGCGCGATGCGGCGGGTCGCCGACTCCACGCGCAAGCTGTCGGACAGCGAGCGCGAGCTGGTCGCGGCGCGCGCCCGCTACGAGGCCAAGATGAAGGCGCTCGCGGAGCAGGCGCGCAAGATCGCCGCGGTGCTGAAGACGAGCGACGCCGCCGCCCCGCGGCCCGCGTGGCCGGGCACGGTGAAGCCGATCCCGGGGTCCTTCCGGGCCCAGCCGGTCATCGCCAAGCCGGTCCTGCGCCGCCCCGCCGCGATGGGGCCGCTGGGCGCGAACCCCGACCCGAGGCGGCTCGCCAAGCGCGCCCCCGCCAAGCCCAAGGCGCCGTCGCGCCTCGCCGCCCTCCGCGCGCCGTCGCGCCTCGCCGCCCTACGCGCCCCCGCGCAGCCCGAGCCCGGCAGCATCTACAAGAGCCTGACGTTTCAGCGCTGAACCCCAGCAAAAGTAAAAAGTGAGGGTGCCTGACCCCATGTTTTGGTGGGGCCGCAGTACAGAAGGTCCTGCGCGACAAAAGTAAAAAGTGAGGGTGCC
>PHBI01000068.1:33687-45082 GCA_002841945.1 Deltaproteobacteria bacterium HGW-Deltaproteobacteria-14
AGTGAGGGTGCCCGACCCGAGACCCGCCGGACGCCCCCCCGCGGTGCTATTTTTCTGCGGGCCCTCTTAACCGTCATCCGCGGGTGCGCTCCTATGCAGCGTCCGATCGGAGAGACGAAGCCACCGTGTACGATGACGCCTTCCTGGGGCGGCTCAAAGCGCGGGACCCTGACGCCCAGGGGATGTTCTACGCCGCCGAGCTGCCGCTCGTGCGCCGCGCTTGCCAGCGCCTGCTGGACGGGGCGACGTTGGCGGACCAGACCGCCCAGGACGTGCTCGACGACTTCCTGTTCATCCACGTCGACAACGTGCGCCTCGGCCGCGCCCTGCGCGGCCAGCTGCGGGGCTGGACCCGCACCCACTGCCGCCGCGCCCGTCGGATCCACCGCCGCCTCGGCGAGGACCACGGCGCGCCCATCACCGTCGCCCCCGCGCCCGACATCGAGTTCCCGCAGCACCTCGAGCGCCTCCACCGGGCGCTCGAGCAGCTGACCGAGCAACAGCGCCGCGTCGTGCGGCTCCACTTCTTCGTCGGCCTCGACAACGCCGAGATCGCGCGCCAGATCGGCGTGTCGCGCCCGCGCGTCACCCAGCTCACGGCCCGCGCCCTCGAGCGCCTCCGCGCGGCCCTCCCCACGGAGGAGGTGTGAAGATGACCGGCTCCGACCCCACCCCAGCCCGCGACCGCCCCCTCGAGGACGCTCTCCGCGCCTACTTCGAGGCGACGAGCGGCGCCCACGACCCCCGGGCGCGGGACCTCGCCACCCTCGCGGGACGCGAGCTCTCCCGCGGCGACGCCGACGCCGTCCGCGCGCAGCTCGACCCCTCCGAGCTCGCCGCGTGGGACGAGGACATCGCCGCGCTCGAGGCGCTCTGGCCCGCGGAGCCCCGCGCCGCCCCCGTCGACCCCACCACCCGCCGCCGCCGCCGCCTCCTCGGCACCCTCGGCGGCGCCGCGCTCCTCGCCGCCGCCGTCGCGCTCCTCGTCGCGCGCCCGGCCGACTCCGAGCTGCGCTTCAAGGGCGGCCCCGCCGCGGGCGCCCCCGAGTGGTCTCTCCAGATCGGCGTCAAGCGCGGTCACCAGCGCTTCGTCCTCGGCCCCGGCGGCACCCTCAGGACCGACGATCAGCTCGGCTTCTTCTACAGCGCCGCCGCCCCCGCGCACCTCATCATCGCCTACGTCGACGCCGACGGCGCGATCGTGCGACTCTTCCCCCGTGACAGCGACCTCGCCAAGAGAGTCCCCGCCGGGCGCGAGGTGCGCCTCGACGCCGGCGCCACCCTCACCGGCGCCGCCGGCTGCGAGTGGGTCGTCGGAGCGCTCGCCGCCGAGCCCTTCGACTTCGCCAGCCTCGCCGCCGAGCTCCGGCGCGCCCGCGCCGCCGCCGACCCCTGCGCGCTCCCCCTCGACGACACGCCACAACGGACCCACCGCGCCGTGCTGATCCACCGATGACCCGCGCCCCCCTCGCCGCCCTCCTGTGCGTCCTCGCCACGTCGACCGTCGCCCACGCCGACCCGCGCTACGCCCTGGTGATCGGCATGAACGACGGCCGCGCCCCCGACGGCGTCCCGCTGCCCGCGCTGCGCCACGCCGAGCGCGAAGCCCACGACGTCCTCGACGCCCTCGTTACCCACGGCCGCCTCGCCCCCGAGCGCGCCGAGCTCGTCACCGGCGGCAGCCGCGACGACGTCCTCGCCGCGACCCGCCGCCTCCGCGACCGCCGCGCCGCCGACCGCGCGGAGCTCGGCGACCTCCCGAGCCTCCTCGTGCTCTACTTCACCGGCCACGGCCGCGACGGCAAGCTCCTCACCGACGGCGCCCCGCTGACGACCGCGGACATCGAGGCCATCAAGGCCGAGGTCGGCGCCACCGTGCTCGTCGCCATCTTCGACACCTGCGAGTCCGCCGGCGCCCTCCCGAAGGGGGTCATCGTCGGCGCCAACCCCCTCGACGCCCTGGGGAGCCACGTGCTCGACGCCGAGGGCACGGTGTGGATCGCCTCGGCCTCCCGGGGCGAGGTCGCCCTCGAGGACCAGCGCGGCGGCATCTTCACCCACCACCTCGTCGCCGCCTTCACCCACGCCCCCGGCGGCCAGGTCGGGCGCTCCGTCACCGACCTCTTCGAGTACGCGCGGGCCCGCACCATGCGCGACGTCGAGGCCCTCGGACACCGCCAGACCCCGCGCATCCGCCTCAACCTCGAGCGCACGGCGCCCCTCTACCTGAGCTTCCACCAGGACCGACTCGCGCGCCTGCGCTTCGACCCCGAGCTCGGCGGGACCTTCCTCATCAGCTACGAGGACGGCACCCTCCTCGAGCGCCTCGTAAAAGTGCCCGGCCGCGCCGCCGAGGTCGGCGCCTATCCCGGCCGCGTGCGCATCTACCGCGCCGGCGAGGGGGCCGCCGTGGCGATGCCGTGGACCGAGTTCCGCCTCGCCTCGGGCCAGGAGGCGGTCATCACCCGCGGGTCCCTGCGCTCCGAGGCCCGCGAGCGCCGCGGCGTGCGCTCCAAGGGCGCCGTCGGCGTCGAGGTGACCCTCGAGGACCTGCCGAGCCCGTGGCGCCTCGGCCTCGGCCACCGCTTCGACGTGGCCGGCGCCACGCTCCTCGGGACGCCGCTCAACTGGCGCCTCGAGGCCTGGCTCGGCCGCGACGACCTCGAGCTCGGCGCCGCGCTCGCCTTCGGCCACGGCCGCAGCGAGCGCTACGAGACGTGGGGCTACCGCGCCGAGCAGCTCGAGCTCGAGCTCACCGTGAGCCCCGGCGTCCCCCTCGGCGCCTTCCGCCTCCACGGCGACCTCGCCCTCGCCGCGCAGCTCCACCTCCAGACCTTCGACGACGGCGCCGACCGCACCCGCGCCGGCGCCGCCGCCCGCCTCGGCGCGCGCCTGGTCTTCCCCGCCTGGGGCCCGGTGACGCTGTCGCTCGCCACCGGCGCCGGCCTCCGCCTCGCCCCCGGCGTCGCCGAGGGCGCCGACGACCTCGGCGTGCAGCCCCTCTTCTACGCCGGGGCCGCCGTGGACCTCCGCCTCCCCTGATCCTCCCTGGAGAACGCCGCGCATGAGGTGGTTCGACTACTTCGGGACCTTCGACGAGTCGATGGCGATGGTCGCCGACCTCTGCGCGAGCGGGTTGCGGGTCGTCGCCGAGCCGCACCCCTTCGATCAGCCCGAGGCCCCCGCCTTCGCCCACGTCGACGCCGCGCTGCGGGCGACGCTGAGGGCGGCCCCGTCGTTCTACTTCGCCGGCGCGTTCACGCGCTTCCCGGTGCAGTTCACCCAGCTCGCGTCGGGGGCGGCCGCCGGCAAGTACGTCGTCGACCTGCTCGCCCAAGGGCCGCTGCTGCAGGCGCTGGTCGCCCGTGAGAACGTCGTCGACGGAGGCTTGCAGCTCTTGCCCGGGCGGCTCTCCTACCAAGCGAGCTATCGGAACCCCGAGACGGGGATCCGGGAGAAGGCGTCCGACGAGCTGAAGGCGTCCTACCGGGTCGCCTGCAAGGCGCTCCGGAAGCGGTGTGTTCGCCACGCGATCGGCGGCGCCGGCTTCTTCATCGGACCGCAGGCCCTCGCGCTGCTCGAGCGCGGCGAGGTGGCGATCGCGCCCGATCAGATCGTCCCCATGCGGTGAGGCGCGCCTCCCCCCCTGCTCGGGAGACGCGAGGCCCGTGGATCGGTATCGTGGCGCCATGCTCCGCTGGCCGCTCGCCCTCGCCCTGTCCCTCGCCGCCCTGTCCGGCTGCCTCACGAACGACGCCGT
Organism: Deltaproteobacteria bacterium HGW-Deltaproteobacteria-14; assembly: GCA_002841945.1. Lineage (GTDB taxonomy): Bacteria > Myxococcota_A > UBA9042 > PHBI01 > PHBI01 > PHBI01. The sequence goes on from PHBI01000068.1 coordinate 37,448, forward strand.
CTGCGGGCGCGCCGCCGACTGCCCGGACGGCGCCACCTGCCGCAACGGGCGCTGCGTCGCCGACAGCGTCGACACCGCCACCCCGGACACCACCACCCCGGACACCGCCACCCCGGACACCGCCGACACCAGCGCCGCGATAGACACCACCGCGCCCGACACGACGCCCCCGCCGTGCCACCAGGCCGGCGCGGTCCGTTATTGCAATGCGTCATGCGACGACCTCGAGATACCAATCGAGCGTTGTATGAACAGCACCTGGTCTGCCTGTGCATGCGCAACAACGAGCCGCTATCACGTCGCCACCGGCGGATCGGCCAAGCACGCCGGCTTCGCGGGCACCCCGGGCGGGGCGCTGTACGCGTGCTACCGGATCGGCGACGCCCTGGCGGTGGCGTATCAGTTCGACCCGACCCCGCCGAACAACTGGGACGTGCAGTTCGCCGCCGACGCTGACGCCGACGACTGCGACCTCGCCGCCGGCTTCGGCGAGCAGATCCACCTCGTCTACGGCGTCGGCGCCCTCGCCGACGGCCCGCGCGACCTGGTCTACCGCGGCCTCCTCGACAACGCCCTCGGCGACCCGGTCCACCCCGGCGCGCCCGGCGACGCCGACGACGGCCGCGAGCCGAAGGTAGCCGTCGCGAAGTCCGGCGCGGCCTTCATCCTGGCCGGCGGCCGCCTCGCCGGGGGTCAGCACGTCCTGCGCGCCTTCGAGCAGACCGGCCTCGCCACCTGGACCGACGGCGTCGTCGCGGTCCTCCCGACCCCGAGCGACGACCAGGCCCTGGCCCTGTGCGACGACGGCGTCCCGCTGGCGCTCTACGCCAGCGGCGTCGGGTCGGCGCGCTGGACGGCGCGCGTGGCCGCCCGCACCGGCGGCGCCTGGGACACCGCGCTCCTCGACGACTCGTCGCAGCTCGTCGGCATCGGCGCCGCCCTGACCTGCGCCGGGGGCGCGGCGTACGGCGTCTTCCAGGACTTCTACAACGCGCGCCTCGTCGAGGCCTGGAGCGACACGCCGGCGACCCTCGCCAGCTGGCAGACCGCCCCCGTCCCGACCGGCGCCGACCCGATCCTGTGGTTCGACGACCTGCGCGTCCACGGCGACACCCTGTGGGTCGCCGCCGGGACCGAGACCGGCGACGTGCTCCTCGGCGCGCGCCCGACGGACGGCGCGACCCCGTGGCGCTTTCACCGCCTCGCCATCTCCGACGCCGGCGGGGGCGGCGCGCTCACCGGCGACGTCCGGCTGTGGCTCGACCCCCTCGGTCGCCCTCACGTCCTCTACTTCGGCGCGCACGACGGCGGCCCGTGGATCGCGACGCTCGAGTGATCCGCCGGCGAGACGACAAGCTATCTCGGCACGGGCCCTTAACCCGCGGCGGGCGGCGCGCTCTGAGGTCTGGAACAGCGCCAGATCCGAGAGGTGTGACGTGCCAGGCGGCCCGCGCCACGGCGTCCTCGCCGCCCCGCTCCGCGCGCCCCACCGACGGGCGCGCGGCCCTGTTCCGCTTGCCTCGAGGCCCCGCCTCCGAGATGGTGAAGTGACCCTGGAGAACAACATGACAAGGTGCCTCCTGCTCGCGGGCCCCGTCCTGCTCGCCCTGGCCACGGCGGCGTGCGGCGACGCGACGACCGGCGCGACCGGCGACACCGGCGCGGCGTCCGACACGACCCCGCCGCCGTGCGAGGACGCCGCCGGCTGCGACGACGGCGACCCGTGCTCGGCGGATCGCTGCGACGACGGGCTCTGCACGCACTCCGTGGCCGTCGGCGCCGCCTGCGACGACGGCGACGCCTGCACCGACGGCGACGTCTGCGGCTCCAACGGCCGCTGCGGCGGCGCGACGATCCCCCTGCCGCGCCCGCCCTGCGCCACCTGCACCTGCGATCCCGCCTCCGGCGTCACCTGCGTCGCGGTCGCCCTCGGCACCGCCTGCGACGACCAGGACTGCTGCAGCCCCAGCTCGCGCTGCGCGGCCTGTGACCCCGCCACCGACCCCGGCTGCCCCGCCTGGGAGGCCGTCTGCGCCGGCACCCGCGACGGCTGCGACGACGGCAACGCCTGCACCGACGACACCTGCGCCTGCGACGACGACGACGAGCGCGTCTGCGGCCACGCCGACGTCGCCGACGGGACCGCGTGCGAGGCCGACCCCAACGCCTGCACCAGCGAAGACACCTGCCAGGCCGGCCACTGCGAGCTCGGGACGCCGCTCCCCCTCGACGACGGCGACCCCTGCACCGTCGACCGCTGCGTCAAGGGCGACGTCGTCCACGACCTCGCCAACAGCGGCCAGTGCGACGACGGCAACGAGTGCACCCAGGACGACCACTGCGCCCTCGGCGCCTGCGTCGGCGGGCCGGCGGTCGAGTGCGCCAAGCCCGAGTGCGCGAGCTCCGTCTCGTGCGTCCCCGGGACCGGCTGCGTCGCGGTCTGGAAGCCCGCCGAGAGCGTCTGCGAGGACGGCGACGCCTGCACCACCGTGTCGGTCTGCGACGCCGCCCACGGCTGCGTGCCGTCGGTGTCGGTCGCCATCGACGACGGCGACGCCTGCACCGTCGACGCCTGCGACCCGACCACCGGCGAGGTGACCCACCTCCCGACGCCGCTCACCTGCGGCGACGACCACAACCCGTGCACCGTCGACACCTGCAACCCCGCCACCGGCGCCTGCGGCGTCCCGGTCCCGGACGGCTCCACCGTCCCCGACGCCGACCTCTGCGACGGCCTCGAGACCTGCCACGACGGGCAGGTCAAGGACGGCGTCACGGTGAGCTGCGCGGGCGTGACGAACCCGTGTTTGGCCAAGACCTGCAACCCCGCCAGCGGCGCCTGCGATCTGCCGCTCGCCGACGACACCCCGTGCGCCGACGACGACCTCTGCGACGGCGCCGAGACCTGCCTCGGCGGCGTCTGCACCGAGGCCGCCCCGGTCGACTGCGCCGGCGTCACCGACCCGTGCCTCGAGCGCAGCTGCAACCCCGCCACCGGCGCGTGCGACCTGCCGGTCGACGACCACACCCCGTGCGCCGACGACGACCTCTGCGACGGCGACGAGACCTGCCAGGCCGGTCACTGCACCGAGGGCCCCCCCGTCGACTGCTCGGGGGTCACCGACCCGTGCATCATCCCGCAGTGCAACATCGCCACCGGCGCCTGCGACCTGGCCGTCGCGGACGCCACCTCCTGCGCCGACGACGAGCGCTGCGACGGCGACGAGATCTGCCTCGACGGCGTCTGCACCGACGTCGACCCGGTGGACTGCTCCGGCGTCACCGACCCCTGCCTCGTCCCGCAATGCAACATCAACACCGGCGCCTGCGACCTGCCGGTCGACGACGACACCCCGTGCGCCGACGCCGACCTCTGCGACGGCGCCGAGACCTGTCAGAGCGGGACCTGCACCGCGGGGGCGGCGGTCGACTGCTCCGCGGTGGCGGACCCGTGCCTCCTCCCGCAGTGCAACACGGCGACCGGCGCCTGCGACCTGGCGGTCGAAGACGAGACCCCCTGCGCCGACGACGACCTCTGCGACGGCGACGAGCTCTGCCTCGGCGGCGCGTGCATGGACGTCGACCCGGTCGACTGCGGCGACGTCGACGATCCGTGCCTCGTATCGCAATGCAACATCAACACCGGCGCCTGCGATCTCCCGGTCGATGACGACACCTCGTGCGCCGACGACGACCTCTGCGACGGCGACGAGGTCTGCCTCGCGGGGGTGTGCAACGACGTCGACCCGGTCGACTGCTCCGGCGTCACCGCCCCGTGCCTCCAGCCCGAGTGCAACGCGATGACCGGCGCCTGCGACCTCGCGGTCGAGGACGGGACCTCGTGCGCCGACGACGACCTGTGCGACGGCGATGAGGTCTGCATGGCCGGGCTCTGCGAGGCCGCCGAGCCGATCGACTGCGCCTGGGTCACCGATCCGTGCGTCCTACCGCAGTGCAACACGGCCACCGGCGCGTGCGACCTGCTGGCCGACGACGACACCTCGTGCGCCGACGACAACCTGTGCGACGGGTCCGAGCGCTGCGTCGGCGGGACGTGTCAGCCCGGCGAGCCGGTCCGCTGCCCGGACGACGGCCACCCCTGCACCGAGGAGTACTGCAACCCGGCGACCGGCGGCTGCGGGGCGCTGCTCCGGACGACGGGCCTCGGCCAGGCCATCCTCCAGCCGGGCCCGGGCGAGTCCCTCGACAAGTTCGTGGGCAGCGTCTACGACTCCGACCCCCTCGGCGTGCGCCCGGATCTCGCGGTCGGCGGCTGGGGCGATCAGTACTGGAGCCAGTTCCGCTTCGAGCTGGCGGGCCTCGCCCCCGGGCCGGTCGCGGCGAGCATCCACCTCTACGCCGGCCCCGGCACCTACAACCCGTCGGCGATGTGGCTCGACCGCATCGACGCCCCGTGGACGCTGACCACGACCTGGGCCCAGAGGCCGGCCGGGACCCAGCTCGCGACGGTCCCGCCGTGCGTCGCCAACAGCTGGTACACCCTCGACGTCACGGACCTCGCGACGGCGTGGCTGAGCGGGGCGATCGTCAACTGGGGCATCCGCCTGCGCCCGCAGGGGACCAGCCAGCAGTTCAACAGCTTCTACAGCGGCGACTACACCGAGGACCCGAGCCTCCGCCCCTACATCGCCCTGACCTACGACTGCGCGACCTACCCGTCGCCGTGCGCCGAAGGCGACGCCTGCACCGCGCTGTGCGAGGGCACCCCGTGCGACGACGGCGACCCGTGCACCTCGGGCGACACCTGCGCCGGCGGCGCATGCGTGGGCAGCGGCGGCGACTGCCCCGACGACGGCGACCCGTGCACCGCCGAGGCGTGCACCGAGGGCGGCTGCGAGCACGTCTGGACCTGCGTCGAGACCGTCGACGGCGCGATCACCTACGAGGTCGTGCCGGCCCTCGACGACGACGGGCTCCTCCACACCGGGGGCCGCGGCGTCCCCGTCGGGGCCAACGGCTCCGGCCGCGCCTACGCCCTCCGCTCCTCGGACCTCGGCGTGGAGTGGGGCCCGGTGCAGCTCTCGGCGGCCTGCCCCAACACCGGCTCGCCGCTCCCGGCCGTGCACGACGACTTCGGCTACGTCTTCACCAACGGCGACTGGAACGATGGCAGCAGCGACGCCTGCGCCGCGCTCTTCGCCAAGCGCACCGACACCGCGGCCCTCGTCTGGAACCAGCAGCCGGGCGGCCCGCACCCGCGCCACCCCATCGCGCTCAGCGACACCCACGCCTACTACGGCGGCTGGGCGGGGAGCATCCGCGCCTTCGACATCGCTACCGGCGCCATCACCGGCACCATGAACCTGGCCGTGGGCTCGAGCCAGGGAGGCGGGCTGGTGCTCACCTCGAACGACGACATGATCGCGAGCCAGAACGGCTACAAGGTCGAGCGCTGGACCCCGGCCGGCGCCCGCGTCTGGACGTCGACGGCGCTCAAGAACGACCTCCACATGACGCTCGGCGACGACGTCGTCGGCTGGAACCCGACCTCGGACGCGCTGATCTACGTCGACGGCGCCACCGGGCAGCAGGTGTGGTCAGCGGCCGCGCCCGGCGGCAACGGGGCCATCCTGACCGCCGCCGACGGCGCCCTCTACTACGGCCACGGGGACGGGGCGGCCTCGGTCGACGCCGACGGCCTGGCGCGCTGGTCGACGCCGCTCGGGGCCTCGGCGGCGGCGCAGCTCCTCGGCGACGACGGCCTCTTCTACGTCCGCACCTGGTCGACGCTGTTCGCGCTCGACACGGCGGACGGCGCGGTGGTGTGGCGCCTCGACGCCGTCTCCGGGCAGGTCTCCATCAACGGGGTGATGACGGACAACGGCTTCGCCGGGACCTTCGGCCTGCTCGCCGGCGGCGACCTCTTCGGCAGCGACTACGCCGGGCGGACCTACCGCCTCGCCACCGCCGGCCTCGACTACGCCGCCGCGCCCTGGGCGCGCCCGCGCGGCAACCGCCGCAACAGCGCCAAGATCTGGGACGTGGCGCCGCTGCCCGGGCTGCCGGGCACGTGCGGGCTCGGCGATGGGGTCGACGACACCATCACCCGCGAGCTCGACGGGGGCGCCACGGCGATCGGCGACCGCGCCGCGCTCTACGACAGCAACTGGTCGAGCGGCGGGGACCTCGTGCTGCACGGCGAGGACCTGTGGTTCGCCACCGGCGTCAGCGGCGACTGCCTCGGCCGCTGGTGGGGGACCAAGACGACGCGCTTCACCCACGACGCTGCGGGCGGGATGGCGCCGGCGGGCGTCTCGACGGTGTGCGAGGCCGGGCCGGCGGTCGGCTCGGTCAACCAGCACCTGGCGGCGGGGCCGGTGGTCGCGCTGTGCTATCAGATCCACAGCCCGACCAACACGACCTTCTGCGGCCGCTGGGACGGCGCCCCGGGGAGCTGGACCCCGACCGAGCAGGTCGGCGGCGGGCCGGGCAGCGGCGTCTTCGCGGCGAGCGACGTCGGCTTCGCCTTCGCCTTCGGGACTCACCCCGCCCAGGAGCTGTCGCTCACCCGCTTCGACGGGCAGATGACGGCGATCGGGGCCACCTCCCTGACGGACGCCGGCGGGAGCCCGCTCGTCGGCAGCTGGCGCGCGCTCGCGGCGGTCGGCACCGAGTGGTGGGCGGTGCGCACGCGCGCCACCGGGCCGCCGTGGCCCTTGACCCTCGAGCGCTTCGACGCGGGCGGGGTGTCCCTCGGCGCGACGGCCCTGCCGTCGATCGGCGCCGCCGCCCTGACGGCGTCGCCGCAGCTCGACGTCGTGGCGCTCGACGACGCGCTCTACGGGGCGCTCGCGGTCGGGGCCGAGGCGTACCTGGTGGTGATGCGGGCCGACGGGGCGGTGGGCGCGCGCCGGGTCCACGTCGGGGCGGGCGAGCTCCGAGCGCGGCTCGTCGCGTTGTCGGACGGCGCCTGGGCGATGCTGGTCTGGGACATCGAGGCGGCGCAGCGGACGGTGGCGCTGCTCCGGCTCGGCTGCGACGGGACGGTCCTCGAGGGCCCCCGCGAGATCGCTCGCAACAGCCTCGTCAACCTCCGGGGCGCGGCCCTCGACGCGACCGGCCAGGGCCTCTGGCTCACCGAGTCCGAGCAGTACAGCGGCAACAGCCACCACGTCTGGACGCGCCGCCTCGCGCTCCCCTGACAGCCCGATCCGCCGTCCCTGGAGAGGGCCAGCGGCGATCGGCGACCCGTGACGAGTCGACCAGGCGGGCGCCTCGAGGCGCGCCGGAGCCTGGGCCGGCGCGGTCCTGCGCCTCAATGACCGGTGGCGTCGTCAGGGCCAGCTGATGATCACGAGCCCGTGACCACCGTCTTCCCCGGTCTCGAAGGTCCCCACGGCCCCGGGAGCGCCCCCGACCCCGATCCCGGAGGCATACCCGGCCGCGCCGGCCCCCGCCGGCGTCGCCCCGGAGCCCGCGGACGTCACGCCTGCGACCAGCCCGCCGACGTAGCCAGAGCCGCCGCCGCCGGTGCCCGCCTGGGCGCCGCTGGTCCCCGACGCGCCGCCGCCACCGTAGTAGCCGCCGCCGCCGCCGCAATAGTCGCCGCCAAGGCCTCCCTGAGACGCCGCCCCGGCGCTGCCGTGCCAGGTCGCCCCCGTCCCCGCCGCGCCG
>PHBI01000069.1 GCA_002841945.1 Deltaproteobacteria bacterium HGW-Deltaproteobacteria-14
GCGCGGGTCTTGGGGGACGCCGAGCGGCGGCGACTCCAGGCGCTCCGCGAGGCGGTCGCGCGGGCGGAGGCCCAGGCGACGGCCCGCCTGGAGGCGGCGCGGTCGACGCGGGAGGAGCACGCCCAGCGGCGCCCGGCGGAGCTCCCGGCGGAGGCGACGGTCGGGGTGGCGCAGGCGGCGGCGGCGGCGGCGCGGCGGGAGCTGGAGGAGGCGAGTCAGGAGCTCGGGGCGCTGACCAGCGACGTGACGCGGCACCAGGCGCAGCTCCGGCGCTTCGCGGCGGAGAAGGACGCGTGGGACGCGCGCCGGGAGACGATGAACCTGTGGAAGCGGCTGCACCGGCTCATCGGCGAGGGGGACGGCAAGGCCTTTCAGGAGTTCGCGCAGATCCTGAACCTGCAGGAGCTGGTCGACCGGGCGAACGGGCACCTGCGCGCGCTCGCGCCTCGCTACGCGCTGATCACCGCGGTGGACGGCAAGGGCAGGCCGCGGCTCGACTTCGCCATCCGCGACGCCTGGCTCGCCGGGCGGCAGCGCCCCATCACCACGCTGTCGGGCGGCGAGACGTTCCAGGTGTCGTTGGCGTTGGCGCTGGGGCTCGCCGACATGCGGACGCGCGGGATGCCGCTCGAGACGCTGTTGCTCGACGAGGGCTTCGGGACGCTGGACCCGCGCGCGCTCGACCACGCGGTCGAGGCCCTTGAGCGGCTCCACGCGCGGAGCCGGATCCAGGTCGGGGTGATCAGCCACGTGGAGGCGCTGCGCGAGCGCATCGAGGCGCGCGTCGTGGTCGAGGCCCTCGGCAACGGCCACTCCCGGCTGCGCCCGGAGCTCGGCGGGGCGCGCGACGGCGAGGAGAGGGCATGACGCGGTGGTCCCTCCTGCTCACGGCGGTCTGCGTCGCGGTGTTCGGCGCCTGCGCGACGTCACCGAGCGCGGGCGACACCGTCGCCGCCGCCGACGCGCTCGAGGTCGCCGAGCCTGGCGACGCCGAGGTCGACGCGGGGCCTGACGGCGGGGCGGTGGACGCCCTGGACGCCGCGGACGACGGCGCCGGGGGCGCCGCGGACGACGGCGGGGCGGACGCCTGCCCGGACGGCGGCTGGCCGCGACGGGTGCTGCTCATCGGTAACTCCTACACCTCGGTGAACGACCTCGCGGGCACGCTGACGGCGGCGCTCGACGGGCACCCGTGCGCGCGCGGCGCTCACGCCTTCGCTGACGCGTATGCGCCGGGCGGCTACCGGCTGCCGCAGCACCTCGCGGACGCGAACGACCCACAGAGCCCGCTCTACGCGAAGCTCCGCGACCCGGCGGGGTGGGACGCCGTGGTGGTGCAGGATCAGTCGCAGATCCCCGGTTTCGACCGCGACGAGGAGATCACCCGGCGGTCGCGCGAGGCGCTGCCCGGGCTCGTCACGCTGGCCCACGACGCCGGGGCCGACGTGTACCTGATGATGACCTGGGGCCGCCGCGACGGCGACGCGACCAACGCGGCCATCTTCGGCGACTACGCCGCGATGCAGGCGCGCCTCGCCGCGGGCTACGCGGACTACGCCGCCTACGCGATCGCCGAGACCGGGATCACCGTCACGGTGTCGCCGGTGGGGTTGGCCTGGCAGGCGGTGCGCGACGGTGCGGGCGGGGTCGCCTCCGACGTCGCCGCGGCGCACTTCGGAGGGCTCTACGCCTCCGACGGGAGCCACCCCTCGCCGCGCGGGACCTACCTCGCCGCGGCGACGCTGCTCGCGACGGTCACCGGGGCGTCTCCGGCGGTGGGCGCGGCGACGCCCGGCGGCGACGCCGGCGACAAGCCGTGGCTCGACGCCGCCGCCGACGCGGTGACCGCGCCCTGAGCGAGGTGCCCTCGGCCTACGGGACGTAGTCGAACTGCACCGCGGCGCCGTAGTGGTCCGACGGGTTCGTCTCCACGTCGGCGCCGCCGTCGTCGACGGTGATCGGCGCGGTCCCGATGCGGGTGACCGAGGTCTTGAAGGCGCGGCTGAGGCCTTTGACCCAGACGTGGTCGATGAGCACGTCGTCGTGGGTGTCGGCGACGAGGTGGTTGTCGGCGCAGAAGGTACACATCGGGGAGGCGGCCGCGACGGTGAGGGAGGCCCAGCCGGCGGCGACGAGGGTGGCGTAGGCGCCGTCCGGGAGCTCGGCGTCGATGTGTGGGGCGATCGCCGGTCCGGAGTTGAAGTCGCCGGCCAGGATGGGCTTGGCGGCGGCGGTGGCGTGGGCGCCCATGAAGGCGAGGATCTGGTCCATCTGGTGGATGTTCTCGCCCTCGTAGCTCCCGAACGCGCCGTTGTAGCTGATCTCACCCGAGAGATCGGCGGCGACGTGGGTGCAGAAGAAGTCGACCTCGCCGAGCCTGGGCAGGGTGGCGGTGGCGCCGAGGACGCTGCGCTGGGTGAGCGACGAGTCGAGCTTCATGTGGCTCGTGTTCGACAGCGGCACCTTCGAGAGCATCAGCAGGCCGTTGGCGCCGCTGTAGGTGAAGAGCTCCGACCCGTTGGTGCACGCGGTGAAGATGTCGTCGAAGGGCTTGCCCAGGTTGGCGGCCAGGCACACCTGGCAGGCGGGGGCGGTGGCGAAGAACGGGTCGGCGCAGTTGCCGGTGACGCAGCTCGCCAGCTCGCCCGCCGCGACGTCGGCGCACTTGTCTTCGACGCACGCCCGCAGGGTGGCGAGCGGGCCGGCCTCGCAGGACGGGTCGCCGATGGTGTGGTCCTCGATGAAGGCCTCATGATGGTAGGGGAAGGTCGCGGCGACCCCGGCGACGATCGCGTCGATGTCGGCCTGGGTCCAGACCTCCTGCAGGCACACCAGATCGGCGTCGAGCCCCTCCAGCAAGGTGACCTGCTGCGGGCGGCGCTGCGCGGCGTAGTCGACGTAGCCCGCGGCGAGCCCGAGGTTGTAGGTCGCGACGACGGCGACCCGGGGCTCGGGGGAGGCGGCGCTGTCGCAGCCTGCGAGCAGCGCGGGGGCACAAGCGAGAGCCAGGATCGACAGGGCCATGCGACGCATCGTGACAACCTCCACGGCGGCTTTGCCTCCACTGTGGACCACGGCCGAACCCCGTTGCAAGGGCCGCGGGCCCCGCCGACGGCGGCGCGGACCCGGCGGTGGACGGCCCGCCCGCGGGGCCCGGATCCGTCGCCCCGAGCGTTTCATTTGTTGCAACACTCGTCGCAACATTCTCGCGACGCGGGCCGCGGAAGACGCGCGGCGCCCCGCCACACCTGCATATTTGCAGGGTGTTGCAGAGTTGGCCCGGGGCGTGCAGTGGTGACCTCCGAACGCAGCCGCCCCCGCCACCATCGGTCGGGCGCCGGACGAGAGGAGCCGCTATGAGTTCGACCACTACCGACGCCAACATCTTGAAGTCCGCGATCTTCGACAACGGGGGGGACCCGGAGGTCAGCGCCACGTGGCTCGCCACGCACCGCGACGCCGTCCGCCTCGTCGACGTCCGCGAGCCCCACGAGCTCCGCGGCCCCCTCGGGCACATCGAGGGTGCCGAGAACCTGCCGCTGCTCGAGCTGCTCGGGGGTGCGCGCAAGCTCGACCCGGCGCAGCCGCTGGTGCTCATCTGCCGCTCCGGGCGCCGCTCGGCGCAGGCCGCCAACGCCCTGCGTCGGCAGGGGGTGAGCACGGTCGCGTCGGTCGAGGGCGGGATGCTGGCGTGGAACCTCGACGTCCTGGGCCTCGAGGACATCCACACCGCCGAGCGCATCGCCAACACGCACAACCTGAACGAGGCGGTGTTCAACACCAACGGCGTCCCCGAGGTCGACTGCCACTGGGTCGCCAAGAACGTCGGGCGCTTCCGCCTCATCGACGTGCGCGAGCCGGCCGAGCTCGACATGACGGGGCGCGTGGCCCAGGCCGAGAACATCCCGCTCAACACCTTCATGATGCAGGCCAACAAGCTCGACCGCGAGGCGCCGATCGTCGTGATGTGCGCCTCGGGTGGCCGCAGCGGCCGGGTCGTGCACGCGCTCCGGAGCGCCGGCTTCCGCGCCGTCGCCTCCCTCGAGGGCGGCATGTACGGCTGGCGTTCGGCGCGCCTGCCGCACGCGTAGAGCGACGGCAGGGCGGGGCCCGGGAGGGAGCCGCGGGGACCGCAGGGTTCCGACCGATACGACGCCTGGAGCCGGATTGCTTCAGCGGCGAATCCACGTACTCTGACCCCACGCCCCGGCCCGCGCCGGGGCGCTAGCTAGGCGGGCCGTCGCGCCAGCCGCGGCCGGCTCACCGGACGCCTCGCCGCCCCGGAGTCACGCGTGATCCGTCACATCCTCGCCGTCAGCGTCGCCTTGGCGCTGCTCGCCCCCGCCGCCGCCCGCGCCGCCTCCTGGGTCCTTCCCCCGGAGGCGGCGGTCGAGGTCGGCCGCCTCGTCGGCAACGACCACCCCCTCTCCGGGGGGCAGACCGTGGCGGCCGCCATCGACGGCGATCGGGTGCTGGTCACGCTCTCCACCGGTGACGCCGCCGTCACCCGGGTGACCCTGCGCCACCCGGGGCGCGGTGAGGCCGGCGCCGAGGTGATCGGCGGCTTCGTCGTGTCGCCGGAGCCCGGCCCCGTAGACGCCGCCCTGCTCGTCGAGCTGCTCACCCGTATGCGCGCCAGCGGCGCCGAGGTGCGCTGGATCGACGCCAGCGCCGGCGCCCGCGGGGGCCACGAGCACGTGGCCGCGGACATCACCGCGGCCCTGCGCGCGCTCGACCTCGGCGACGACGCCGACGCACGCGCGCTCCTCGACGAGCTGCCCGGCGGCCTCTCGGTCCGCGAGCGCCTCAACGCAGCCCGCGCGTGGCGCCGGCTCGCCGAGCCCGAGCGCGTCACGGCCCTGGTCGCCGGGCTCGAGACCGCGGGGCCGGGACCGGCCGCCGCCGCCGCCGCCCTCACGGGGAGCGTCACGACCGCCGACGAGGTGCTGGCCTTGGCCCAGGGCGAGGACCCGTGCGTCCTCGGCGACGCAGCGGACGCGTTCGCCGAGCTCGCCCTGGGGGAAGAGGCGCGCGCCCTCGCCGAGGCCATCCGCACCCGGAGCCCCGGGTGTGTCGCGGCCTGGACGCGGGAGATCCGCGAGCGCCTGCAGCTCGGCGACCTCGTCGGCGCCGGCGCGGCCCTCGATGACGCTCTGACCCGGTTCCCGGGCGACCCGTCGATCACGGCGCTGCGCGTCAGCCTGCTCGCTGCCAGCGAGCCGTCCGCGGCGACCGTCGACGCCCTGGCCGCGATCGCGCGCGGCGCCCCCGCCGCCCCGAAGCGGCTGCGCGCCCTCGCGGCGGCGCTCGCCGCGCTCCCCGAGCCGGATCGAGCGGCGCGCCTGCGGACCTACGCCGAGGCCCTGGCCCGTGACCCGGCGGACGTCGTGGCGCGCTGGGTCGTCGGCTCGGCGGCCCTCGACGACGGCGATCAGCGGCGGGCGCGCGAGGTCCTCGAGCCCCTGTCGCAGGCGCTCCCCGGCGTCCCAGCGGTGGCGGTGGCCCTCGCAATCGCGGACTTCGAGCTGGGCGACTCCGCTGGAGCGTTGGCCCGCCTCGACGCCGCGGCCGGCGCGCCCGAGCTCGACCCGACGACCGACTACGTGCGCGCCGAGATCCTGCGCGACACCGACCGCCCGGCGGCGCTGCGCGCCCTCGAGCGCTACACCCGCGGCTGCCTGAGCGTCGGCTGCTCGGACGCCGCGCGCGAGGAGCGCGCGGCCACCCTGACGCAGCTCGTCACGCGCTGCCTGGCCGAGGAGGTCCCCGTCTGCGAGGGCGACTGGGAGCACCCGAGGGCGGTCGCCGCGGTCGAGGCGCCGGTCGAGGCGCCGGCCCCAGCGCCCCCCCCGCCTCCGCCTCCGGCCGCCGCGCCGCCTCCGGCAGACCCGAGCGACGGGACCCCACTCGCTTGGCTCCTCGGGCTCAGCGCCCTGCTGGCGCTCACCGGCGTGTGGGCGGTGTTTCGCCGCCGCCGCCGTTGAGGACGCTGGTCGGGGGCGCCCCCCGTCGCCCTCAGGCTCGTCGGACGTCCTTCCAGCGGATCTGGGTGCGCCCGTAGAGCCGCACCCGGCGCAGCAGGACGTCGAGCAAGAGGAGCCCGAGGGCGGCGTACAGCGGATAGGGCCAGAGCGGTGTCCGCGTCTCGGTCGTGGCGTCTCCGACGGAGAAGAGCTGGGCGTCGGTCGGGTCCTCGAGCCCGCCGGTCGCGGCCGCGAGCTCGCGCACCCGGGTCAGGTCCGGCTCGCCGGCCAGGTACTCGTCGGGGAACGGCCACGCGACCGTCGCGAAGCTGCGGTGAAGCGGCCCCGCCGCGGCGTCCTCGTCCGGGTCGGCGACGGCGCCCTCGGGGGTGTCCGCGATCGGGCGGTGGGCCCCCTCGACCGTGTAGGGGCCGTACTTGGTGAGGGTCAGCCGGCCCTCGTAGCGGCCCGCCGCGGTCTGGGTCAGGGTGACCGGACGCGCCTCGCCGTCGGGGTCGATGACCGTCACGTCGCTCGCGAGCCCGTCGATGAACTGGTCGGCGTCGTCGACCGCGTCGACCCCGACCGTCAGCACGCCGTCGGCGACGTCGGCGACCATCTGGTAGCTCGGATCTTGCTTCTCGACGCGCATGGTGTCGCGGATGACCTGCCGCCAGAACTTCGCGTAACCCGGCCACGCGAGCCAGAAGTGCGCCCACTTGTTCTTCACGTCGCTGGTCCAGACCATCACGGTGCCGAGCCCGAGCCGCCAGCGCGCGAGCACCGGCTCGCCGAGGTCCGACCGCATCAGCACCTCGGCGCGCGGCTTGGCCGAGGTCGAGACGTAGCCGACGAGCAGCGGCAGCCGGCGCAGGTCGATGCCCTTGAACATCTGCAGCGTGCGAAAACGCGCGTCGACCCGCGGCGAGAAGGCGTGCTCGACGAGCGCCCGCCGGCTGACCTCGCTGGTCTCCTTGAGGAAGAGCTTCGGGATGTTCTCGGGGCTGTTGGTGAAGTAGTAGCGACCGCGCCCGGCGACCGCGACGCGCTTGAGCAGGTCCTGGTCGCTGCCCATGCCGACGGCCACCGTCGAGATGGTGATCTTGTCGTCGTCGCTGCCCGCCACCAGCTCGAGGATACCGTTCTGGTTCGACTGCCCGTCGGTGAGCAGGATGATGTGCTTGACCTTGGCCTGGGTGCGGACGAGCTCGGCGTAGGCGCGGTCGAGGGCGGCGAAGATGTTGGTCCCGCCGCCGGGCCGGAGGCGGCTGACGTTGTCCACGATGGTGAAGCGGTTGGACGCCCGCAGCATGTGGACGAGCAGCTCGGCCTTCGAGTCGAAGGCGACGATGCCGAGCTTGTCGCTCGGCTGCAGCACGTCGAGGGTGGCGATGGCGGCCTGCTTGGCGAGCTCGATCTTGGGCCCGGTCATCGAGCCCGACCGATCGATGACGAGCATCAGCGCGACCCCGGGCATGTCCTCTTTGCGCTGCACGTCGAGGCGCACCGGCAGGACCTTGCGCTCGAGCAGCGTGCCGCCATAGCCGCCCGGGCCGAAGCTGTCCTCGCCACCGGCGAAGATGAGCCCGCCGCCGCCGCGCGCGTACTGCTCGAGCACCCGCATCTGGGCCACGGTCACGTTCTCGTAGCCCATCTCGCCGCCGCGCGGGACGTCGCTGATGAAGACGAGGTCGAACTCGTTGGCGTCCGCGAGGCGCGTCGGCACGCCACGCGCGCCGCGGTACTCGACCTCGAAGTCCTTGTCGAGCGCGGCCGCGAGGTTCTTCGTGTACTGCCGCTCGCCCTCGACGTAGAGGATCTTGGGCTTCTCGGGGACCTTGACCGGCAGCTCGAAACGGTTGTTCGTCGCGAAGCGGTCGTCGGCCGCGTCGAGCGCGCGGCAGTCGAGGGCGATCTTCTTGTCCCCGCCGTCCTTGACCCGGGTCTCGACGTCGACCTCGCTCGCCCCGCGCGGCGCGTCGTGGTCGACCGTCTCGGCGACGACGCCGTCGACGAGCAGCTCGCACTTGGCCGCCACCGGGGCGGTCGCCTCGAGCTTGCCCTTCACCGTGAACGGCACGTTCGGCTTGATGTCGTCGGGCACCTCGAGCCCAACCACCATGAGTTCGCCGGGGCGCGGGACGTCGGTGAAGTCGCGGAAGTGAACGGGCACGCCGAAGCGCTGCGCCGCCTCGACCTCCGAGGCCAGGCTGCCGCGGGTCTCGAGCCCGTCGGTCACCAGCACGATCCGCGGCAGGTAACCGTCCGGCAGGAGCGTCAGCGCCAGGCGCAGCGCCTCCTGGGCGTCGCTCGCCTGCCCGGCTGCGGCGACCGCCTCGGGGTCCGCGTCGGGCGCTGACGCCTCGAGCTCGGGCAGCCGCGGGATCGGCGGCAGGGACGCGACTCGGGGCGGCCCCTCGACCGGCGGCGTCGCGGCCTCCGCGTCGCTCGCCCCCCCGACCCCGGCCGGCTCGGGCAGCGGGACCTCCCGCGCGTCCCGCGCGAAGACGACCAGCCGCACCTCGTTGTCCCCCTTGGCGCGCCAGGTCGCCTCGAGGGCGTCGTGCGCCCGGGTCAGGACCGCGTCCGGCACCGAGTCCGACACGTCGACGACGTAGACCGTCGCTGCCTTCCTGGGCTGCTCGTCGACCGCCTGGGGGTTCATCAGCGACGCGGCGATCGCCACGACGAAGGCGCTCTTGAACAGCAGCGACAGCGCCTGCTGCACCCGCGGCAGGTCGCTCAGGGTGTGGGCCCGGATCGCGATCAACAGCGGGATCGCGAGCAAGACGAGCACGAACAGCGGCCGCTCGATCACGTAGCCCGCGTCCGCGAGGGCGACGAGCCAGCCGGGACCGAGCTCCCGCACCGCAACATAGCCGCCCAGGCCCAGCGCGAGCGCGGCCGCGTAGTGCAGCAGCCGGGCGATCATACGGTCACCCGCCGGTTCCAGGTGAGCCACTCGACGAGCACCAGCCCGAGCGCCGCCAGGAGCAGGATCCGCCACACGCTCGACAGCCAGGGGTCGTCGTCGAGCACCACCGGCGCCGGCGGCTCCCAGCTCGGGTAGGTCACCTCCTGCGGGGACACGCGGCTCTCGGCGGCGTCGGTCAGGTTGATGGCGACCGGGAAGGTCGCCCCGTCGGCGTCGTCGGTCGTCAGCGTGTAGACCCCCACCCGGTCGACGGCGAGGTGGACGCGGTCGCCGACCCGCCGCACGTCGATGCGCCCGGCGTCCGCGGGGCCGACGGCGGTGACCTGACGTCCCGGCAGGGGGAAGGCGAGGCTCAGCTCGGCGCCGGCGCGGTTCGGCTGCAGGAGCCCCGCCGACTCCTGGTGAAACCACGACAGCACGTTCACGACCAGCAGCGGGAAGGCGTAGTTCATCGGCAGCAGGCTCTGCCGCAGATCGAAGGCCAGCACGACGAAGCGCCGCCCGCCCGCGGCGTCCGTCCGGGTGAACAGCAGCGGCGCCCCGGCGGCGGTGGCCGCGACCACCTCGTCGCCGCGCTCGCGGGTGACCTTGGCCGCCTTCTGGATGTTGAGGTCGACGAAGGCCAGGTGGCGCGCGATGGGGTGCTTGCGGTCGCCCCGCGCGACCTGCGGCTCGGCGAGCTCGCCGGTGATCTCCACCGGGCCGCCGGGCTGCGGGTCGACGATGAAGTAGTTGCCCGGGCGCGACATGTCGACCGCGGCGCCGGCCACGATGGTGACGTCGAACCCCTCGGGGCCGGCGTACTCGGCCGGCGTCTTGGTGACCAGGTCGACGTTCTCGCGCACCAGCAGCGCGGCGTTGAGGAAGAGGTCGCCGGCGCTGACGAGCTGGACCTTGAGGACCTTGCGCTCGGGGACCAGCGCGAAGGCGACGTCGTCGCGCGGGAAGACGTCGCGGGTGGGGTCGGCCGGGTCGATGCGGACCCGGGCGGCGAGGCGGCTGCCGCTGAACTTCACGGCGTCGATGACCGCCTCGACGCTGCCGTTGGCGGGCAGCTCGAGGGCGTAGCTGCCGACGACGCGCGCTGGATCGACGAAGTCGTCGACCCCGCGGCCGTCGTCGTTGGCGTAGAGAAAGAGCGTGGCCTTGAGCGGGTGGTCGGCGTCGCTGCGCACCCGGTAGAAGATGGCGTAGGTCAGGCTGTCGTCGAGGTAGGGGCGGACGTTGAAGGCGGCGACGCCGATGTTGGCGCCGGCGGCGCCGACGGGCACGACGCGCAGGTGTACGGCGGCGGCGCGCGCCTCGGGGATCGGGGTGAAGGCCCGGTCGGTGACGAAGACCGCCTCGGCGCCCTCGCGGTCGCGCAGGGCGGAGGCGGCGAGGCGCAGGGCGTCGTCGACGTTGGTCGGGGTGTCGAGGGCGCCCTGGGGGGCGACGGCGTCGATGGCGGCGTGGAGCGCCTTCGCGTCGCTGCTCCAGAGCGTCAGCGGGCGCGTGGTGGCGTCGACCTGCACCACCATGACGCGGTGGTTGGGGTTGGGGGCGACCTGATCGACGACCTCGTGGGCGGCGCGGCGGGCGGCCTCGAGGCGGGGCTCGCCGCGCTCGATGGTCGCCATCGAGGCGGAGGCGTCGATCATCAGCAGGGTGTGGCGCTCGGGCGGGGGCGCCGGGGCCTGGTAGCCGCAGCCGGCGAGCCCGCCGAGCTTGGGGTCGCCGAGCGCCACCACGATGAGGCCGATGATCGCGAGCTGCACCAGCAGGCTGAGGATCCGCTTGAGGCGCCGGAACAGCGAGCTCGACTGCTTCTCCTCGACCACCCGGGCCCACAGCGGCGTGAACGGCACCTCGACCCGGCGGCGCCGCAGCCTGAGGACGTAGAGCAGCACCATCGCCCCGCCGAAGGCGGCGAAGAGGGTCCAGAGCTCGCTCGTCCCGAGGCCCGCGAAGCTCACGTGAGGAAGCCTCCGGCGCGGAAGACGCGCAGCATGAGGTCGTCGAAGGGCACCTGGATGGGGGTGCGGAAGTAGCTGACCTGGCTCTTCTTGCAGAAGGCCTCGAGCTCGTCGCACCACGCGGCGTGGGCGGCGCGGTACTTCGCGAGCAGCCGCGAGGTGACGGTCAGCTCCTTCTGGAGGCCGGTCTCGCAGTCGACGAGCAGGATGTCGCCGCGCAGATCGGGCTCGAGCTCGCGGTCGTCGGTGAGCTGGATCACGAAGGGCTCGAACTTGTGGTAGCGGAGGTAGTTGAGCCCGTCCTCGTAGCCGTCCTGGGCGTAGAAGTCGCTGATGACCACCGCGAGCCCGCGGCGGCGGGTCTGGTGGACGAAGGCCTTGAAGGCGTCGGCCATGCTGGTCTGGCCGCCGGGGCGGACGCCGCGGAGGAACTCGAAGACCCGAAATATCTGGGCTTTTCCGCGGGCCGGGACGAGCTGCTGGCCGAGCTCGGCGGAGAACGGCAGGACGCTGACGCGGTCGAGGCTCGAGAGCGTGATGTAGGCGAGCGCGGCGGCGAGCTTGCGGGCGTAGTCGAACTTGTGCTGGTCACCGACCGCCATCGAGGCCGAGCTGTCGACGAGGAGGTAGACGTAGAGGTCCTCCTCCTCCTCGTAGAGGCGGACGAGCAGACGGCCCATGCGGGCGTACACGTTCCAGTCGATGTTCTTGAAGTCGTCGCCGGGGGAGTAGCGCCGGTGGTCGGCGAACTCGAGCCCGGCGCCGATGCGCTTGCTGCGGCGGTCGCCACGCGCCTGCGAGATGAAGCGCTTCTTCGCGACGATGTCGAGGTACTCGAGCTTGGCCATGAAGGCCTCGTCGAAGAGCGCGTCGTCCTTGACGCGCGCGGCGCGGGCGCCGGCGCCCGCCATATCAGCCGGCCTCCTTGATGACGCGCAGGATGTCGTCGAGGATCGAGTCGGTCGACACGCTCTCGGCCTCGCCCTCGAAGTTGCGGATGATGCGATGACGCAGCGCCGGTCGGGCCACGTGGCGGACGTCCTGGGCGCTGACGGCGAAGCGCCCGTCGAGCACGGCCCGCACCTTGGCGCCGACGATGATGGCCTGGGCCCCGCGCGGTGAGGCGCCGATGCGGATGTAGCGACGGGCGATGTCGGGGGCCTCGCGGTGGTCGGGGTGGGTGGCCATCACGATGCGCACCGCGTAGTCCTGCACGTGGCGCGCGATCGGCACGTCCATGGCCAGGTGGCGCAGCTCCATCACCCCCTGCTGGTCCATGACCTGGTCGATCTTCGGCTCCTCCCAGTGGGTGGTGCGGTCGAGGATGGTGTGCAGCTCCTCGGAGCTCGGGTAGGTCACGTGGAGCTTGAACAGGAAGCGGTCGAGCTGCGCCTCGGGGAGCGGGTAGGTGCCGTCCATCTCGAGCGGGTTCTGGGTCGCGAGGACGAAGAAGGGGTGCGACAGCTCGTAGGTCTGCCGGCCGACCGTGACCGAGCGCTCCTGCATCGCCTCGAGCATGGCGGACTGCGTCCGCGGGGTGGCGCGGTTGATCTCGTCGGCCAGGACGATGTTGGCGAAGATGGGGCCCTTCTGGAAGTCGAGCACGGTGTGCCCGGCGTCGTCCTGGATGGCCACCTTGGTGCCGGTGATGTCGCTCGGCATCAGGTCGGGGGTGAACTGCACCCGCGAGAACTCGAGGTCGAGGGCGTCGGCGAGGGTGCGCACGAGGCGCGTCTTGCCGAGGCCGGGCACGCCCTCGAGGAGCGCGTGCCCACCGGCGATGAGCGCGGTGATGACGCCCTCGACGATGTCGTGCTGGCCGACGATGATCTTGCCGACCTCGTCCTTGAGGCGGTCGGTCGCCCGCTTGAAGTGGGCCACCCTCTCTTTCACGTCCATTCGGAACCTCGCGTCAACGCGGCCGGATCAGGTCGAAGTAGCGGCGCACGTAGGTGCGCTGCCCTGGCGGGATCTTCTGGCGGTCGAGATCGTCCTCGACCACCTCGCTGTAGTCCTGGTGGACGTCGCGGTAGGCCGTCGACGCGAAGCCCTTCGAGGCGGCGGCGTAGACGACCCGGCTCGGGCTCTCCCCGGCGCCGTGCTGGCCGGCGACGAAGTCATCCTTGGTCTTGACGCCGTCGAGGCGGGTGCGCTCGCCGAGGAGCCGGCTGTCGTGCCCCTGCCCGATCCCGTCGCCCTCCCGGGGCGGGCCGTCGCCCTGGCCGCTGCCCGGCATCGGGATCCGCGGCCCGGCGCCCTGGCCGGGCCCCTGCCCGAGCCCGGCGAGGGTCAGCGCGTCCTGGCCGCCCTTGGCCTCGCCGAGCGCCATGCCCTCTTTGCCCTCCCCCGCGCCCTGCTCGCCGTCCTCGCCGCCGTTGTCGCCCGGCTTCTGGCCGCCGGCGCGCGAGAAGAAGCGCTCCATCTCGCGCTGCCCGCCCTCGCCGTCCTCTCCCGAGCCACCGCGCTGGCGCTGGGCGGCGCGCCGCAGGAGCTCGCGCAGGTCCCCCATGCGACCCGCGGCCGCCCGCATCTGCTGGCGCCCCCGGGCCTGCTCTTTCATGCGCCGCAACATCTCGGCCGCCTGGCGCATCTGCTCGGCGCTACCGCTCTTCTCGGCGTCCTCGATCATGCGCCGCAACATCTCGGCGGCGGCCTGGTCGAGGTCGCGCTGGAGGCGCTCGAGCTGGCGTCGCGCCTCGCTCATCTCCTCCTGTTCGCGCCGCAGCTGCTCGAGCTGGCGTTCGCGGTCCTTCAGGCGGTCCTTGTCGCGCTTGCTGAGGCGGTCCTTGTCGCGCTCCTCCTTCTTCTTGAGGCGGTCGCGGTCCTTCTTCGCCTCGCGCTCCTGCTTCTGGCGCTCGCTCTCGAGGTTCTTGGCGAGCTTCTCGAGGTCCTTCCCCAGGCGCTGGCGCTCGCGCTCGCTCAGCTCACCGCGGTCGAGCTTGTCTGCGGCCGCCTCGAGCGCCTTGGCGGCGTCCTCGAGGGCCTGCTTGCGCAGCGCCTCGAGCAGCGGCTCGACGTCCTCCTGGGCGCGCTTGTGCTGCTCGGCCGCCTCCTTGAGCTGCTGATGGACGGCGTCCACGTCCTCAGCGTGGGCCTCGCTCCAGGCGGCCTCGGCCTTCTCGAGCGCGGCGAGCTTGGCGAAGGCCTCGTCGGCGCTGATGCGGCCCTCCTTGAGCGCCTTGACGAGGTCGTCGAGGGCGTCGAGGAAGCGCTTCACCTCGGGGTCGATGGCGGCGCTCGCGGCCCGCTCGGCCGCGTCCTCGAGGGCCTCGAGGTGCTCGGCCTCGACGCGGTCGAGGGCGACGGCGCCGCGGGCGAAGGGGGCGGGCGTGGCGCCGAGATCGGACACCGCGCCGGCGGCGACCCGGCCGACGGGGAAGTCGATGGCGAACACCGACGGGACGGTGACGGCCAGGGCGAGCGCGGCGACCCCGGCGCCGACGGCGAAGGCCGCCCACTGCCACGGTGCGGCGGCCTTGGGGCTGGCGCGGTCGACGACCGTGACAGCGTCCTCGATGGCGGCGAGCTGGAGCGCGGTCGGCGCCGGCTCGCGGGCGAAGGCGAGGGCCGTCCCGAGGCGCGAGTGCAGGCCTCCCGCGGCGTCGAGCTCAGCGGCGAGGCGCACCGCGTCGAGGCGCCGCGCGAGCCCGGAGATGACCCCGGCGGCGGCCAGCGCGGTGGCGACGGCGCCCCCGATGAGCGTCCACGAGGTAGGCAGCGCCCGCGCCTTGACGAGCAGGACCACCACGCCGAAGGCGAGCAGCCCCGCGCCGCCAAAGACCAGCAGCCGCCGAAGCGCCAGCTGCCACCGCAGCCGCCACCTCACGCGAGCCACCAGCTTCTCGATGCGGGTCAGATGGTCCAAGCGCCTCCTCGAGCGAGCGAACGGCCTCTGGCACGAACGCGACCGATTTTCGGTTCATTCCGGTGCGCCCGCGCCGACCAGGACCGGAAGCACCGCTTCAAGAGAGGTACAGCGGACCGGGCGCCGACACAACGATGGGCCCCGAGCCCGAGCGGTGGCGTCCGAGGGCGCGGGGTCAGGCACCTATACTTTTTACTTTTGCGTCCACCTCGCCTGCGTCGACGCGGACTCCAACCGGAAAAGTGAAAAGTGAAAAGTGAGGGTGCCTGACCCCTATTGCCAACCTGACCCCTATTGCCAACCGGAAAAGTGAAAAGTGAGGGTGCCTGACCCCTATTGCACCTCGCGCCTGCATCGACGCGGGCTCCAACCGGAAAAGTGAAAAGTGAGGGTGCCTGACCCCTATTGGGCTGACCCCTATTGGGGGAAGCGAGCCGCGACTGCGGCGGAGTGCGCGCGCGTTCAATCCGGCGGCCCCGGAGGGTCGAGGGGGAGGACCAGCATCCGGCCGGCGTAGAGCCAGGTGTAGCGGGCGACCGAGCGGGTGACGCGCTTGGCGTAGCCGCGGGCCTCGGTGTAGCTGATGCGCTCGACGAACTCGTCGAGCTCGCGATCCCCGAACTCGCGCCGCCAGCGCCTCACCGATCCGCCGCCGGCGTTGTAGCCCGCGCTCGCGAGCGGGATCACCGGGTGCTGGCCGAGGAGCTTGGCGAGGTACTTGGTCCCGAGCTCGAGGGCGACCGCCGGGTCCTGCAGGGCCGCTCGGGTCGGGTCGATGTCGGTGCCACGGGCCAGCATCTCGGCGGTCGGCATGATGATCTGCATCAGCCCGATGGCGTTGGCCCAGCTCTCGATGTTGGGGTTGAACCCCGACTCCTCCCGGGCGATGGAGTAGACCCACGCCGCGTCGATGCCGCGGGCGGTCGCCCAGCGCTCGACGAGCTCCGAGAAGGCCCGCGGGTGCGCCAGCCGCCACACCCGAGCGTGCCAGGCCCGCGGCCACGCCTGCCCGAAGTCGTCCTCCCGCGGGCGGGCGAGGCGCATCCCGAGGTGCCAGGCGCCAGCGGTGTAATAGAGCGACGCCTTGGTCCAGAGCCAGGCGCGAGCCTCGGGACCGCTCGGGTCCGGCGCCGCCTCGAGCTCGCGCTGGGCGCTCGCCGACAACCCCAGACGCGCCAGCTCGAGCCCACGCCGGAAGGTCGGATCGCGCCACAGGCGGGCGGGGATCCGCTCGAGCGGGTCCGGCGGGATCTCGGAGGCCGCGACGATGCGCGCGAGGGTCTCCGGGGCGCCGACCGGGTCGCGCTGGACGAGGCGCGCGTAGGCGAGGATCGCGTACCAGCTCAGCGGGTGGTCGGTGAGGACGCGCTCGAAGTCGGCGAACGCCTCCTCGTCCCGGCCGAGGTAGAGCAGCAGCCGCCCGCGCCAGTAGCGCACGCGCCCCTCCGCGCGGTAGTGGGTCTCACGCGGCGCCACCGAGAGGACCTGATCCGCCATCGCCAGCGCCTCGTCGAAGCGCCCGTCTGCGATGCGCGGCCACAGCAGGTCCCAGGCGGCCTCGTCGACCTGGTCCCCCTGGTGCCCCTCGACCAGCTTCAGCAGCAGCGCGTCAGCCCCGGCGTCGTCCTTTCGCTGGCGCGCGATGTCCGCCAGCATGACCAGGCAGTCGTCGACCGTGGAGCGCTCCGGGAACCTCGCCACGTGCTCCTTCAGGAGGCGCTCGGCGGCGTCGAGCTCGCCCGCCTTGAGGCGGTTACGGCCACCGGAGAAGGTGGCGTCGCCGTACACTCCCGCGTCGTCGGTGCAGGTGAGCGCCCGCTCGAACTGCTCCCACGCGGCCTTCGACTGCTTCATCTTCTCGCGGGTCCGGGCCTCGAGGTAGCGCGCCCGGCACCAGCGCCCGTCCGTCTCTTCGATCCCGGCCAACACCGCCAGCGCCTGGCTGTGGCGGTGGGCGTCGTAGAGGGCGCTGCCGAGCCGAAAGCGCTGCGTCGCGTCGAGCGCCGGTCGCTTGCCGAGGGCCGCGTAGGCCCCGCGACCGTCGGCGGAGCTCGCGAAGCGGATCGCCTCTTCGATCAGCGCCGCGCGGGCCCCGGCGCGGTTGCGCGCCTCGGTCTCGAGCTTCGCGAGCAGCTCCCAGGCGCTCGAGCGCAGCTCCTCGGGGCGGGCGGTCTTCACCTCGGTGAGGGTCGCGATGGCCGCCGCGGCGTGACCCGCGCCGACCTGAGCGCGGGCGCGCAGCTCGCGCGCCCGCCCCCACAGCGTCGAGCGCGCCGGGACGCGGTCGACGGCGGCGAGCGCCGCCTCCCAGCGGCGCGCCAGCACGTGTGCCGAGGCGGCGTAGTACCAGGCGTAGTCGGCGATCTCCGGCCACTCCGCGGCCATCGCCTCGAGATCGGTCGCGGTCGGTGTCGCCTCCCCCGCGTCGTGCAGCGCGAGGAGCGCCATGAAGCGCGCCGGCCGGGCCCGCACGTCGTCCGGGGAGGCCTCGGCGAAGGCCGCGAAGACGCGCGCTGCGCTGGCGTTCTCGCCGGCGAGGTAGTTGGCGAGCGCCTCGGCCAGCGGGGGCGCGGCGAAGTACGGCCCGAGGGCGTCGACCGCGGGCGGCTCGGCGTCGGCCGGCGGGGTCGCGATGAGGGGCGGCGGCCCCGGCTCGGTCGCTGGCTCGAGCCCGGGGATGCGGCTCGGATCAGCCTCCCCGGCCGCCACCACCGGAGCGGCGGCCGTCGGCGTCGGGCTGACCTCCTCGGCCTCCTCCGCCCCGTCCGGGCGCGTCTCCGCAGACGCCTCCACTTGCCGCGGCGAGGCGCACGCGCCCAGCACCATCGCAGCCCCCAAGATCCCCACCATCGATCGTCGCACGCCTCACACCTCACCGGAGAGTCTGCCGAACGTCGGGCCAACGGCCGGCCGAAGCAACATATTCGGCAACGACGGCGTGTGGAGCCTACCCGGGTCGGGGGCCACGACGCGAGCGCGAGGCGGGTGGCGACGACCGGCGAACGTGCTAGCCTGACCCCATGAACGAGCCGGTGGCCACCGCCCTCGCCGAGGGAGACTTCGAAGCGGCGCTCGACGCCTGTGACGTGAACACCTCGCGCGCGGTCCGCGCGCTCGTCCTCGAGCGCCTGGGCCGCCTCGACGAGGCCCTGGCGTTGTGCGCCGCACACCTGTCCGCGGCGCCTGACGACGAACTCGCGCTGCTCGTCCTGTGTGCAGTGCACTCGCGTCGCGGCGAGCGCGTGAGCGCGCTCGAGGCGGCGCAGCGGCTGATGCACGAGGCGCCGGACCGGCCGGTGGCTCGCCAGCTCGTGGCGAGCCTCGGGGGCGGCAGCTTCGCGGCGCCGCTCCGCGGGGAGGTGGTCGCCCTCTTCGACGCCTACGCGGACTCCTTCGACGCCCACCTCATCGAGCTCCTCGGCTACCGCGGGCACGACGCGGTCATCGGGGCGCTCGCCGCGCTCATCGCCCCTCGCCCCACGGGCGTGATCGTCGACCTCGGGTGCGGGACGGGGCTGTGCGGGCCGGGGCTGCGCCCACTCGCGCGGCGGCTCGTCGGCGTCGACCTCTCCCCCGGGATGCTGGCCGAGGCCCGGGCGCGCGGGGTCTACGACGCCCTGGTCGAGGCGGACCTGCTGTACGCGCTCGCGACGTGGCCGCCGGCGACGGTGGACGCCTTCGCGGCGGCGGACGTGCTGGGCTACGTCGGCGAGCTCGGCGGGGTCTTCGGCGAGGCGGCCCGGGTGCTCCGTCCCGGCGGGCTCTTCGTCTTCACGGTGGAGGCGACGACGGCGGGCCCGTGGCGCCTCGGGGCGTCGCGGCGGGTCGCCTACAGCGAGGCCTACCTGCGCGAGGCCTGCGCCACCGCCGGGCTCACGCTGAGCCGGCGCGACGCCGTGACCCTCCGGCGCGAGGACCGGGTCAGCGTCGCCGCGTGGCTCGTTACGCTGACGCGGGCGACCTGACGGCGTCGCCCCCTACAGCTTGCCGCGCCGCAGGTCGGCGTCGATCTCTGCGGCGTTGAGGTCGATGTCGCTGAGCTCGAAGTCCGGCCCCAGCACGTCGAACCAGCGCGCCCACAGGCCGAGTCGACGAGGCTCCGTGGGGAGCGGCTCGCCCGAGATGGTCGGCGCCGGGCGGGTGGCGGGGACGAGCCGCTGGATGGTGGCTCGGGGGCGAGCCGGGAGGACGTTCACGAGCTGATGGATCGCGTTGATCATGGGTAGCTCCGGTCGCGGCGGCTTACTTACCTATAAGTAAGCGATGGGGAAAAAAACGAGGAGAGAGAGAGCGGCTGCCTCAGGCGTCCGCGCATTCGCGCTGGCGCAGCTGGAGCTTGAGGTGATCGATCGTGAGGTGGAAGCTGCCGCGGCCGACCGCCCGGGCGATCTGGAGCGCCCCCTGGACCGTCGCGCCGGCGACCGCGGCGATGCCGTCCGGGTCGCCGCGGAAGGAGACCTCGCCGGCGTCACGCCCGGCGCGGAAGAGGTCGGTGAGCCAGCGGTGCATCTCGCGGGTGAGCTCCCGCGCCGCGTGGCGCATGTCCTCGCTGATGGTGTGGAACTCGGCGTCGAGGATGCCCGATGGGCAGACCCTGCCGCCCTCTCCGTCATCCAGGTAGAGCTGATGGATGGCGATGTAGGCGTCGAACTTCGGCCAGAAGCCGTCGAGGGCTTCGGTCCGCTCGGTCCAGCGCGCGAAGCGCCGGCGCATCCGCTCGACGAGCGCGACCCCGAGGTCCTGCTTCGCCGGATAGTGGTAGTGGACGGCCGCGCTCTTGATCCCGATCGCCTTGGCGATGTGCTGGTAGCTGAAGCCGTTGTAGCCCTTGTGGAGCCACAGCTGCTCGGCGACGTTCAGGATCTCGTGCTTGGTGTCGGTGCGACCTGCCATGCCGCAACCTTACTTACTAGTTAGTAAGTGGGCAATGGGGACTTCGATCCGGGCGCTGTAACCGACTGGGCGCGCACGCCCAGCCGGTCCACGTGGTCACCGTCCAGGTCGCGTCAGCCCGCCGCCTCGACGGCCGCCCGCCCCGCGGCGAAGGCCGCCTCGTTGCTGGCGATCAGCGCGCACTTGTCCTTGAGGGCGTGGCGCAGCGCGGTCAGCACCGCCTCGTCCGGCAAGAGCCGGCTCGCCGCGCACACCGCCCCGAGCGCCACGACGTTCTTGACCAGCGGCACCCCGAGCTCGCGCGCGATGGCCGCGCACGGCACGCCGAAGGCCCGAACGCCCTCGCGCACCGGCGGCACGTCGTTGATCACGCTCGAGTCGTAGATGATCACGCCGCCCTTGCGCACCGTCGGCCCGAACTTGGTGAGGCTCGGCGCGTTGAACGCCACCAGCACGTGCGGCGTCGGCGCGCCCGGCGACAGCACCTCGGTCCGCGCCACGTGCACGTCCGCGTAGCTCGTCCCGCCCCGCGACTCCGGCCCGTAGCTCGGGATGTGCGTCGCGTCGTGCCCCTCGCGGATCGCCGCTCGGGTGATGAGCATCGCCGCCGTCTGAGCGCCGTCGCCGCCGGCACCGGCCAGCTTGAGCGAGACGTCCTCGGGGTCGAGGTGGACCGGGAACTCCCCGCCAAAGCGCGGCATCGGGTCGTCCACGCTCACGGCCCCGACCAGCTTCATCATCTGCGGCGCGTCGAACTTCGGCCGCGGCCCCTCGAACCACGGCTCCCGCTCGACGTCCTTGAGGACCCCCAGCGGGAAGGTCTGCGTCATCGTGTCCTTGACCCACAGCTCCGCGTCCTCGGGGGTCATCTTCAGGTGCGTGGGGCACTCGGAGAGCACCTCGACGAACGCGAAGCCGCGCCCCTCGACCTGCAGGCGCATCGCCTTCTCGATCGCCTTGTGGGCTTGCTTGCGCCGCCGCTGGTCGAACAGCGCCACGCGCTCGACGTAGATCGGCCCGTCGAGCCCGGCGATCAGCTCGGCGACCTTGAGCGGCGCGCCCTCCATCACCCCGCGCCCGTTCGGGCACGTCGTCGACCACTGCCCGGGCAGCGTCGTCGGCGCCATCTGCCCGCCGGTCATGCCGTAGATGGCGTTGTTGACGAAGATGACGGTGATGGGCACGCCGAGCTGGGCCGCGTGCATGATCTCGGCGAGCCCGATGGACGCGAGGTCCCCGTCCCCCTGGTAGCTGACGACGATCGAGTCGGGGTTGGCGAGCTTGTGCCCGAGCGCCACCGCCGGCGCGCGCCCGTGGGCGGCCTGGGTGTTGCCGACGTCGAAGTAGTAGTAGAGGAAGACGCTGCAGCCGACCGGCGACACCGCGACGGTGCGGTCCTGGATGCCCAGGGTCGCGATGGCGTCCGACAGGAACTTGTGGGCGAGGCCGTGCCCGCAGCCCGGGCAGTAGTGGGTCGAGGCGCCCTTGAGCCCCTTGCCGTGGGCGTGGCGGTCGAAGTGCTCGTAGAACGCCGAGTGCTCTTGAGAGCTGTTCATCGCGTCACCTCCAGGATCTCGTGCACCCGGGCCCGGATCTCCGGCTCCTGCGGCAGCATGCCGCCCATCCGACGCAGGTGGTGGATGCGCGCGCCGCCGAGGTCAGCGTGGCTCATCGCGAGCCGCAGCTCGTCCTCGAGCTGCCCGGCGCTGGCCTCGACCACCAGGATGTCCTCGACGTGCGCCATGAGCGGCCGCAGGGCGTCGATCGGGAACGGCCACAGGGTCACCGGCATGAAGAGCCCGACCGACACCCCCTCCTGGCGCAGGTGCTCGATGGCGCTCTTGGCCATCCGCGCCGGGGTGCTGGCGGCGACCACCAGGATCTTGGCGTCGTCGGCGCGATGGGTGTGCGAGCGCTGCTCGTTCGCGGTGATCCGCGCGAGCTTCGCCTGCAGCTTCTCGTTGTGCTTCTCGAGGTCCGCCTCGGAGAGGTGGATCGAGTTGATGAGGTTGCCGCGGTGCGCCGCGTCCCCGTACACCGCCCAGCCGGGTATCCCGGGGACGAGCATGTGGTCGGGGAGCTGCACCCGCCCGGTCATCTGGCCGAGGTAGCCGTCGGGCGCGACGAACACCGGGTTGCGGTAGAGGAACGCCAACCGGAACGCCTCGATCGTCAGGTCGAGCATCTCCTGCGGCGTCGACGGGGCCAGCACGATGGCGTTGGTGTCGCCGTGACCGAGGCCACGACACAGCAGCTTGATGTCCGCCTGGCTCGGCCCGATGTTGCCGAGCCCCGGCCCGCCGCGCATCACGTTGATGAAGACCGCCGGCACCTCGGCGCCGATCATGTAGGAGATGCCCTCGAGCATCAGGCTCAGCCCGGGGGAGCTCGTGAAGGTCATCACCGGGAGGCCCGCGCCGCCGCAGCCGTACATGTGGTTGACGGTCGCGACCTCGCTCACCGCCTGCACGAAGGCCCCGTCGAGCTGCGGCAGGAACGACGCCATCAGCTCTGCGCCCTCGGTCGAGGGCGTGATCGGGTAGCCGAACACGTGGCGACAGCCCGCGAGCAGCGCGCCCACCGCGGCCGCGTAGTTCCCCTTGAGGACCAGCGGCTCGGACTTCGGCAGCGGGATCGCGCGCCCGGGGATCGCGGCCGGGGTGCGCCCGTGGTGCGGAGCGGCGCCGAAGAGCTTGGCCGGGTCCTCGAGCTCGTAGCCGTCGGCCGTGAGCCCGTATGGCTCGGGACAGGCCGAGATGCACAGCCCGCACCCATTGCACACGTCGTAGTCGATGACGACGGGCACGAGCCCCGATGTTTGGTTGATCTCCTCACCGAGCGTGATGCAGTGCTTGGGGCACGCCTCGATACAGCGTCCGCACCCCTTGCACAGCTCGGGAAGGAGGACCGGCTTGGTCCGTTCCTTCACGGTGGTCATATGACCCTCTCTTCAAGGTGATACACGGCGTCGTTCACCCTCGCACAGTCACTGTGCCAGAGGGCGAGCAATTCGTGATTCGTCGCAGCCATCCCGCCTCGCTGATCGAGTCGCGAGCTTGGGGCATGCTCGAGAGAGCATCACACGCGCCAATGTGTGGGCCGGTCCTGGCCCAGCGGCTCAGCGACGTTCCCAGTCGAGCTGCCCGAACCGGACGCTAGCGCAATCGCGCCCACCGGTCACGCAGTTCACACGCCGAGGCCGCCGATTATTGTTGCGCTGCGTCAGTTCACACGCTGGCTGGCATATCGGGGTTATTTGACACCGAACAATTGTCGGGTTGTGTCAAAAGGCCCAAGTGGCTCCCAGCTCGGTCACGTACATCAAGCGCTCGGGGAGCAGGGGAAAGTCCGCGAACTTCTGCATCATGAAGTCGAACTTCAGATCGATCGTGAGCTTCTGCGTGCGCCCGATGGACGGCTGGAAGGAGGCGCGCAGCCCGACGAGGTTCCCCCAATAGGAGCCGAGCTCGCGATCCGCGGTCATGTAGCGGTGCGGCGCGTCGTAGGTCCAGGAGTAGAAGTCGGCGCCCGACTGGAGGTAGACGCGGTCGCGCAGGCGCCAGGACAGCCACGGGAGCATCTGCCAGGTGTAGGCGACCTCGGCGGTGTGGCTGACGAGCCCCCAGGTGTCGAGGTACGCGCGATAGTCGCCGGCGATGAAGTGGTCGGGGGCGAGCGCCGCCTTGACCCGCACGGCGACGGCGTTGCGCACGCGGGTCGCCGGGGTCGACTCGGGGGTCGTGACGCCGGTCGCGATGCGGACGTGGCGGTAGGGGCTCGCCTGGAAGCCGTCGAGATAGCCCATGAAGTAGGAGACCTGCCCGACGACCGAGCGCGAGAGCACCTGGGTCACGGTGGCGGTGACGGTGTGGCTCGCGAGGCTCTCGTCGAAGCCCGGGTCGTGGGCGCGGCCGACGTTCGAGTCGGTGTAGCTGTAGCCGAGGGCCACGGTGGTGTTCTTGTTGAAGAGCTCCTTCGAGACGCCGAAGGTGCCGCTGATCGAGCTGTAGTCGTTCTCCTCGGAGTACACGGCGCCACCGGAGAGGAGCCAGCCTGCCACGTCGACGGTGGCGTCGCCGCCGGCCTCCTTGCGCACCTCCTGGAAGTAGCCGTGGGGGGTGGCGGCGCTCAGCACGTCGATAGAGGCGCAGGTCATGACGTCGACGCTGCCGTGCGCGTCGACGGTGACCTTGCCGCCAGCGAGGGTCGCCTTCACCGCGGTGAGCGGGGTCACGATCTTGTTGCCGTCGTTGTCGACGTACACGTTGACGCGGGCGTCGGCCTCGACCCCGACCGGTCCGTCCGGTTCGGCGGACGGCTTGGTCACCGTCGCGTGCGGCGCCGGCCCCGGCGCGTCAGCCCACGCGGGCCCGGCGGTCAGGAGCGCGACCGCGAGCGCCAGCGCCCTCAGTTGCATCCGCAGCCCCCGCCCCCGCCGCCGAAGCCGCCGGCGGCCCCCTCGCGGTACTGCAGCAGGTGCTGCTCGATCCCCTCCCCCCAGGCGTCGGCGCCGAAGATCATCGGCGCCTTGGCCAGGCGCCCGCGCTCCCACGGCTGCACGGTCGCGCAGCCGGCCGCGCCGAGGGTGGTGACGATCGCCGCGGCGACCACGAGGCGCGCGACCCGGCGGCGGCGCGCGACGAGCGCCCACAGCAGCGCGAGGGCCACCGCGAGAGCGCCCGGGAGGGAGCCTCCGCCCCCAGCGCACCCGACCGGGGACGGCGGCGTCGCGTGCACGATCGTCCCGCTGCCGAGGACCCCGGGGTCCACCGGCGGGTTCGCGTAGTTCGTCGTCCCGCTCGTCATCCCGTCGGGGCCGAGCGCGTCGCTGGTGCTCGCGTCGGGACCGATCGGATCGCTGGTGCCCACGTCGGACGCCGGCTGGTAGGTGTCCGCGGGCGGCTGGTAGGTGTCGGTGGGCGTCGCGTCGGCCGGGTTGGTGTTGCCGAGGGGGCACGGGTTCGCCGCGCAGCCGAAGGCCGCGACCTGAGACGGCACCGTGAGCACCTCGCACGAGCAGCAGGCCAGGGTGGCGCCGGGCTTGATGTACGGGTTGGTGTCGTCGCAGTCCTGGCCGGTGGGCGAGCCGTCGCCGTCGTCGTCGACCGGGCTGGGGCCGCAGATGTTGCTGCAGTCGTTGGTGACGCAGGCGTCGTTGTCGTCGCAGTCGTAGTCCGTGGTCCAGGCGTCGCCGTCGACGTTGTACTCCGATGACTTGCCCTTCACGTTCGCGTCGCTGTCGTTCTTATCGATGGGGCACTTCGTGAAGTGGCAGTATTTGTAGGCCTTGCCGTTGTCGCGGACGTAGCCGTCGTGGTCGCAGTCGCACCCCTCGCCCCAGAAGCACGAGGCTCCGGTGGTGATATCGCACGAGGTCGGCCCAGCCACGGCGACCTGCGCCGTGAAGGACGACCCGACCAGCACCCCGAGCACGATCATCAGCTGCTTCATACCTCACCCCTCCGCCGCGTTCCCCACACCCACGCCGCCATCACCATCAAGACCCACAGCGCCGCGCCGGCGCCGCCGCCCGCGCACCCACCGCCCGCGCTCGCCGCCTGGCCAAAGGCCGGGATCGCGTACCGCTCGACGACCGCGACGTCGCCCGCGAAGTCCGCGTAGCGCGGGTCGACCGTCGTCCCGCCGTCGCCATCCACCGCGCCGAGCCACAGGTCGATCGTGCCGACCGCCTGGTCGGGCGCTCGCCACTGAAAGGCCCACACCGTCGAGCCGCGCACCTGCGCGCCGATGGCGGCCGCGATCTGGTCGGCGGTCTGCCCCGCGGCCTGCATCCCGGCGATGTCTACGCAGTGCCCCGGGACGGCGCCCGGCGCGGCGCAGTCGAGCGGGATGGCGAGCGACTGCCCCGAGACCGCGCGCCCGTCGCGGAGCAGCGTGGTGCGGGCGCCGCTCTGGTCGGCGCAGGCGCCGCCGGCCTCGAAGTCGATGCCGTCGGGGCACAGGGTGCCCGCGGCGGCGCCCCCCGCGTCGAGCAGCTCGGCGACGAAGAGGTTGCGGTTACACCCCGCGACGCCGACGGGACACGCGCCGTTACGCGCGAGGCCGCGGTCCTCGCCGGTGAGGTGGACCGTGACGCTGTAGATCTGACCGGGGACGTAGCCCTCGGCGAAGAGGCCGTCGGGGTCGCTGTGGAGAAACACCCCGGCGCGGACGGGGGCGGCGTCGCGCTGGTGGCAGTCGAGGCAGCTCATCCCGTGGTTCACCGGCGAGCCGGTGAAGGTGTAGCCCCCACCGCCGCCGAGATCGGCCTCGAGGTCGAAGGAGGCCGCCGAGGAGAAGCCGAAGAGCGCGGGCGCCGCGAGCAGCACGAGCAGCGCGCCGCGGGCCGTCCACCCACCGACGTCGGAGCGGGGCGCGCGCGCCATCACGGGCACTCCGCCGCGGTCGCGCCGCGCAGCCACGCGGCGATCGCCTGGAAGCCCGGCTCGTCCGGGGAGGCGAACACGTCGCCGTGGGTGGTGTGATAGACGCCGCCAGCGGAGACGGCCAGGGGCTTGTCGAGGAGCGGCGCCGGGCGGTTCGGCGTGACGGCGGTCGCCCAGCCGCGGCACTGCTCGTAGTTGAACGACACCTCGACCCCGGTCAGCGGCGGGTGGATGCCGGACTCGACGTCGTCCTCGCTGATCGCGAGGCGCGCGAGGGCGTACTCCGAGGCGATCCGCATGCGGCTCGGCGACAGGATCTGCAGCCCCCGCGCCACGTTCCCGTGGCACGCCGAGTTCGAGCACTCGCGGTCGAGCACCGGCTGCACGGCGCACGCGAAGTACTCGAAGCTCGGCTCCGGCAGCGCCTCGGGCGGGTTGTCGACGGCGCACCCACCGCCGACCACGGCCGCGCCGACCGCGACCGCGAGCGCCGCCGCGAGGGTGGCGTACAGCTGGACGCTCGTCCTGCTCATCGTGGGGAGCCCTCCTTCGGGGTCGGCGGGGTTGGCGGGATCGGCGCGACGGGAGCGTCGAACCCCGGCGTCTTGTGGACCTCACCCGCGAGATCGATCACCGCGGCGGTCGCGCCGGGCACGTTCGCGCGCAAGAGCGGGAAGCCGCGCTCGGCGCCGAGCACGCACACGGTGGTGGCCCAGCCGTCCGCGACCTCGCCGGCGTGGGGGCCCGCGGGCACGGTGACGGTCGCCGACATGCAGCCGTGGGCGGTGCGGCCGGTGCGGGGGTCGACGATGTGGCTGTAGCGCACCCCGTCGATGACGACGAAGCGCTCGTAGTCGCCGCTGGTCACGACGGCCCCGCCGGTCGCGTGGACGATCCCGGCCGTCTGGCCGTGAGCACCGCGCGGGTTCTGGATGCCGACGCGCCAGGGCCCCTTGGGGCCGTCGCCGCGCACCACGATGTCGCCGCCGCCGTCGACGTAGTAGCGGGTCACGCCGGCGGCCTCGAGCACCCGCGCGGCCTCGTCGAGGGCCGTGCCCTTGGCGTTGCCGCCGAGGTGGATGCCCATCCCGTGGCCGGCGAGGCGGGCGGTGCCGCGGGTCGCGTCGACCTCGACCTTGCGGCAGTCGACGAGCGGCAACAGGCGCGCGACGGCGGCGTCGCTCGGGGGCCGGAAGTGCTCGGGATCGCGCAGATCGTAGAGCGCCGACAGCGGGAAGAAGGTCGGGTCGAACGCCCGGTCGCTGGTCGCGCACAGCGCCAGGGTGCGCTGCAGCAGGGCGAGGGTGAAGGGGTCGACGTGGATCGGCTCGCCGCCGGCCGCGGCGTTGAGGCGCTGCAGATCCGAGCCGGCGATCCACGGGCTCAGCAGGCGGTCGAGCTCGGCCACCCGGTCGAGGGCGCGGTCGATGACCGCCTCGCCCTTGTCGTCGGCCACCCACGCCATGATCTGAAAGCGCGTCCCCATGATGCCGCGGGTGCGCGCCGCGAAGTGCGGCCCGGCCGCCGCGTGGGCCGCGGTCGGGGCGACGACGAGCAGAAGCGCCAGCGTGGCCAGCGCGAAGCGGGTGAGGGCGCGGCTCACGGGGTCGCGAGGGCGCTCATGATGCGGTCGCGCAGCGCAGCGGCGCCGGCCTCGTCGAAGCCGGCGTGGCGCTCGATGAGGCGGCCGTCGCGCCCGATGAGGAAGGCGGTCGGCATCTTGGGCAGCCCGAGGCGATCGGCGGCGCGGCCCTCGCGGTCGCGCATGACGATCACCGCGGGAGCGTACTTGACGGCGAAGTCGGCGACCGGCGCGTCTTCCTCGTCCACGCTGGCGGCGACCACGACGAGGCCCTGGTCGCCGAGCTCCTTCTGCCACCGATCGTAGAGCGGCAGCGACTCGAGGCACGGGGCGCACCAGGTGGCCCAGAAGTCGAGCAGCACGACCTTGCCGCGATACTCGGCGAGGCTGTGGCTGCCGCCGGCGAGATCCGTCAGCTCGACCGCGCCGAGGTCGACCTCGGTCGGTGGAGAGGTCGTCGCGGGCACGCTCGCGCACGCGCCCCAAAGCACTGTGAGCGCGACTAGCGCGCCCTTCACCGTCGAACCCATGGCTGGCTGCTCCCGTCCGCGCCAATGACGTGGCGCGGGCTTATGTATCATGCGTTAGAGCGACCGCGCACGCCGGATCTCGCGCGCGGCCTGTGAAAACCGCACGCCGCGCCCGGCGCCGCGACCCGACCGCATTGCACAACACCCGGCGCGTCGCCAACTCGCGCATACAGACTCGCCCGGCGCACGCCCTATGGACCGAGCATACGCGCGACGGCCCGCTGCCATCGAGGGAGGTGTTCGAGGTCTCTGGGGTATACGGCGAACAGCGCGCGCGCGAGCCCCATCCGGGCGATCACGGGCACGAGCTGGACGACGGCGCGGGGATCGCGGGCCGCGCCGCGGGCGACGCCGGCGAGGCGGGCCGGGCCGAGCCGCGGCCAGCGCTGGGCCATGCCGTCGGCGACGGTGTCGGGGCACATCACGCCGGCGCGCATGAGGCGGGCGAGGTCGTCGGCGTCGAGGGTCTCGGAGAAGCGGCGGAACAGGTCGTAGGCCGCGAAGAGCCCTCCCCACTGGCGCTGCCAGCGGCGTTGATAGCCGAGGGGGCCGGAGCCGTCGGCGAGCGCCTCGGCGAGGACGCGGCTCGCCACGAGCTGAGCGCTGATGCCGCTGCCGTGGGCGGCGAAGACCTGGCAGGCGGCGTCCCCGATGAGGGCGACGCGGTCGCTGGCGAGGACGTCGTAGGGGCGCCGCAGCGGGATGGGGCTCGAGCCGCCGGAGCGCTTCTCGCCGAGCCACGGCAGCGCGGCGACGAAGTCCTCGAGCAGCGCCCGGCCCGACGGGATGTCCCCCGAGGGGATCGTCCCGGTGAGGATCGCGAGCTCGTCGCCGTGGAGGCGGACGTTGATGATGGAGAAGCCGCCGGCGACCGACGCGTGGCACAGGGTGTCGCCGGGGGTGACGCCGCGCTCGCGGAACCAGGCCTCGGCGGCCGGGACGTCGCTCACCGCGTAGACGCGCTGCGTGGCGGTGCAGATGTCCTCGCGCGCGACCGGCTCGGTCGGCAGCAGGCCGACGCCGCCGAGGCCGCTGGCGTCGACGATCCAGCGGGCGTCGAAGGGCCCGGCGCTGGTGTCGAGGTGCCCCCCGTCGCAGCCGCTGACGCGCACGTCGTCGACGAGGACGGCGCCGGCGGCGCGGGCGTCCCCCTGGAGGCGGGCGACGAGGCGCGCCATGTCGACCTCGAGGACGTCGTGGTCGGTGACGACGACGCGGGTGGGGCCCCAGCCGGCGACGAGGTGGAAGGGGTGGTTGGCGGCGACGAGCTCCGGGTGGACCGGGCGCGCGATGCCCGCGGCGTCGAAGGACCAGCCGGGGACCCCGTTGTGCCAGTGGGCGCCGGCCCGCTCGAGCTTGCGGCGCTCGAGGACGATGGCGCGGAGCCCGCGGCGCGCGCACTGCAGCGCGACGGCGGCGCCGGCGGTCCCGGCGCCCACGATGACGACGTCAGCCTTCATGCCCCGGACACTACCCCATCCCCGCCCGGTTGCGCATCACGTCGCGTCGACGTGGCACGTCGACGGGGTGTGATCCAGAACAGTGGGTAGCGCTCATGCTGCCGCGTTCTTCCTGGAGTCCCAGAAGTCGTCCCACCATCCG
>PHBI01000070.1 GCA_002841945.1 Deltaproteobacteria bacterium HGW-Deltaproteobacteria-14
CGCCAGCCCGCCACCCTTGACCGCCGACAGCCGCCGCCGAGCGCACTCTGTGGGAGGAGCTGTGCCGCAGCGGAGAACTGGAATCCAAGCGGCTGACCGCGGTCCAGTACCGAGTGCTGACGCGCTTGGTAGGCAGCGGCCACGCGGAGCGCCAGTGGACGGTGTCGCCCCCGGCGCCGCTGCGACTCCAAAGCTGGTACCGGCTCGCGGATGCTTGCCCCCCGGCGGCGGAGTGGACGGCGCAAACGGCCCGGGCACCGAGGCAGGGGGCGGCTTTGGCGGCTCTGGCCGCAACGGCGGCGCCCAGGGTGGCAAGGGCGGCGGCGGCGGCAGCGGCGGCGGCGGCGGCAACGGCGGCCTCGGGACGATCTGGCTCCAGGGCCAGACGATCCAGAACAACGGCACCTGGGCCGGGCAGGTCACCCAGCTCGCGCCCTGATACGCGCGCGTCGCCGGAAGGCGGGCGGGGACGGCCACCCTGCGGCTCGCGGGGACGGCCACCCTGCGGCTCGCGGGGGCGGCCACCCTGCGGCTCGCGGGGGCGGCCACCCTGCGGCTCGTGGGGACGGCCACCTCTCGACTCACTTGCTCCGGCGCCGCTCCTACGGGGTGCAGGCGGGCGGCAGCGGGTCGGCCTCGTCGAGGTCCCCGGCGAACTGTGCGGAGATGCGCGCGGCGGTGAAGCCGTCCTTGACGCTCCCTACCCAGGCGACGCCGACGTAGCCGTCGGGGTGGAAGTGGGCGCGGACGAGCACCAGCGCGTCCTCCGCGATAGCGAGGTGGCCGCCGGTGCGCGTGAACGGCTGCTCGTCCACGTGCGGGTGCAGCTGCACCTCGCGGTAGACGAGGGTGCCGTCGACCAGGACGACCTCCCACCAGTCGGTGTAGTGCTCGCAGTCGACGTCGTCGCTGGCGATGATGACGGTGAACGCGTAGTCGCCCGCGGCGCCGGTGACGTCGAGGCCCACGATGTCGGCGGCGGGCGGCCCCTCGGGGGGCTGCGCCGCACCGGCGTTGGCGTCGAAGCCCTGGTCGACCTCGGTGCAGACCTCGTCGTCGTCGCTCCACTGTCCGCCGAGGTTCGCGCACACGTTGCGCTGCGCGTCGCCGCTCGGGACGTAGGCGTCCGGCTGCGCGGTGTCGCTGAGCCCCGGGTGCGGCGTCGGGTTCGACGTGCAACCGAGCGTGAGGAGCACCGCCACGAAGGCGAGCGAGGACGTCCGGGGGAACGTAGCCATGGACGCAGGATGCCAAGGCTGGCGCTTCGGATCCAGCGCCGGCGCGGTCGGCGGCTACGGCGACGGCTCGACGTCCGCCGCGACCGCCACGGTGAAGGCGCGGAAGCTCCGGTCGAAGCTGAACACGAGGCGGTCGAAGCGGCCGTCGGGGCGGCCGACGAGGACCGTGAGCGTGCGCTCGGCGTAGCTCGCGTCGGCGACCCGCAGCCCGTCGAGGGGCGGCAGTTGGAGCTGGTGACAGACCCCTGGCCCGGTGAACAGCGAGGCGTAGACGGCGCCAAGAGCGTCCTGCAGCGCCACCCCGGGGTAGAGGGCGGTCGCCAGCGGCAGCACCTGGCTCGCGACCCGGGTCGTCGCGAAGGTGCGCCCGCCGAGGGTCCGCAGGGTCACCTCCACGATGGCGTCCCCCGCGAGGGCGTAGAGGCGGCCGTCGTGCCACGAGAACGCGGTCGCAGCCAGGGTGATCGGCACCTCGACACCGGTCGCGATCGCCACCACGCGGAGGCGCCCGGCCTCGACCTGCGCCTCGAAGCCCGCGCGGCGCGGGGGGCTCGCGGGCGCCGGGGCGAAGCGGCTGACGAGCGCGAGGCGGTCGGGCGGTCGCCGCTCGCCGTCCTCGAGGACCGCGTGAAACCACGAGCGGAGCTCCGCGGGGAGGAGGCTCGGCGGGGTGGCGCTCGGCGGCAGCACGACGTCGGGGCGCAGCGCGGAGATGTTCTGCGCCATGCGGGCGTCGAGGCCCACCACCGGGTGTCCGCCGCGGTAGGGGTGTACCCCGACGAGCAGCTGGAACGCGACGACCGCGAAGGCGAACCAGTCGGTGGCGTCGTCGAAGGTGTCGGGCGGGGCGTGGCGGTCGCGCACGCTGTCCATGATGGCGGTGGCGGGGAAGCCCGGCGCCTGCCAGCTGTCGACGTCGATGAAGTAGGCGGTGCGGCGGTCCGGGCCGACGAG
The DNA here is from genome assembly GCA_002841945.1 of Deltaproteobacteria bacterium HGW-Deltaproteobacteria-14. Lineage (GTDB taxonomy): Bacteria > Myxococcota_A > UBA9042 > PHBI01 > PHBI01 > PHBI01. Next base: position 2,193 of record PHBI01000070.1, read on the forward strand.
GACGTTGAGGGGGTTGAGGTCGACGATCTGGATCGCCCGCTCGTGGGCGTGGTCGACCACCTCGAGCATGCCGAGGAGCAAGGAGAACAGCGCGTCGTGGTCGATCTGGTGGCGGTCGCGAAAGCTCCGCGCGAACAGCCGGCACAGGGGCCAGGTGCTGGGGATGAAGCGGGCGTGGAAGCCGATCGGGGCGCCCGCGTCATCGCGCAGCAGGCCCTCGGGGCGGAGCACGCGCGGGTGGTCCAGGGCCGAGAGGGCGGCGAGCCGCGCCGGGGTCAGCGCGCGTTGTGGGTCGTGGTACAGCTTGTAGGCGACCCCGCCCTGGGCGTAGACGCTGCCCTCGCCGCCCCGGGCCACGAAGTCGCGCTTGCTCAGCGCGACCTCGCGGCCGTCGTCCTGGAAGACCCGCGGGATCATCGTCACACCGTCCCGAGGGTCGCTGACAGCCCGCTCCCGAGGTACATCGACTGGGCGGCGATGCTCTGGGACACGAAGTCGGCGAGGCCGGCCAGGGTCCGCGGGGTCGCGTCGGCCAGGGCGAGGTAGTGGTCGAAGCCGGCCTTGGCCGAGAAGTCCATCAGGTAGGTGCCGACGCCGGTGTTGTCGACGTTGACGCCGACGAGCAGGGTCTGCACCGACTCGAGCGCCTCGCTCGTCACCGCCTGGGCGATGGCGTGCTTGACCGCGCCGGCGTCCACCGTCGACGCGTTGTCGCCGCCGTCGGTGATGACGAAGAGGATGGCGTTGACGGCCATCCCGCGCTGGGCGAGGGCGGCCCCGTACTGGACGGTGGCGGCGACGGCGTTGTGGGCTGCGTCGTAGAGCGCCGTGGTGCCGCCGATGGCGAGGGCGCCGTCGTAGTCGGTCGGGTGGCAGTCGGCGAGCGGCTTGAAGCCGTGGACCTCGCGCAGGCGCTGGTCGAAGGCGACGGTGCGCAGCATCAGGTGGTCGGCGCGCGGGGAGAGGCGGCACGCCTCGACGACCGCCTTGATGGCGGCCTCCATCTCGCGCTCGAAGCCACCCACGCTGCCGCTGACGTCGCAGGCGATGGCGACCAGCGTCCACTCGGCGGCGCCGAGGGCGTCGACGCGCGTGGCCGAGAAGCCGTAGCGCGAGCCGGAGACGGTGTGGTGGGTCATGGATTTGTTGGGGTCGAGGATCGGCATGTTCAGCTCCTGGGCCAGTGGTCAGGGATGAATTGGGAGGGGTCAGGTGGGAGGGGTCAGGCACCCTCACTTTTCACTTTCCGGGGAGGGGTCAGGCACCCTCACTTTTCACTTTCCGGGGAGGGGTTCACTTTTCACTTTCCGGGGAGGGGTCAGGCACCCTCACTTTTCACTTTCCGGGTCGTCGCGGGCGATAAGCCGGGGAGGGGTCAGGCACCCTCACTTTTCACTTTCCGGGTCGTCGCGGGCGATAAAGTAAAAAGTGAGGGTGCCTGACCCCTGGTTTGGTAGGGTTCCCGGTTTTCAAGGGTGGGAGGGGATAAAGTAAAAAGTGAGGGTGCCTGACCCCTTGGGTCAGAGGGACTTCAGGACGTCCTGGGTCGTGGAGAGCTGCATCCCGGCGCGGGTCATGTCGCGGATGAAGGCGTCTTGGTAGGCCTCGAAGCCGGGGACCGGGGAGGTCGCGTCGGTGAGCAGCACCATCTTGCGGACGTAGCTCGGGTCGCTGAAGGCGCCGGCGATGTCGCGCACGGTGTTGGCGAGGCAGTGCGAGCCGGCCTCGCCCGCGAGCAGGATGACGTCCGCCTCCTCGAGGGTCGTCAGGAGCCCCGCGTTGAGCTGCGTGCCCGGGTCGGAGGGGTCGGGGACCTCGGCCTGGAGCGCCGAGAAGTGCTCGGTGAAGGGGTTCGAGCCCTTGGTGATGAAGTCGACCAGCGCGAAGCGCTCGGACCACTCGTTGAGCGCCTCGAAGAGGTCCGGCACGACGTTGTGACCCTCGCCGCCGATGAGGCAGTGCTCGGGCCAGATGGTGTGCGGGTAGCGACCGGTCGCGGCGAGGTCGTCGAGGTAGGCCAGGGTGCGCGCATGGGTCGACGGCAGGGCCGGGGTCCAGACGCCGTCGCGCAGGTCGGACGCGGTGACCCGGGTGAACGGCGGCGGCGTGTTGCCGTCGCGGTCGCGGAACCACACCGGGTGGCTGATGTCGACCTTGCGGTGGCTGTCGAGGGTGACGTGGATGTCGGCGAGCTTCGCCTTCATGCGGTGTACGAGCAGGGCCAGCCGATCCATGTCGCGGTCGGCGCCGGGCACCGACAGGGCGCCGTCGGGTCGGCAGAAGTCGTTCTGGGGGTCGATGACGACGAGGTGGATCTGGTTCATCCGGTGACTCCTTCGCGGCGAGCCGCGTGTGATGCGCAAAGAGTCGTATCACACAAGAAAGAGTCAATGGGACTTTTTAAACAAAAACAGCACCTCCCCGTCGACCGGTCGGGACGTCGACGACCGCGCCCGCCAACGTCCGATTCCCGCGCGTCTCACGGTGAACCGCGCCAGCCCGCAGCCGTGGCGCGTCAACCGGCGCCCCTCGCGGCTGGAGCTACTCCCGCTTGTTGTCGATCGTGAGGCCCTTCGTTCCCCGCTTGACCCGGGCGAGCTGGGCGCGGGGCACCCGGACGAGGTGCAGCCCGAGGGACGTCAGCGCAGGATGGTCATAGAGCGGCACGAGGCTCCGCACCTTCGTGAACGAGAGGTTGACGCTCTCGAGCTTCCTCAGCCCGCTCAGGACCTTGATGTCCGCCACGTCGGTCTCCTTCAGGTCGAGAGCGGTGAGGTCCACCAGCGACGCGATCGGGGAGATGTCCGTGACCGCCGTGTGAGGGGCGGCGAGGGTCTGGAGCCCAACCAGCGGGGTCACCCAGTGGAGCGTCGCCAAGCCCTTACAGCCGCCGAGCCCGAGCCAGGTCAGCTTCGTCAGGTGGGCCAGCGGGCTGAAATCCGTCGCCTCCCGCGCGTGGAGGACGAGGTATTCGAGCTCGCCGAGCTGACCGAGCGGCGCGAGATCGGTCGCGCTCGTGTAGAGCGTCAGCGCGGTCAGCGCCGGAAAGCCCGTCGCGAACGCGCTCAGATCGTCGGTCGAGACCTCGAGGCTGACGAGCTTGGGGAGCCCACCGAGGCACCCGAGCTGCGCGCTCGAGTCGAGCTTGAGCCGGCGCAGCGCCGGCAGGTGGCCGGGGCAGCCCGCCTGCGACATATCTGCGACCGTCAGGGAGAGCTCCTCGAGGCTCTTCGGGAGCGCGTCGAGCCCGCTGAGCGCCTTGCCGCGAGCGTTGACCCTGAGGGTCTTGAGGTGGGTGAGCACCCCGAGCGGCGCGAGCGAGGTCGGCGCCTCGGCTGGGAGATACAGGGTCTCGACGTTCGGGAACCGATCCACGCGTGTCAGGTCGAGCTCGCCGCCCAGGGTCAACCCGATGACCTGCGGCAGCGCCGGGAGCCGCGCCAGGTCGAACGCCTCGCGCTCGGGCGAGGTGATCTCGAGTTGCCTCAACCCTGGCAGGGTCGCGAGCACCCCGAAGTCGACCTCGGGGCCCGGCCTGAAGAACGTGATCTCGTTGAGTTGCGGGAGCCTCTCGACCCCCGCCAGGGTGCCACCGTACATCCCGCACAAGATCGACGTCGTGTCGGGGGCTTGCAGCTTGCCGCACACCTCCACCTTGTCGGCGGCGCCGGGCGCCGCTCCCGCCACGAGGAGCGCGACGATCCAACCGGAGAGCGAGATCCAGGTCATGCGCGGTACTTCTTGTAGGTCGTGGCGAAGTCGCCGAGGTGCTTTGGCAGCCAGGTCGCGAAGTCGCCCTGCAGGAGCTTCTTGGCGGCCTCCGGGTTCATGAACATCAGTCGCCCGATGGGCTCGCCGAAGCGCTTCTCCGACTCCTTGCGCTTGTGCTCCGAGGAGATGCTGTCCTTGTAGTGCGACCACATCCGCTCGCGGAGCCCGGTGCGCGCCTTGCCCCGCACCGCGGCGTCGTCGGCCGGGAGCTTGGGGAGGAGCCTGCCGAGCTGCGTGTTGATGTAGTCCGAGGTGTACAAGACGTCGAACATGTGCGCGCCACCGCCGGTCTCGTCGTCCTTGCGGTCGGTGTCCTTGACGCCCTCAGCGGCCTTGCCGTAGGCCCGCGCGGCGAAGTTCTCCGTGGTGTGCCCAGCCGTCAGGTGCGCGAAGACCGACGACTCCTTGCCCTCGCCCTCGAGGGCCTGGTTGAGCTCGTCGGCGAAGGAGCCGTCCCCGCGCCGCTTGTTCTCGTCGTGCTCGGTCCACTCGCGATAGGAGGCCGCGTCGCGCCCCTTCTTCTTGTCGCCGCCGGCCTTCTTGGTCCGCTCCTCGAGGAGCTTGATGTCGCGCCCGGCGTTGCACGCGAAGAGCTGCACGCCCAAGTCCTTGGTCGTCGCCCCGGCGATGGCCTTGGCGAACGACTTCACGTTCGACTCGTAGCCACCCGCGCCGCTCTGGAGGCCGTCCTTGTAGGCGCCCTTGGCGTTCAGCGACAGGCCGTACTCCATGCCGTGCGAGAACAGCGCGAGGTTTCGGACCTTCAGGTGCTCGGGCAGCTCGGTCGCCGGCGTCCCGTCGGGGTTCTTCGGGTCGGTCGCCTTCCACTTCGCGAGCAGCGACGCGTGGACCGTCTGCACCACCTGGACGACCTCCTCGATGGTCGTGATCGGCGTCGCGAAGCCCATCGTGACCGCGCCCCCGGAGACGCCGACCGCGTTGACCGCCTTGCCCCAGTCCCCCGCGCGCTTCTCGATCTCGATGTTGTCGCCGTTCTTCGTCTTGTAGTTGGTCCACACGCCCAGCGGGAAGCCGCCCGAGTGCGCCGCCTTGAGGGCGTCCAGCTCGGGTGCCGCCACCGCCTTGGCCTTCTTGAACGCGATCAGGCCCCGCTTGTGGAAGAAGGCCGTGTTCGCCTTGCCCGGCGTCGACACCTTGGTGACCTTGCCGCCATCGCTCTGGACCTTGTAGACCGCCACGACCGTGTTGCGGTCGTACACCCCGGTCCGCGCCGCGCCGATCTTCGCCTGGAGCGCCCCGATGGCCTCGGGTGCGTAGCCCTGCCCCTCGGCCCAGCTGATCGCCGCCGCCACGAGCGCCTCGGTCAACCCCTTCGGGAGCGCCTCCGCCGGCGCGGGCTCGGGCGGCGCCTCGGTCGTCGTCGCCGCGTCGGTCGTCGGCCCGCCGGGCGCCTTGGCCGCCGCGTTGGCGCCGTCGACCCGCACCGCCGGCTTCTCCGCGACCGTCGCCGCGCCCGTGTCCGCCTGCTCCTCGGGGGCCTCCTCGTCGGCCTCGCTCTTGGCGGCGTCGGCCTCGCGCAGGCTCGGCGCCGTGGTCGCTGTGGCCTTCTCGAGCGCCGCGGTCGTCTTCACGCCGACGATACCGTCGACCTGAAGCCGCTTCGCCTTCTTCTGGAACGCGCGGGTGGCGGACCTCGTCGCCTTGTCGAGCTTCCCCGTCACCGCCAACGACGCGTCTTGCGCGGCGTTCAGACCCGCCTGCACCCAGCGCTCGAAGGTCGGCGCGCTCGCCGCCTCCGCGGCCGGCGTCACCGCGGCGAGCTGCTCGTCGTAGGACATCCCGCGCAGCTCCGGGTGCGAGGAGGGCTGCTCGCCTGAGCCGCCCCCGCCGCCGGGCTGGGTGTGGGTGCCGGTCTGGCTGGTTTCCTCGCGCTTCTGTACGGCGTCCATGGCGTCCCTCTGAACAGCATGCGCGACAGCTCGATGCCTCGCCTCGCGCGTGACGGCAAACGAAACCTCCCCCAACAGACAGCCGACACGGCCCCCGCCGATCTGTCAAGATCGGGCCCCCGGGTGAGGCGCGCCGCGACGAAGGTTTCACCGCCCACTTGATCTGTGCCCTACAGTGGGGTCCGATCGTGCCGATGTCCCCGCACGTCGTGACACGTCCGCACCCGGAGGTCCCGTGAAGCGCCCCCGCCGACACGTCGGTGTCTCCCTCGCCCTCGGCCTGCTCGCCGGCGGCGTGGCGTGCCACGACAACGTCGCCGGCCCTCGGGACGCCGCCGTCGCCGACAGCGCCGACGCCACCGAGGACAGCGCCGAGCCGCTCGACCTCTACACGCCGGACACCGCCCCCGCCGACACCGCGAGCCCCACCGACGCCGACGCCGACGGGGCCGACGTCGGCCCCGCGCCCGGCGAGCTCGGTGCCCCCTGCACCGACGCCGCCGAGTGCAATGGCTCCTGGTGCATCACCGGCCGCGACGGCGACGTGTGCTCCAAGGCCTGCACCGAGGGCTGCCCCCTCGGCTGGGGCTGCCGCCAGAACGTCGCGGTCCTCCCCGACGTCGCCTTCATCTGCATGCCGCCGCTGCCGACCCTGTGCCGCCCCTGCACGAGCAACGCCGACTGCGTGCCGGCCTACGACAACACCCCCCACGCCTGCGTCCCCTTCGGCGACGACGGCGCCTTCTGCGGCGGGCTGTGCGCCGCGGACGCCGACTGCCCCGCGGACCACGTCTGCTCCGCCGTGCTCGACATCGCCGGCAACGCCACCCGCCAGTGCGTCCCCACCGCCGGCGAGTGCGACTGCTCGGGCAGCGCCATCGCCGCCGCCGCCACCACCGTCTGCAGCGCCTCGAACACCTTCGGCCGCTGCGTCGGCGCGCGCACCTGCGCCGCGACCGGGCTGACCGACTGCGACGCCATCGCGCCCCAGGTCGACCTCTGCAACGGCGCCGACGACAACTGCGACGGCCACACCGACGAGGCCTTCGCCCCCGAGCCCTGCGCCAACGACAACGCCTGGGGGAGCTGCGCCGGCGTCACCGTCTGCGGCTCCGACGGCCAGCGCTGCGACGCCCCCGTCCCCGCCCCCGAGCGCTGCGACGGCGCCAGCGACGAGGACTGCGACGGCTTCATCGACGAGGAGGACGCTGTCGACTGCGTCCCGACCTGGTACGACGGCGACGGCGACGGGGTCGGCGTCGGCGCCCCGCGCTGCCTGTGCGGCCCGGACGGCTTCTTCACGGCGCCGCTCGGCGGCGACTGCGACGACGCCGCCAAGAAGGTCTTCCCCGACGCGGCCGAGCGCTGCAACGGCGCCGACGACGACTGCGACGGCCTCACCGACGAGCCCGGCGCCACCGGCTGCGTCGACTTCTACGCCGACGGTGACGGCGACGGCTTCGGCGACCCCGACGACGTCGCCTGCCTGTGCGCCCCGAGCGAGCCCTACACCCGGCGCAACGGCCTCGACTGCGACGACACGCTGACCGCCGTCAACCCGGCCGCCAGCGAGACCTGCGGCGGCGCCGACGAGGACTGCGACGGCCAGACCGACGAGGAGGGCGCGGCCGGCTGCGACCTCTTCTTCGCGGACGCCGACGGCGACCTCTTCGGCGACCCCCACAGCTTCCGCTGCCTGTGCGCGCCCGCCGCGCCATTCACCACCGCGCAGGGCGGCGACTGCAACGACGACGCGACCCTCGGGGCGGCCCAGCACCCGGGGCTCGTCGAGGCCTGCGACGGCGTCGACAACGACTGCGACGGGCTCGTCGACGAGGCGGGCGCCACCGGCTGCGCCCCCTGGTACCGCGACGACGACGAGGACACCTACGGCCTCAACGGCGACGTGCTGTGCCTGTGCGGCGCGGACGCGGTCGCCGGCTACACCGCCGAGCGCGCCGGCGACTGCGACGACGGCGAGGCGGCCGCCAACCCCGACGCCGTCGAGGCCTGCGACGGCGTCGACAACGACTGCGACGACATCGTCGACGAGGCCGACGCCGAGGGCTGCGCGCCCTATCACGCCGACCGCGATCGCGACACCTACGGCGTCGCCGAGGCTCGCTGCCTGTGCGCCCCGACCCTGCCGTTCACCGCCAGCTCCAGCGACGACTGCGACGACGCCAACCCGTTCATCCACCCCGGCGGCGCCGAGGTATGCAACGGCCTCGACGACGACTGCGACGGCTCCACCGACGAGGGGGTCACCGGGCAGTGCTCGCCGTTCTACAAGGACCTCGACCACGACGGCTGGGGCCGGACCGACGACAGCCAGTGCCTGTGCGCCCCGGACGGCGACTACACCTCGACCCGCCCCGGCGACTGCGACGACGCCCGCACCGACATCTACCCCTTCGCCGAGGAGCTCTGTAACGGCGGCGTCGACGACGACTGCGACGGCCAGACCGACGAGGCCGGCGCCCTCGGCTGCGCGGTCTACTTCCGCGACGGCGACCAGGACCTCGCCGGCGCGGCCGGCGACAGCCTGTGTCTGTGCGCCCCCGAACCGGTGGCCCGCTACACCGCGCTCGCCCCCGGCGACTGCGACGACGCCGCCCCGTCCGTCCACCCCGGCGCGCTCGAGGCGTGCAACGGCGTCGACGACGACTGCGACAACCAGACCGACGAGGTCGGCGCGACCGGCTGCGACCCCTACCTGCGCGACACCGACGGCGACACCTGGGGCGTCGCCGGCGACACCCTGTGCCTGTGCGCTCCGGCCGGGGTCTACACCGCCGCCCAGGGGGGCGACTGCGACGACCTCGAGGGGGCCATCCACCCCGCGCGGCCCGAGGTCTGCGACGGCCTCGACAACGACTGCAACGGCGTCGCCGACGACCCGGGCATCGAGGGCTGCGTCGTGCGCTACCGCGACGCCGACGGCGACGGCCACGGCAAGGACGGCGACAGCCAGTGCCTGTGCGGCCCCCTCGGGACGCTGACGGCGCTCCACGGCGGCGACTGCGACGACCTCCTCGGCACGGTCAACCCCGACGCCCCCGAGCGCTGCAACCACGTCGACGACGACTGCGACGGCCAGACCGACGAGGCCGGGGCCGCCGGGTGCCAGAGCTTCCTCAAGGACGCCGACGGCGACGGCTTCGGCGTCGCCGGCGACGCCCAGTGCCTGTGCCAGCCGGGGCCGGTCTATCGCGCGGTGGTCCCCGGGGACTGCGACGACGGCGCGATCGACGTCAACCCCGGCGAGGCCGAGGTGTGCAACGGCGCCGACGACGACTGCGACGGCGCCACCGACGAGGACGGCGCCGGGGGCTGCCTCGTGCGCTGGCTCGACGCCGACCGCGACACCTTCGGCAAGAACGGCGCCGCGCGCTGCCTGTGTACCCCCACCGCCCCGTGGGACGCCGCCACCGCGGGCGACTGCGACGACGGCTCGGCCGCCATCGCCCCCGGGGCCAGCGAGGTCTGCGGCGACGTCGTCGACAACGACTGCGACGGCTTCGTCGACGAGGCCGGGGCCGCGGGCTGCACCGTCTACCTGCTCGACGCCGACGGCGACGGCTGGGGCCTGCCGGGCCAGACCCAGTGCCTGTGCTCGCCCCAGGGGGCCTACTCCGCGACCCAGGGGCCCGACTGCGACGACGGCAACGCGCGGCGCTCCCCCGGGCAGCCCGAGGTGTGCGACGGCGTCGACAACAACTGCGTCGGCGGCGCCGACGAGCCCGGCACCGCCGGCTGTCAGTCCCTGTGGGTCGACGCCGACGACGACACCTGGGGGGTCGACGGCTCGGCCCTGTGCCTGTGCCTGCCGGTCGACGACTACACGGCGAACCGCGGCGGCGACTGCGACGACGATCGCGCGGCGGTCCACCCGACGTCGCTGGAGGTGTGCGACTCCCTCGACAACGACTGCGACGGGGTCGTCGACGAGGGCTGCGGCCTGCCGACGGTCAACTGGCCGACCTTCATGCAGAACGCCCGCCGCACCGGCCACGCCCTGCCGCTCCAGGGGCCGACCACGGCCACCCTGAAGTGGAAGAAGAAGCTCGGGTCGACGGCCTTCGCCAACTCGCCCCTCATCGACGAGGTGGGCGACGTCATCGTCCTGCTCGGCGACACGGTCTACAAGCTGCGCTCGAGCGACGGCCAGACGCTGTGGACGCGCGCGCTGCCAGCGCCGGCTTTCGCCCGCGCGAGCCCCACGGTCCGCGTCGGCGGCACCATCGTCGCCCCAGCGGGAAACCAGGTGGTGATGCTCGCGAAGAGCGGCGAGGTCCTGTGGATCCGCGACTTCGGGGGCGCCCCCGGGGACCAGGTCGTCGGCAACCCGCTGGTCGATCCCATCGGCGACATCTACGTCATCTCCAACACCCACGCGCGCCGCCTCGACGCCGCCGGGGAGGTCCTGTGGGCGACCGGGATCGAGAACACCGCCACCCACGCCTCCGACCCCGGCCTCGGCGCCGACGGCCGGCTCTACTTCGCGACCGCCGACCGGGTGTACGCGATGACGCCGGGCGGCGTCGTCAACTGGACCTGGCAGGTCGCCGGCAAGCCGCCTGGGGCGTCGGTCACGCTGACCGAGGTCGCGCGCATCCTGGTGCCGGCGGGCGACACCCTCTATCTGCTCGCCGACGGGCAGACCCAGGCGATCCAGATCGACACCCTCGCCTTCGGTGGGGCGCTCGTGCAGACCAACGCGGCCCTCTACAGCGACGGCTGGGACTGCTGCAACCCGGCGGAGTTCCCGCTCGTGAGCCCGGTCGGGAGCAACGGCCTCCGCCGGCTCAACGCGAGCCTCGACCTGGCGTGGAGCGTCGCCCTGCCCAAGCGGGCCGGGCCGAGCGCCACCCCGGTCTTCGACCGCGACGGCGACATCTACGTCGGCTCGAACAGCACCACCACCCAGGGCGCGCTCTTCTACGCCAAGCGCTACAGCAACGGCGCCAACGTGTGGACCTACCGGGCCGACGCGACCGACATCGATGGCGCCGCGGCCGTCGGTGCCGGCTTCGTCATCTTCGGCGACGCCAGCGGCACCCTCTACCGGATCGGGAACTGACGATGCGGACCTACCACCCGTGGGCCGCGGCCCTCCTCCTGACCCTGGGCCTCGCGCTGGCCGGCGGCTGCCACGACAGCGCGAACGACCGGCAGGACCGCGACGCCGTCGCCGACACCACCGGCGCCGACGGGGTCGTCGTCGCGGACAGCGGCGGCGAGGACACCGCCGTCCCCGCGGACACCGTCGGCCTCGACACCGCCGACACCGGCGACGGCGCGAGCCCGGACGGCTCGGACACGGCCGTCGCCGACACCTCGACCGGGCCGCTCCCCGGCGAGTTCGGCTGGCCGTGCAGCGACAACGGGCAGTGCGACAGCGGCTACTGCATCGAGGGCTACGACGGCCGCGTCTGCTCGCACACCTGCGAGGGCGGGGCGTGCGAGGCCGGCTGGTCCTGTCGCCAGGACCTCGCCCAGTTCCCGGACGTCGTCTACGTCTGCGTCCCGAGCTTCCCGACGCTGTGTTTGCCGTGCGAGACCAACGCCGACTGCCGGACCGCGACCGACGACGCGCAGCGCTGCGTCCCGCGCGGGCCGGACGGCGATGACGGCGCCTTCTGCGGGGGCTCCTGCGCCGGCGCGAGCTGCCCCCCCGGCTACCTCTGCGCGAGCCAGGTCGACGTCGCGGGCGCGCTCACCCCGCAGTGCGTGCCGCTCGCCGGGGCGTGCGGCTGCTCGCCGTCGGCGATCGCCAGCGGCGCGTCGACGGTCTGTGCGACGCGAAATGACCTCGGGCGTTGTGAGGGTCGGCGCCAGTGTACGCTCGAGGGTCTGTCCGAGTGCAATGCACCAGCGCCCGCCCTCGACCGGTGCGACGGGGTCGACGACGACTGCGACGGGGTGACGGACGAGGCCCACGTGCCCGAGCCGTGCCAGCGCACGACGGCGATCGGCACGTGCGTCGGTCAGTACGTCTGCGACGGGGCGGCCGGGGCGCGCTGCGACGCGCCCGAGCCGGCCCCCGAGGCGTGCGGTGACGGGGTGGACAACGACTGCGACGGGACGACCGACGGCGAGGGCGCGGTGGGCTGCCTGGCGTACTGGCTCGACGGCGACGAGGACGGCTTCGGCGCCGGCGCGTCGCGCTGCCTGTGTCGGCCCGCGGGGGACTGGACCGCGAAGAAGGGCGGCGACTGCGACGACGAGCGCCCCAACGTGCGCCCCAACGCCCTCGAGGTCTGCGACGGGCTCGACAACGACTGCGACGACGTGGTGGACGACCCGGGCGCGGCGGGCTGCTCGGCCTTCTTCCCCGACGGCGACGGCGACGGCTTCGGCGCCATCGACGGTGGGCTGTGCCTGTGCGGGCCGGACGAGGCGAGCGGCTACACCTCGAAGTCGCCCACCGACTGCGACGACGACGCGGCGGCCGTCAACCCGGGCGCCGCCGAGACCTGCGACGGCGTGGACAACGACTGCGACAGCCTGACCGACGAGGAGGGGGCCGGGAACTGCCACCTGCACTTCGCCGACGCCGACGGCGACACCTGGGGGGACCCGTCGCGCTTCGCGTGCCGCTGCGGCCCGAGCGCGGCCTACCCGGTCGACCGCAGCGGCGACTGCGACGACGGCGACGCGGACCGCAACCCCGGGGTCGCCGAGGCGTGCAACGGCGTCGACGACGACTGCGACGGCGCCACCGACGAGCTCGACGCCGCGGGCTGCACCCCCTACTACCGCGACAGCGACGGCGACGACTACGGCCTGAGCGGCGACGTGCAGTGCCTGTGCGGGCCCAGCGCCCCGTGGGACGCGACCGTGGGTGGCGACTGCAACGACGCGGTGGTGGCGATCCACCCGAGCGCCGTCGAGCAGTGCAACGGCAAAGACGACGACTGCGACGGCGAGCTCGACGAGGCCGGCGCGGTGGGCTGCAGCGACTACTGGCTGGACGGCGACCTCGACAGCTACGGGCAGGCCGGGGATCCGCTGTGCCTGTGCGCGCCGACGCTGCCCTACGTCGCGCGCAACGCCGAGGACTGCGACGACTCGAGCCCGTTCATCCACCCGAACGCGACCGAGGTCTGCAACCAGAGGGACGACGACTGCGACGGCGCCACCGACGAGGGGGTCGAGGCGACCTGCACCCCGTTCTATTACGACGAGGACGGCGACAACTGGGGCGTCGCCAGCGACAGCCGCTGCCTGTGCGGCCCCGACGGCCTCTACCGGGCGGCCAACGCCGGTGACTGCGACGACACCACGGCGACGACCCACCCCTTCGCGCAGGAGCTGTGCAATGGCGGCGTCGACGACGACTGCGACGGGGCGACCGACGAGCAGGGGGCGAGCGGCTGCGCGGTGTACTACGCTGACGCCGACCACGACCAGGTGGGCACCTTCGGGGACCAGCGCTGCCTGTGTGCGCCGACCGAGCCGTGGACGGCGCCGGTCGGGGGCGACTGTGACGAGTCCGACGCCGCCGTCCACCCCGGGGCCGACGAGGTGTGCAACGGCGTCGACGACGACTGCGACGGGGCGACCGACCCCGCGGGCAGCGGGCTGTGCGACACCTACCTGCGCGACTCCGACCAGGACGGCTGGGGGGTCGCGGGGGACACGCTGTGCCTGTGCATCCCGACGATCCCCTTCACCACCGTGACGCCCGGGGACTGCAACGACGCGGACGGGCAGATCAAGCCGTCGGCGCTCGAGGTCTGCAACGGCAAGGACGACGACTGCAGCGGGGTCGCCGACGACCCCGGGACCACCGGCTGCGTGACCTTCTACCGCGACCAGGACGGCGACACCTGGGGCGACGCCGAGAGCTCGCAGTGCCTGTGCAGCCCGAGCGGGCTCTACACCGCCACCAGCTCCGGGGACTGCGACGACGGGCGGGCCGCAGCCAACCCCGGGGTCAGCGAGGTGTGCAACGGGCGCGACGACGACTGCGACGGCGGGACGGACGAGGCCGGGGCGGTCGGCTGCGAGATCCGGTGGCGCGACGAGGACGGCGACGGCTTCGGGGTCGCCGGGGACTTCCGCTGTCTGTGCGAGGACGACGGGGGCTACCGGGCCGACGCCGGCGGCGACTGCGACGACGGGGCGACCCTGGTCAACCCGGGCGCGCTCGAGCGCTGCAACGGGGTTGATGACGACTGCAACGGCGCCACCGACGAGGAGGGGGCGGACGGCTGCGATCTGTGGCTGCGCGATCTCGACGGCGACGGCTGGGGGGACGACACCGAGCTGCGCTGCCTGTGCGGGGCGAGCGGGGCCTACGACACCCAGCTCGGCGGCGACTGCAACGACTCCGCGCCGCTCATCTCCCCGGAGTCTGACGAGTTCTGCAACGGCACCGACGACGACTGCGACGGCGCGGTCGACGAGGTCGGCGCGGTCGGCTGTCAGCCGCACTACACCGACGTCGACGGCGACGGCTGGGGGGTCGGGGTGGGGCAGTGTTTGTGCAGCGCACATGGGCTCTTGCGTGCGACTCAAGCCACGGATTGCGATGATGATGATGCGCTGCGAAACCCGGCGCTCCCCGAGCGCTGCGCGGGGGACGGGCGCGACGAGGACTGCGACGGGGTGGTGGACGAGGCGAACGCCGAGGGCTGCGTCGACCTGTACGAGGACGTCGACGACGACGCCTTCGGGGTGACCCTGACGAAGACGTGCCTGTGCGGTCCGACCGGGGACTTCACGGCGACCGACGGGGGGGACTGCGACGACGACGTCGCGGCGGTGAACCCGTCCGAGCTCGAGGTCTGCAACGCCGTCGACGACGACTGTGACGGCCTGTGGGACGAGGGGTGCGGGATGCAGGTCGGCGGCTGGCCGACGGCGAAGTACGACCTGCGCCGCAGCGGCCACGGCAAGACCCTGGCGGGCCCGGCGAGCAACCACCTGCGCTGGAAGCGGCGGCTCACGACGAGCCTCGAGATCACCACCTCGGCGACCGTCGACCCAGCAGGCGACGTGATCATCGCGGTCGGCGACCGGCTCTACAAGCTCCGCCCGAGCGACGGCGCGTCGGTCTGGGAGACGACGATGCCGGCGGCGATGAACGGTGGGGCGAGCCCGACGCTGCGCACCGGCGGGACCATCGTGGTGCCGGTTGGCAACGGCCTGGCGCTCTACGGCCCCGGCGGGCAGCAGCTGTGGCACACGGCGTTCGCGGGCGCGGCCAGCGAAGACATCACCGGCGCGCCGCTCGTCGACGACAGCGGCACCATCTACACCGTCGGCTACGCCCGCGCCTACGCCGTCGACCCGGGCGGCAACGTGCTGTGGTCCATCGACGTGCCGAACCTGCAGTACGTGCCGGCCCACGTCGGGATGAGCCCGACGAACGGGCGCATCTACTTCGGCTGCTCGAACCACGCGCTGTTCGCGGTCGAGCCGAGCGGGATCGTCGCCTGGACCTTCATCGTCGCCAACCGCGACGTCGACGCCTCGGTGGCCATCAGCGAGGACGGCGTGATCTTCCAGTCTTTCGGCAACTACGTGCACCGGGTGGTCGACTACGGGGCGTACGGCGACGACGTCAACATCAGCGCCAACGCCAACGGCGATCTCGACGCCCACGTCTCGGTCTGGCGCTCGGCCGACGGCAAGGACCACGTCATGACCAACGCCAACGGCGGCAGCGGCCTCAAGAGCTTCAGCGGGACCGACCTCGGTCTCGAGTGGACCTTCGCGATGACCAAGGACCAGTCGCGCAACTCCACGCCCATCATCGACCAGAACGGCGTCGTCTACGTCGGCGACGACAGCGGCCACTTCTACGCCGTGAACCCGAACAACACCCAGAGGTGGCGCTACGACACCGGCACGACCGGCATCGACTCCCAGGCCGCGCTGGTGCCCGGCGGGGTCATCTTTGGCGACGACGCCGGGTGGCTGTACTACCTTGCCCCGTAGGGCCTTGCTGCGGGGCCGAGTTCGCGAGGCTCTGGGGCAACGTCCCGGGCCGCGTGGCGGCCGTATCGGGGTTGGCCAGGGACCCCAATCAAGAGACGCAGCGAAGCGAGTTCTGACTGAGGTGTCCTAGCGGATTTGTTTCGGGAGACGGGATGGCACGCTTTCTCTGGATCTGCCTCGGCGGGGCCGCCGGGACCGGGGCGCGGTACCTGCTGGCGGGCTGGGTGCAGCGCGCGGCGGGACCGGGGTTCCCGTACGGGACGCTGGCGGTGAACCTGATCGGCTCGTTCGCGCTGGGCGTCCTGATGGTCATCGGGCTGCAGACCGAGCTCATGTCGCCGACGGTGCGCCTGGCGGTCACGACGGGCGCGATGGGCGGCTTCACGACGTACTCGACCTTCAGCTACGAGACCCTCGGCCTCATCCAGCAAGGCGCCTGGGGGTCGGCGGCGCTGAACATCGGGGTTACACTCACGGCGTGTCTCGCGGCGAGCTTCCTCGGCCTCGCGGTCGGGCGCTGGCTCGTCGGGATGGCGTGACGCTACGGCGGCTGGCGGCGGAGGTCCGGTGATGCGCGTACTCGAGGGCGAGCAGGTCCTGGTCCGGATCTTCATGGGCGAGAGCGACCGCTGGCACCACCAGCCGGCGTCGCTGGCCCTGGTCGAGCGGCTGCGGCGCGAGGGCTTCGCCGGGGCGACCGTCTTTCACGGGGTCGCCGGGTTCGGCGCCCGGAGCGTGCTGCACACGGCGAGCATCCTGCGGATGTCCGAGGATCTGCCGGTGATCATCGAGGTCGTGGACACCCCCGAGAGGGTCGAGGCGCTGACGCGCATCTTCGACGAGATGGACATCGCGGGGCTCGTGACGACCGAGAAGGTGCGCGTGCTGCGCTACACGCCGGGCAGCGGCGGCGGGGCCGCGTAGCGACGGCGAGGTCGATGTCGCGGGCCGGGACGCCGGTGGGCGCCGCGTCGCGCACGCTGAGGCGCGTTCCGCGTTGCGCGCGATCATGCCTTTCGGGCATGTTCTGGAGGATCGCGTGTGGTAGGTTCGAGGCCACACACTCATGGCGCCCAGGCCGTCGACCGGACACCAGCAGGGCGGACTCGAGGGGGAATCGTGGCACGACCTGTATCCGTCAGCGTGATGTTCGGAGCGATGGTGTGGCTGACGTTGGCGTCGGGCTGTGGAGGCAAGTCCACCACGACCAAGGCCAACTGCGACAACCTCGTCCGCGACAACGACGAGACCGGCGTCGACTGCGGCGGGGCGACCTGCGCGCCGTGCGGCTTCGGCGGCGGCTGCGTGCAGTCGACGGACTGCGCCAGCGGCGCGTGTGACGACAACGGGACCTGCACCTGTGAACTCGGCTTCGGTCCCGACGGGAGCGGCGACTGCTACGAGATCGACGACTGCGATCCGAACCCGTGCGCCAACGGCGGGACCTGCACCGATCAGATCAACAGCTTCGCCTGCGCGTGCGCCGCCGGCTGGACCGGGGTGACGTGCGAGGAGCGCCTCGATCTCTGCGACCCCAACCCGTGCCTCAACGGCGGGAGCTGCGCCGAGGCGGACGATCAGGGCGTCATCTGCACCTGCGCCGCCGGCTACTACGGCCAGGACTGCGCCGACGCGTGCGAGATCGGCAACTGTCAGCCCGGCACGGTGACGTGCTCGGCGGACGGCTCCAACCGCCTCTGCGACGCGTGCGTGACCGGCTATTACGGCCTCGCCTGCGAGGAGGACATCGACGAGTGCGCGACCGAGGTCGACGACTGCAACGACGAGGCCGACTGCGTCAACACCGAGGGGGGCTTCACCTGCACCTGCCACCCCGGGCTCCAGGGCAACGGCGTCTCCTGCGTCCCCTGCACCGACGGCAAGTGGGGGCTCGGCTGCAGCCAGGCGTGCGAGCAGGGCAACTGCGTCGGCGGCGTGATGTGCGACAAGGTCGACGGCACGGGCCGCGTCTGCACCAAGTGCACCAACGGCTTCATGGGCGACGCCTGCGACGAGGCCTGTGACGCGACGGGGTGTGCCAACGGCGTCGTCGACTGCGCCCAGGACGGCTCGGTCCGGACCTGCCCCGAGGGCTGCGAGGCCGGCCTGCGCACCGAGTCCTGCGACCTGCCGTGCACCTCGAACACCTGCGACCCGCTCACCCCCGCGGGGATCGTGTGCGACCAGGACACCGGCGCGGTCGAGTCCTGCGACCGCTGCCTGCCGAGCTGGACCGGCGCCGACTGCACCCAGTCGTGCAGCCAGGGCGACTGCCTGGGGGCGGTGATCTGTGACCAGAGCGACCCGGCCGCCGGGCGCCTGTGTCCGGGGGGCTGCTCCGCCGGGCTGTGGGGCGACGACTGCGGCGATCCCTGCGTCGCCAACCACTGCCAGGGGACCATCACCTGCGCGCAGACGACGGGCAACACCGTGAACTGCACCACCTGCAAGCAGGGGTGGTGGGGCGGCACCTGCTCGGCGGCGTGCATCGCGCCGGCGAATTGCGTCGGCTCGCTGACCTGCTCGAAGAGCACCGGCGAGCCGCTGTCGTGCGGCGGCTGCGCGGCGGGGTACTACGGCGTCACCTGCCAGAACCAGTGTACGCTGACGAACTGCGCCGGGACGCCGACCTGCAACCAGAACAGCGGCGTGCCGATCTCGTGCACGGAGTGCGAGGTCGGGTGGTCCGGGGCGACCTGCCAGACCGCGTGCGTCATCCCCTCGTGCGTCGGGGACGCGACCTGCAACCAGACGACCGGCGCGGCGGTGGGGTGCAGCGACTGTGCGGACGGGCGCTGGGGGGCGGTCTGCGAGAAGACGTGCGCGAGCACGACCTGCGTGGGCGTGGTGGCGTGCGAGCAGGAGAGCGGGACGCCGACGTCGTGCGTGCAGTGCAAGTCGGGCAACTGGGGCGCGGCCTGCGAGAAGACGTGCGCCATCCCGAGCTGCGCCGGCTCGGCGACGTGCGACAAGGCCACCGGCGACCCGCTCGGGTGTACGCAGTGCGTGCCCGGGAGCTGGGGCGCTGCGTGCCAGAACACCTGCGTCATCGAGGGCTGCGCCGGCGACGCGACCTGCGACCAGATCGACGGCGCTCCGGTCAGCTGCAACGTGTGCGAGCCGGGGCGATGGGGCAGCTACTGCCAGAACAGCTGCGAGCAGGGGGACTGCACCGGGGTCGCGACGTGCGACCACGACACCGGGGCGCCTGTCAGCTGCACCGGCTGCAACGCCGGCATCTGGGGGCTGGTGTGTGACCAGGCCTGCACCCAGGGCGAGTGCACCGGCGTCGTGTACTGCGATCAGCTGACCGGCGTGTCGATCAGCTGCTCGTCGTGCGAGGCGGGGGTGTGGGGACCGAGCTGCGACCAGCCGTGCACCCAGGGGCACTGCGTCGGCGCCGTCGAGTGCGACCAGGGGACCGGCGACGCGACCGCGTGCCTGGCGTGCGAGCCCGGGTACTGGGGGCCGACGTGCAGCGACAGCTGTCCCCAGGGGCAGTGCGTCGGGACGGTGACCTGCGAGCAGGGCTCGGGGATCGCGACCAGCTGCAGCGGGTGCAACGCCGGCTGGTGGGGGACGACGTGCAAGAAGAGCTGCGACCAGGGCGAGTGCGTCGGGACCGTGACCTGCTACAAGGACGCCGGGACGCCGCAGATCTGCTCGTCGTGCAACCCCGGCTTCTGGGGGCCGACCTGCGAGCAGACCTGCGCCCAGGGGAACTGCGACGGGACCGTGACCTGCGAGCAGGTCAACGGCGTCGCCACGAGCTGCCTCGCGTGCAACCCGGGATACTGGGGTCAGACGTGCCTCGAGTTCTGCGATCTGGGCGACTGCTCGGGCACGGTCCGCTGCAACCAGACGAGCGGCCAGACGGCCAGCTGCGCCGCCTGCGAGGCGGGCTTCTGGGGGCGGAACTGCGACCGCACCTGCAAGCAGGGGCACTGCGTCGGGACCGTCGGGTGCGACCCGGCGACGGGCGAGCCGACCAGCTGCACGGCGTGTGAGCCGGGGTTCTGGGGGCCGAACTGCACCAACACCTGCGCGGACGCGAGCTGCCTCGGCGTGGTCGCGTGCGACAAGACCTCGGGCGCGGCCACCGACTGCAACGACGGCTGCGTGGTCGGCCGCTGGGGGCGGGTGTGCGAGAACGGCTGCGTCGCCCCGGCCAACTGCCCGGGGCCGATCACCTGCAGCCAGGCGACCGGCACCGCGCAGTCCTGCGCCGGCTGCGCGACCGGGTGGACCGGGACGACCTGCACGAGCCCCATCTGCGGAGACGGCCTGGTGCTCGGCAACGAGACCTGCGACGACGGCGCGAAGGTCTCCGGCGACGGCTGCAGCGCGACCTGCCAGCGCGAGGCGAACTTCATCTGCCCGCTCGGGGCGGGGTCCTGCGCGCGGGACTGTGACGACCCGATCGCGACGCTCCCCGCGGCCTTCATCTGGAACACCGCGCGCGACGCCGCCGGCAACATCCAGGGCAGGAACGCCAACGACGCCTTCTGGAAGGTCTCGCAGAGCTTGAACGGCACCAGGTCCTCGGCCCTGGTCATCGACAGCTGCTACGGCGACTGGAACGCGCGGCCGCTGACCGACGCGAACTGGATCGGCCAGCCGGGCATCGGGTGCATCGAGAACGATCCGTCGACCGCCGAGGTCTGCGATGGCAAGGACAACGACGGCGACGGCTTCACCGACGAGGCGGACGTCAACGTCGTGGCGAGCTGCTCGACCGTCATCAAGGACCGCTACTGCCCTGACGGCGGCGACAACAACTTCGCCGGCGGCAGCACGTCGACCACGACCTGCACCGACACCGGGACCTACCCGACGACCTACGCGACGTGCAGCGCGCCGGCGGTGAGCGACAGCCGCAAGACCCTCGATCTCGATCTGACGCTGAACGTGACCCACGGCAAGACGAGCGACCTGTCGGTCGAGCTGTACTCGCCGGTGGGCGCCAAGTGGTTCACCCTCATCAACCAGCGCGGCAACGCCAACTTCGTGAACACGCGCCTCGATGACGAGGCCGCCACGGCGATCTCGAGCGGCTCGAGCCCGTACACCGGGACCTACGCGCCGGACGACGGGACGTCGCTGTCGGGCTGCGTCGACGGCTCGCCGCCGACCGGGACGTGGCGGCTGCGGACCGTCGACAACACCGGCTACGGCGGGGCGAACTCGGGGACCATCAACAACTTCACGCTCCACTTCTCCCTCGAGGAGAAGGACAGCGACGGCGACCACTACCCCGACGCCTGCGACTGCAAGCCGAACGACGCGTCCGTCAACCCCGGGGCGACCGAGGTCTGCGACGGCAAGGACAACGACTGCGACGGCTTCACCGACGGGGCGGACTTCGACGTGGTCGCGTCGAGCTGCACGCCGCCGGCCGAGCCCCCGTCGGGCAGCGTCGTGTTCTACCACCGCGACGTCGCGGTCACCGCGTCGCAGCGCGCGACGTTCACGGCTTCGTTCACGGCCTTCACGTCGAGCCAGGTCGTCGAGGTCTACCTCAACGGGCAGCCGCTCGGGCAGCGCGGGCCGGCCTACGACATGTCGAAGCCGCTCGACTTCACGGTGGCCAGCGGCTGGATCGCCGGCACCAACACGGTGAGCTTCGCCGTGCGCAAGACGGCGCAGGCCGACAACCCCGCGGCGCTCATCGTCAACGGCTGGGGCGCGGCCGACTCCGACGGCGACGGCGTGTCCGACCCCGATGACGCCTGCCCGAGCACGCGCGCCGGCGAGGTCGTCAACGAGCGCGGCTGCATGACCCAGTGCGGGCTGTGCTTCGACGACGCCTCCGGCGCCGGCACCGACAGCGGCTGCAGCGCTCAGAAGCCCGTCTGCAACCCGGCGGCCACGGTCGGCGGGGCGCCGGGCACGCCGAACCTGTCGACCGGCGTCAACGCGGCCGGGGTCGTGCTGGCCAAGGGGCAGAGCGATCCGTCGTGGAAGACCGGGGCCACGCTCGGCGCCGCGGCGGCGGCCGCGGACGTCGCGGGCGCGTGCCACCCGTCGACCGTGCTGAGCTGGTCGCGGGCCGGCTGGATCGCGCCGTCGACCAAGGCGTGTACGGGCTGGGGTACGACCTCCAACGTCTACTTCGAGCGCGACTTCGATCTGGCGCAGCAGGACGTCGCGAGCTTCCGGATCGACGTGACGGGCTTCGTCGACGGGACCCTGGCGGCGGTCTACGTGAACGGCGCGAGCCAGAACGTGAACATCAGCCCGGCCGGCGCCGACCAGCGCATCACCTTCACCCTGGGCAGCGGCTTCCGCAGCGGCTCGAACCGGGTCAGCTTCGCGGTGAAGCAGTCCGCCGGGACGTCGTCGGGCGGCCTGGCGATGCGGCTCTTCCCCCACGCCGATCGGGACGGGGACGGGGTCTACAACGGCGACGACCGCTGCGTCGGCGCCACCAGCGGCGGCGTCGACCTCGCGGGCTGCGTCGTCTCGTGCAACGGCGGCTGCACCGTCTCGCCGTGCCAGTACGGCGGGACCTGCGCCGAGCTCGCTAGCGGCTACGTCTGCGACTGCGGCGTGACCGGGCACACCGGCAAGAACTGCGAGGTCAACGTCTGCAACCCGACCTGCGCGGCGACGGCGACCTGCACCGGGGCCTCCGGCACCAGCGTCTGCGTGTGCAACTCCGGCTATGCCGGCACGGGGACCGCGTGCAGCAACGTGAACGAGTGCGCCTCGGGCACCAACGACTGCGGCGCGCACGCGTCGTGCGCCGACACCATCGGCGGCTTCACGTGCACGTGCAACACCGGGTGGACGGGGGACGGCCACAGCTGCACCGACGTCAACGAGTGCACCAACGGCATGGAGCTCTGCGACGCCAACGCCAACTGCACCAACACCAGCGGCAGCTACACCTGCGCGTGCAAGGCGGGCTTCAGCGGCGACGGGCGGCTGTGTATCGACAACGACGAGTGCGCCTCGGCGAGCAACACCTGCGACCGCAACGCGGCGTGCTCGAACACGGTCGGCAGCTACAGCTGCGCGTGCAACGCCGGCTTCGGCGGGAGCGGCGCGAGCTGCGCGTCGACGGCGTGCAACACCAACCCCTGCACGAACAGCGGGACCTGCAGCGGGGACGCGACCCCGGACGGCTTCACCTGCGACTGCGCGGCGGGCTTCGGCGGCACGACCTGCGCCGAGGACGACGACGAGTGCTCGCCCAACCCGTGCACCGGCGGCCAGGTCTGCCACGACCCGCGCGGTTCGGCGACGACGGCGTGCGCGCTGGTGCCCCAGGGGGCGGCGGCGTGGTGGCCCGGCGACGTTGACGGGACCGACGAGATCGGCGGCGCGCCGCTCGAGCTCGTGGCGGGCGCCACGGTCGACGCGGGGCTCATCGACGGGGCGTTCGCGTTCCATGGCGGCGACGACGCCGCGACGGTGTCGGTGCCCGCGGGCGACCTGAACCCGGGGGCGGGCTCCTTCGGTGTCGAGCTCTGGGTGCGCGCCGCGGCCGACAGCGACGGGACCGAGGTCCTCGCCTCGCGCGACGACTACGACGCCAGCCCGGCGGCGCGCGAGCGCTGGAGCATCACGCTCCTCGGCGGCAGCGACGACGGCGAGGTCGAGTACGCGGTCGAGGACGGCGCGGGGACCAGCGTGGTCTTCATCGGCTCCGCGGCGCTGCGCGACGGCGGGTGGCACCACGTGGCGATGGTGCTCGACCGCTACGACGGCAAGCTCTACGGCTACGTCGATGGCGCCCTCGACGGCAGCGCCAGCGCGGTTGGGCTCGACGTCGTCGCGCCGCTCGCGCCGGTGGTCATCGGGGCGGGCTTGCACGGCGAGATCGACGAGCCCACCATTTACACTGCGGCCATCCACCCGCTCGATGTGGCCAACATTGAGGCCGCCGCGGAGAGCGGCAAGTGCCTGACCGGCACCTTCTGGTGCGGGGCGGGCAGCTGTCCGGCCGCGGCGGGGTCGATCCCGGTCGCGTCGGGCTCGCCGGTCGCCATCGAGAGGGTGACCTTCACGGCCGGCTCCGACGCTCTGCAGCTGCGCAACGTGAGCGGCGCGACGGTGAACACGAGCGGCTGGATGGTGTGCAGCGGGCCGCACTGCGCGACCTTGGGTGGGCAGAGCGTCCCGAGCGGTCAGAGCCGGGTGTTCGTGCTGCCGGTGGGCGTCGGTCGGGTTGGCGAGCTGGCGGTCTACGACGGCCTCGACACCGCGCCGTCGGCGATGGTCGGCTACGCCGCGTGGGGTGCGGAGCCCGCGGACGAGGCGCTGCAGAACGACGCGGTCGCCCAGGGGCTGTGGTCGGCGGGCTCGCTCGTGACGGTGCAGTACGGCCACGTCGCCATCCAGGCGACGGGCGTGGCGGCGGTCACCAGCGCCAACGGCTATGTCAGCGTCGAGCCGACCTGCATCGCGCCGTAGGGCGCGTCCGGTGGGAAGTCCGATGGCCTGACCCGGCGCGAGTCCGGGTCAGGCCCCTCGCCCCGGAGGGCACGGAGAACGCGGCGGACGTCTCGGTCGTCCCCAGCCTCTCAGCGGGTCACGAGGGCTCGCCCTCGTAGGGTGGCTGCCCCCCCTCTGGGCTTGCGGACGAAGGTGAGAAGCCCGGGCGCCTGAGCCCGGCTCTGCCCGGCTACTCGACCAGGGCCTCGAGGGCGGCGAGCTCGTCGGGGTAGGCGGCGACCAGCGCCTCGGGGTCGGGGATGAGCCCCGCGTCCGAGGCGACGCCGATGACGACCTCGCCGGCGTAGCTGAAGATGCTGACGCCGAGGGCGACCCCGGCGGACATCGGCACCCAGAAGAGGAAGCTCTTGACGGTGTGACCCGCCAGCGCCACCGGCGCCGTGGGGCCCGGGACGTTGGTCATGACCGCCGAGCCCTTGGTGCCGAAGAAGCGCAACACCGCGCGCTCGACCCGGGTCGGCGTCATCCCGATGGCGTTGAGGATCCCGAACGCCACCGCCGGCTCCTGGCTCTGCTTGATGTGGTCCATGTCCCGGCGCAGGGCCGTGAGGCGCTCGCCGGGCGTCGCCTCGCCGACGGGCAGCGGCAACACCGCGAGCGAGAAGTAGTTGCCGAGGTCCACCGGAACGGGGACGTCGAGGGGCCGCAGGTTGATGGGGACGAACGCGCGGATGTCGCCGACGGGCGAGCCCCGGCCGATGAGGTAGGTGCGCACAGCCCCCGCGATGGCGGCGAGGAGCACGTCGTTGACCGTGCAGCCGAGGGCACGACAGGCGTCCTTGATGCGGGGCAGCGGGATCGGCTCCGACCAGGCGACGCGCTTGGGCACGCCCAGGGTCCCGCGCAGGGCGGTGTCGGGGTCGGGCGGCAGCATCAGCAGGCGGCTCGCGGCGGCGGCGGTCTCGGTGCCGAGACGGGCGAGGGCGGCGATCCGCTCGGGGTGGGTGCTGAGCTCGACCCCCTCGTGCCAGAGGGTCTCGCCGGCCTTCCAGGTCGCCGCCATGGGGTTGAGCCGCGGGCGGTGAAAGCGGTGGGTGTGGGCCTCGTGGGTGACCTCGGTCGTGACGAGGTGCGGGTCGAGACCGGCGTCGTCCGCCATCGCGAGCAGCACCCGCGCCAGCGAGATCCCGTCGGCCACGCAGTGGTGGATGCGCGCCAAGAGCGCCGTCCCGCGGCCGCCGTCGGTGCCCGCGACGACGTGGATCTGCCACGGCGGCTGCTTGCGGGGGAGGGGCTCGCTCATCATCGCAGCGCACAGCGCCTCGAGCTCGACCTTCCCCGCGGGGGCCGGGAGGGTCGCCGGGACGACGTGGCGGGTGATGTCGAACTCGGCGTCCTCGATCCAGCGAGGGGGACCGACCTTGAACGGCGGCTCGTGGACGCGGCGCGAGAACCGCGGGTACACCGCGACCAGGCGCTCGGCGATGATGCCGAGCACGGTGTCGTAAGGGACCGGCTCGTCGAAGGACAGGAGCGCCGTGATCATCATCAGGCTCTCGGGTCGGTCCATGTGCAGCCACGCCGCGTCGGTCGGCGTCATCCAGCTCATTGCCCGGCCCATCAGACCCTCTCGGGTTGCGAGTACCGACGCCGCATGGCGACGCGCCGACCGCGTCGGTGCCCAATCCCAAGGAGTCTACGCCATCCCCCCACCCCCGCAATGCTGCGATAGCGCAGGGTCTCGCTCGGATCGTGCGGTTGTCCGCCCAGAACATCCGAGGTGATCGCCCGCTGCATTGCAGCAAGCGGCGGTCGGTTCGGCCCCCTCGAGGTCACAGCCTCAGCCACAGGCTGATCGTGGGCGAGTAGCCGGCTCCCTGCCACGCGACGCGGCCCTCGGGGTCGATGATGTAGTGGGTCGGGAAGGAGTCGACGTGGTAGGCGCGCAGCACGGCGTCCGTGCCCAACAGCACCGGGTACGCGTCGCGGTCGTCGCCGACGAACTCCTCTACCGACGCCTTGGTCTCCCATGAGCCGGCGATGGCGATCACCTGGATGTCGTCGCGCCAGCTCTGCAGGCGCGCCCAGTTGTCCGACTCGAGATGGCAGACGGTACACCACGGCGCCCAGAACAGCAGGACGACGGTGCGACCGCGGTAGTCGGCGAGCGAGCGCTGCACGCCGTCGAGATCCGGCAGGGTGAAGGCTGGCGCGGCGAGGTCGTCGCCGAGGAGGTTGCGGGACTGGTAGCGGCCGAAGGCCCAGAAGATGGCCGCGATGATGGCGAGGTCGATGGCCCAGCGGCTCCACCAGCGCCGCCGGGCCCTACGCCAGAGGCCGCGGAGACCGTTCGGGGGTGTCTCGGGTGGGTTCGCGGTGGCGGGTCGCCGCTTGGCCATGGAAGCGCTCCCGGGGCGGTGGCTGCGCCGCGTGGGCGGCCGCCCCGAACCGGCGTGTAGCACGGCTCGGCGTCGACTCAGTACCCGTAGTTGGGATCGTAGCCGTCCGCCGCCGGGGAGTCGCTGTCCGGGACCGCCAGCGGAGCCGTCTCCGCGGCGGGCTCCGCGAAGTAGGCCCGCGCGGCCAGGCCGGCCGCCGCCCCGATCGGCAGCAGGATGACGAGGGTCGGGATCGCGAGCGCCACGATCGCGCGGCGCGTCCTCGCGACGGCCGGCCCGACGCGCCACAAGACGAGGGGGCTCGCGGCGAGCAACGCGACCACCTCGTAGCGCCCGTTGGCGTAGAGCACCGCGCTCCACAGGGTCGAGGCGAGGACCGCCGCGACGACCGGGGTCGCGCGGGTGACGTCGGCTGCGGCGGGGCGCCACAGCCCGAGGGCGAACAGCGCGCCCAGCCCGGCGGCGAGCCCCCCCGTGACCTGCGCCAGCGAGGCGACGTCGGACAAGAGCACGGCGACGGCGCCGCCGCCGGTCAGCGTGGTCACGGCGAGGGCCCCGGCGCGCGGCTCGAGGCCGGTGAGGGCGCGCTCGAGCCCGCCGTCGACGAGGACGAAGGTGGCGCCTACGAGGAAGACGTGGAGCGCGGCGGAGGCGCCGCCGAGCCCGTGGTCGAGGAGCGGCGAGACGAGCAGGGCGCCGGTGAGGAGCCCCAGGATCCCCACGGCCGCGCGGCGCAGGGCCGCGGCTCGGGCCGGCAGGGCCGCGATCGCCGCCGCGACGATCGCGAGCCATGGGGTGGCGTGGGTGACGTCGACCGGGGGCAGCGCCGGCCACCCCAGGACGAGCGCGAACCCGATCCCGTACGCCGCCGCGAGCGCGATCCCCACCCCCCAGCCGCGGGTGTCGGCGCGGCCGGAGCGCCAGGGGCGTCGGATTGCCAGGACGACCACCGCGGCCACCAGGACCGGGGCCAGGACGCCGTCGATGAGCGCGCGTACGGGATCCATCGATCAGCCCTTGATGCCTTCGACGGCGAAGATGATGGTCACGTCCTTGCCCAGCCCCTCGGGTGCGTAGCTGACGCCGTAGTCGAGGCGGTTGATGGTGAAGGACCCCTCGAAGCCGATGCGGGCGTTGCCCATCGGGTCCGAGCCTTCGCCGGTCTTGGTCATCGTGAAGGTGATCGCCTTGGTCACCCCCCGCACGGTGAGGTTCGCCTCGACGACGTACGTGTCCCTAGCGGTCCCGGCCTTCACGCGGGCGCTCTCGAGGGTGATGGTGGGGAACTGCTTGGCGTTGAAGAAGTCGGGGCTCTTGAGGTGGTCGTCGCGCTTGCGGTCGGCGGTGAAGATGCTGGCGACGTCGATCTGCAAGGACAGCTTCGACCGGTCCGCGGCGGCGGCGTCGAACTCGAACGTGCCCGCGACGCTGTTGAAGCGGCCATAGAACGGCGCGATCCCGAAGTGGGATACCTTGAAGAGGACCGAGGTGTGGACGTTGTCGATCGCGTAGCTCGCGGCGCTCGCGCTGTTCGCGGCGAGGGTCGGCAGGGCGAGGGCCAGGGTGAGCAGGGCGAGGGTGCGGACGGTGTGCGTCATCGTGATGGGCTCCTGAAGCTGTGCACGCGCGCCCCCAGCGGGCGGCGAGCGTAGAGGATGCGCTCGGATTCGCGGTTGACAATTGCCCGATATAGAAACCCTCTGTTCACGAGGAGAAACAATGAGCCTATCGCCCCCGCTTCAGTCCATGGCCATCTTCGCCCACGTCGTCGAGGCTGGCGGCTTCACCGCCGCGGCGCGCCGGCTCGGGATGTCCAAGTCGGCGGTGTCGAAGGCCGTCGCCAGGCTCGAGGAGCACCTCGGGGTGCGCCTGCTGCTGCGGACGACCCGCACGGTGAGGTTGACCGAGGCCGGCGAGCGGCTGCACGTGCGCTGCTCACGCATCCTGGCCGAGGCGGAGCAGGCGGAGCTCGAGCTCGGGACCCATGGGGGGCGCGTCCACGGCAAGCTGCGCGTCAACGCCCCGCTGAACGTGGGGCGCTTGCTGGTGTTGCCGGCGGTGCTCGAGCTGATGGGCCGCTTCCCGGAGCTGGAGGTCGATCTGGTCCTGCAGGACGACTACGTCGACCTGGTGGCGAGCCAGACCGACGTCGCCGTCCGCGTCGGGCGCCTCGTCGACTCGTCGCTCGTGACGCGCCGGCTCAAGCCGGTCGGCGGCCGGGTTGTGGCGAGCCCCGCGTACCTGGCGCGGCGCGGGGCGATCACGACCCCGGAGGACCTCGCGGCTCACGCGTTCCTCGTCTACACGCTGATCGCGCGCCCCGACCAGCTCGTCCTCGAGCGCGACGGTGAGCGCGTCACGGTGCGCGTCGCCGGGGCCTTCCGGACGAACAACGGCGACGCGATCCGCGACGCGGCCATCGCCGGGGCCGGGGTCGCCGTGCTGCCCGACTTCATCCTCGGCGCGGCCATTCAGAGCGGGCAGCTCGCGCCCGTGCTCGACGACTGGCAGCTCTTCCCGGCGTCAGCCATCCACGTGGTCTACGCCCAGGGCGGGCCGGTCACCCCCCAGGTGCGGCTCTTCATCGACACGCTCGTGGCTCACGCCGAGACCTGGGGTTGCCCGCGAGGGACCGCGAAAGACCCTGGCGCATCGCAAGAGCAAGTCGCACAATAGCCGGCGTCTTCAGCAGGTATGGGCATCGTGCAACGCACAACAGAAGCGGTGGATGGCGCGCCCCCGGCGGCGCTCGAGGTCGTGCTCGTCCGGCACGGGATCACCGCTTGGAACCAGGATCAACGCCTCCAGGGGCAGCTCGACGTGCCGCTCGCCCCCGAGGGGATCGCCCAGGCCGAGCAGCTCGGGGCGCACCTCGCGCGCCTCGGGCTCGCCTTCGACCGCGTCGTGGCGAGCGATCTCGCGCGGGCGCGGGTCACCGCGGACATCGTCGTGGCGGCCCTGGGCGGGGCGCCGGTGGCGCTCGACCCGCGGTGGCGCGAGCGGCACCTCGGCGAGCTGCAGGGGCGCCGCTGGTCGGAGCTGGGCAACACCGGCCACGACGTCATCGCGACCATCGAGGACCCGCCGGGGGGCGAGCCCCGCGGCGCACAGCTCGCGCGGGTCGCGGCGGCGCTCGACGGGCTGCGGGCCCAGCACCCCGCCGGGCGCGTGCTGGTCGTCACCCACGGCGGCTGCGTCAAGGCCGCCCTCGAGCTGGCCGACATCGGCGCGCGCATCGTCCCCAACGCGTCGCTGACCGAGCTGCGCGCGCTCCCGGAGGGCGGCTGGGTAGCCGGCTCCATCGGCGACACGACCTACCTCGGGTGACCCCCCGCCGGTCTTCACGGAGGCCACGGAGCAGGGCCCTCGCAGGCGCGCTCTCCGTGGCCTCCGCGTCGGGCGAGGCTACGGCTGCTTCTTGGCGACCGAGCTCAGCATCTCCTCGTCGACGAGGTAGTTGCCGAACACGTAGAGCTCGCGGTCGGCGAGCTTGGTCTTGTCGAAGCTGTCGGGCTCCTGGTAGGTCAGGAGCTTCTTGCCGTCCTTGTCGGCGACGGCGCAGGTGATGTCCTTCTCCTCCGGCTTGTCGCCGAAGCTCTTCATCCACTTGCAGGTGCCGCCCTTGCGCACGATCGACTCGAACATCGTGGTCTTGATCGTGAAGTCGTCGAGGTTGGTCACCTCGAAGACCTTGCCGAGCCCGATGTGCATCGTGCCGTCGATCTCGACCATGTCGTACTTGTAGGTCGTGCCGTCGGGCAGCTCGAGGCCGAGCTCGTGGGGGGAGGCGATCTTGAGCTTGCCGGTCTCGGTCTTCGGCTCGCCCATGAAGCGCATGTCGGTGACCGACAGCTTGTCGCCGTCGACCACGAACTTGAAGTAGTCCTTCTTCTCGCTCCCGGAGATCCACGTCCCCTGGAGCTTGGCCTTGAGCGCGGTGTCGTCGAAGCCAGCCGGCGCCGTGGCGCCCTCGGGAGCCGTGCCCCCGGTCTCCGGCGCCTTCTCACCACCGCAGCCCGCCATCAGCCCGAGGGCCAGAGCCCCCATCATCAGCGTCCGTCGCATCGCTCTACCTCTATGATCTTGCTCGGGTCACCCCGCTCGTTCGAGCCGGGACGCCGGAAACCTGCACCCTCGGAGCGCGCCGCGCAAGCTGAAACGGGGGCCGTGGCCCGCGCGGAGCTCCTACTCCTCGGGCTCGCCGCCCTCGCGCGGGGCGGCGTCCTCGCCGACGGCTCCAGCCGGCGGCCCCGGCTCCGCCGCCGGCGTCGCGGCGGGCTGCTCGGCGCTGGGGCGCTTGGTCGCGAGCCCGTGGGGCGCCAGCTTGAACAGCTGCCCGAGCAGCCCGGCGAAGTCGACCTTGAGCGTCGGCGTCGGCGCCGCCGCCTCGGCCGGCGCCGCAG
>PHBI01000071.1 GCA_002841945.1 Deltaproteobacteria bacterium HGW-Deltaproteobacteria-14
GCGCGTCGTCGTCCTCCACCGTCCCGAGGGCCCACGACCACCGGGGACGCTGCGCCGCGAGCCAGCGCCCGCGCGCGCCCAGCACCACGGACAGCGCGCCGCGGCGCGCCGGCGACAGGTCCAGCGCGCGCGGCAGCAGCGCCGGGGAGAGCACGCGGCCCGTCCGGGCGAGGCGCTCGCCGGCCAGCGTCAGCAGATCCGGCTCGTCCCACAGCGCCTCGAGCAGCGCGGCCTGCCGCGCTGTGCAGTGCAATGTAATGTCGTCATCACACGTCGATATCGTTTTTATACCAGTTGTATGGGCACATCCCGCAACGCGGTAGACGGCGCGCGCGCCCGCCGCCCACAGCAGCGCCTGTTCCGGCGCCGCGCCGGCGACGAGGGCCCGGATCTCCTCGGGCAGGCCGTCGTCGCCCGCGCCGGCCGGGGCGCGGGCGAGGCCGAGCAGGGCGCGCTGGGCGAGGGGGGTCACGCGCCGCTCCGCGGGGCCAGGCGGTGGTAGGCGCCGCCCACGACGGCGGCCAGGGGGGTGAGGAGCTCTCCGCTCCACTCGCCGATGACGTCGAGGGGGTGGCCGCCCGACAGCGCCAGCAGCGTCCACGGGTCGCCGCCCGCGAAGGGCAGGGCGCCGCCCTCGGCGTCGACGAGCCAGCTGTCGCCGCCGCCCTCGGGGCCGCCGAGGACGGGGACCACCCCGGTCAGGGTGAGGCCGAAGCGGTCGTGCCACGGGCAGGCGGCGAGCCGGTCGGCGACGGCGTCGAGGGCGCTGGCGATGGTCGGGAAGCCGGGGAGGGGGAGGGGGAGGGGGAGGGGGTCGCCGCGCTCGGCGAAGAGGGCGCGGAGCCCCTGGGCGCCGGGCCAGAAGGCGAGCTCGCCGGGGACGGCGGTGCCCGCCGCGAGGGGCTCGGGGAAGGGGCGCTTGCCGAAGGCGAACTGCAGGACCAGCGCCTGGCGGCCGCTGGCCGCGCCGGTGAGCCAGCTGCGCTGCTGGCGTAGGTCGTCGTCGTCGACCTCCTCGACCTGGGCGACGACCTGCCACAGGTCGACCTGGCGCTCGCCGCGGGCGAGCACCTCGTCCTTGCGGGTGGCCCAGCCGAGGGCGTCGCGGACGTCGTCGGCGGTCGCCGGGTCGAGCTGATCGAGGCGCTGGGCGGCGCGGGACAAGAGCGCGACGCGGCCGAGGGCGTCGAGGACGCGCTCGGGCCAGTCGAGGTCGACCTCGACCAGCGCCGCGACGGCCTGGACCCGCGTCGCGAGGCCGGGGGCCTGGGCGTCGACGAGGCGGGCGGCCTCGCGTCGGCACGCCTCGGCGGCGTCCTCGGACAGGGACGCCAGCCCGTGGGTCACCAGATCGGAGAGCCAGCGGTCGAGGGCCGCGGCGCCGGCCTGGATCCGCCCCTGGCGGGCCTCGGCGCGCTTCCTCTGGGCCTCCGGATCCGGCGGGGGCGCGGACACCTGCTCGGCTCGCGCGGCGGCCTTCGCGGTCCGGCGCTCGAGCCAGCCGGCGACGTCGTCGGGCGGGGCGGCCTCGGGCAGATCCCCCGGCCGCGCGTCGGCGAGGAGCAGCAGCGCCACGACGTGGCGGCACGGGTACTGGTGGCTCGGGCAGGTGCAGCGGCCGACGCGGTCCTCGAGCGCGACGGCGACCGAGTAGACCGCCGAGCCCCGGCACGCGCCCCAGATGGCCCGGGGCGAGCGCCCGAGCCCGGTCCACAGGCGCGGGGCGGCGCTCTCGCGGGCGCGCGCCAGCGCCCGGGGGTCCTTGGCGAGCTGCTCGATCTCGACGGTGGAGGGCAGGGTAGGGATAGCGGGCTCCCGACGATCGCGCGACGAGGTCTTCTACCCCACGGCGGAGGCCGCTGTGAAGCCGCCGACCGGGAGGTCGCGATCTCGCCGCTGCTCAGCTTCGCGGTGACGGTTGCGCAGCGGTGGCGCCGTATCGGTCGCCGACCTGCCGTTGCCTCTGGTAACGACCCCGCAAGGTGCGTAATCTCATTCGCACCCCAGTCGCGTGCCGACCGATCGGTGGTGGAATCGACAACCGTTCCCAGCCGAACGGCACGCCACGTGGGCGGCCGGGAACCACCAAACGGCGACCCTCCATGGACTTCTCCTTCCGCGCCAAGATCGCAGGCCCCGTCGACCGGGTGCTGGTCATGCTCCGGGACCGGCTGACGGATCTGGTCCCGTTCCTCCCGACGGTCGACGCGATCGCGGAGGTCGAGCGCGAGGTCGACGGCCCGCGCGTCCGCATCGTGAACGCCTGGCAGGGGAACTCGCACGGCGTGCCGACCTTCGCGCGGCCGTTCGTGACCAAGGCGATGACCGCCTGGCACGACCGCGCGCTGTGGGACAGCGACGCCCGCACGATCACGTGGAGCTTCGAGCCGAACCGCTTCCAGAAGCTCTACACCTGCAGCGGCCTGAACTACATCCGCGAGCTCGACGACGGCGCGACCGAGCTCGAGATCAACGGGAGCCTGATCATCCACCCCGAGCACCTGCCGCTGCCCGGGCCGCTGGCGCGCAAGTTCGCGCCGAAGATCACGAGCTGGGCGGTCGGCAAGGTGCAGCCGAACCTGATGCTGGTGCCCCAGGCGATCCAGCGCTTCTTCGACAGCGAGCGCGCCGCGGCCGGGACCTGAGCGCGGGCGGGCGCTGAGCGCACACGGGGCGGGCGTCGTCGTATCGGTTGGCCACTGCGGCCCCCGCGGCCGCCAGAGGGCCACGGTGTGTCCCTTCTGGCGCCAGCGTCGTATCGGTCCGCCCCCCGCGGCCTCCAGGGGGCTGGGCAGGCCGACCTGCGGGACCCGTTACGGCCTCCGGGTCCCGCCCTGCCGTTGGCGTGGCGGGGCGCTCGTCGTGCGACCGGACGCCCACCGTTTGAGAGGCGGGGGCCGGTCGTCGGCGTGGCGCGGACCCCGCTGCTACTTGAGCGCCTCGACGACGCGGCTCAGGCTCACGTCGGCGTCGTGGGCGACCTTGGCGAGGCCGGGGTCGTCGAGGGTCTGGAACATCTCGGTCGGCTTGATGATCGAGATCTCCGTCCCCCCCGGCACCGTCCGGACCGTCACGTTGCACGGTAGCAGCAGGCCGAGGGCCGGGGCGTGGGTGAGCGCGGCGTGGGCGAGCTTGGGGTTGCACGCGCCGAGGATGCGGTAGGGGCCGAACTCCACGCCGAGCTTGGCGCGCAGGGTCGCCTCGACGTCGATGGTGGTCAGCACCCCGAAGCCCTCGCCCTTGAGGGCCTCGGTGACGCGCGCCACGGCGGCGTCGATGTCGTTGGTGTCCAGGACGGTCGTGTATCCCATGCTTTGCAGGCCCATCGGGAGCTCCTCGTCGGGGTTTGGTGTATCGCGGGCCGCGAACCGCCGAGTCGGGGCGGGCGGTCTCACGTGCTCGCTCGTAATAGGCACGCGATCCTCGGCGGTCCAGCGCGCGGGGCGGGCGTCGTCGCCGCCGCCGCCGGTCGCCCGCGCGGCCGGGTCCCGGGCGCGACCCGCCGCCGCCTACGGCAGGATCAGCGCCGCGTCGAGGTAGACGCGGAGGTGTCCCTCGACGACATCGGCGGGCTCCCCGAGGGTCGCGGCCAGGCCCGCGATGTCGCGGGTGCCGTCGAGGAGCGGGATCAGCCGCGACCCGAGGGCGTCGAGGCGCTGTGACAAGAAGACGCGGCTCGTGGCCGCCTCGCCGCGCGCCGCCTGGAGGCGGTTGATGGGCGGCACCCGCGGGCGCTCGGGGAGCTGGGGCGCGGCCACGATCGGCGCGGTCGTCAGCACCGTCACCCCGGAGAAGAAGAGCCCGACCAGAGACCCTGCGAGCTCGCGCCCCCCGGGCACGCTGAGCTCGACGAGGTCCACGATCGGGACGCTCGCCGGCGCGCGCTCGCGCAGATGGGCCAGGATGTCGGCGACCACCCGGTCGTTGACGGTGATGCGGCGGCCGTCGCCGTTGGTGATCTCGGCCCGGTCCGCATAGACCGCGAGGTCGCGATCGCGGGGCAGGCTGACGTGGAGCGCCGCGAGGGCCTGCGGCTCGATGGTCAGGCGCGGGGTCAGGCCGTTGCGGCACAGCAGCGACCAGCGAAAGCGCGTGTTGAGGTGGTGGTCGAGCTGCTGCTGGACGGCGAGGGTGCCGCTGACCGGCGCGAGCGCGGCGGCGATCTTCGGCGGCAGGGTCTCCGGCAGCACGAAGTCCGGGCGCGCGTCGCTCACGTAGGTGAGCCCGGCGGCGTAGGCGCGGGCGGCGAACTCCTCGAAGTAGACGGGGTGGTGCTCGGCGACGAAGTGCTCGTGGTAGATGTACTCGTCGCTGACCGAGGCGATCACCTGCTGCTCGTGCAGCAGCAGCGCCTTGAGGAGGCTCCCGTCGAGGGCCGTGGTGACGTGCGCGGCGAGCACCTCGCGGGCCTGCTGGACGCGCTCGAGCGGCGGCAGCGTCGGGTCGGTGCGGCGCAAGAAGAGCTGGCGCACCAGGTTCACGAGGTGCCAGCCGGGGAACGTGTTGTAGCTGAAGTAGGCGACGCCGTTCGGCGCCAGGTGGCGCGCGGCCAGGGTGAGCAGCCGCTCCTGCAGCGCCGGCGTGACCCAGCTGAAGACGCCGTGACACAGGACGTAGTCGAACTCGCCGAGGTCCAGGTCGTCGTAGAGATCGGCCACCGCGAGGGTGACGTTGTCGAGCCCGAGCTCGGCGGCGAAGGCGCGGCCGCGCGCGATCGCGCTGGCGGAGATGTCCACGCCGTGAAAGCGTGCGCCGGGGAGCTCGGCCGCCAGGGAGATGATGTTCGAGCCGGACGCGCACCCGAGGTCCAGCACGCGCGCGCGATCGGGGAGCGTCGGCGCGAGCCCGAACAGGGTCGCCATCGCGCCGACGGTGCGCGGGTGGCTCAAGGAGTGGACGAGAGGCGGGTAGGGCACCTCGTCGTAGCGCTCGGCGTGGTCGGTCGCGGTCACGGTCGCCTCCCTGCGGAGCGCCAGGGTAGGAGGAAAATCCGACGGTGGCCACCGCGTGCTCACCTCGGGTGGCGTCCGAGCCCGGTCCGGCGTAGTTTCCTCCTGGCGCCCCGTGCGGCGCCGGTTACATCCGCCGGGCCCTCCCACGAGGGCAGGCCTGGTAGACCGCCTCGGGGTGATAACACCTAGGTCCCCGGGCGGTTGGGGTGGAGACCGCCCGCGTTCTCGTCAGGAGGTTCGTCCGATGTCCTCACAGCCACCGCCGCGCCGTGTGGCCACCCTGGCCGCGCTCGCCTCGTTGGCGCTCTCGGCCGGCGCCGCGCAAGCGCAGACGGTCGATCCACGCCTCTATGAGCCCTCCCTCGGGACCACCGGGGTGCTGGGCG
Source organism: Deltaproteobacteria bacterium HGW-Deltaproteobacteria-14 (assembly GCA_002841945.1). Classification (GTDB taxonomy): domain Bacteria; phylum Myxococcota_A; class UBA9042; order PHBI01; family PHBI01; genus PHBI01. The sequence goes on from PHBI01000071.1 coordinate 5,339, forward strand.
TCGACACCAGCCTGGTCCCAGGGCACCTGCAGCTGTGGGGCGGCCTCTTCGCGTCCTTCGCGAACGACGAGCTGGTCACCCGCACCACCGATGACACCATCGATCACGGCCCGCTGCGCAACCGCGGGACCGCCACCCTCGCGGTGGGCCTCGGCCTCTTCGATCGCTTCGAGCTGTCGCTCGGTGCGCCGCTGCAGATCGTCGAGGGCTTCGGCACCGGCGGCAGTCGCGAGACCAACGTCTCCTTCGGTGACCTCCGGGTCGTCGCTCGCGGGCGGATCTTCGGCGCCGATCCCGGTGCGGCGGGCTTCGGCCTGGCCCTCGCGGTCGACCTGACGATCCCGACCTCCGGCGGCAGCACGATCTTCGCCGGCGAAGACGGGCTCAACCTCACGCCGCGGCTCGCCGTCGACTGGCGCTCCGCGGCGGGCGCCGTCGTGGCCTTCAACGTCGGCTACCGCATGCGGACCTCGCAGGTCGTGGTCGACGATCTCGCGGTCGGTGACGAGCTGCGCTTCGGGTTGGGCGCCGATCTCCCGGTCGGCGCCTACGACATCTCGCTGCTCGGCGAGGTTCAGGCCTCGCTCGGCTTCGGCACCGACGCCATCGATCCGGACGGCGCCGCGACGGCCCGCAAGACCCCGATCGAGGCCCTCGCCGGCGTGCGTTGGCGACCCGGCGACTTCACGGTGACCGCCGCGGCCGGCGCCGGGCTCACGAGCGGCTACGGCGCCCCGGACTACCGCGTCGTCTTCAACCTGACCTACGGCGGCCCGACGCCGCCCAAGTGGGAGGAGGCGCGGGTCCCGCGCCCCGCCGACGACCCGACGGCCCAGCCCAGCTACGCCTACGCGCCGATCCCGAAGCTCAACGACGCCCGCTTCGACGCCATGGCCGCGGCGGACCCCGACCGCGACGGGGACGCCGTGCCGTCGTCGACCGACCGCTGCCTGACCGAGCCCGAGGACCGCGACGGGCACTTCGACGGCGACGGCTGCCCGGACCTCGACGACGACGACGACGGCGTGCCCGACACGGCCGACAAGTGCCCCGACGAGAAGGAGGTCTACAACGGCGTCGACGACGACGACGGCTGCCCCGACGAGGGCGGCGTCGACACCAGCGGGATCCAGGCCGTCTCGGGCTTGCTGACCATCAGCGAGACCATCGCCTTCGTGTCCGGGAGCGCGGAGCTCAGCCCGAAGAGCCTGGGCGTCGTCGACAAGGTCGCGACCTTCCTGCTGCAGCACCCCGAGGTGAAGCGCGTCCGCATCGAGGGCCACACCGACGATCAGGGCGACAAGGAGCAGAACGTCGACCTCTCCGAGCGCCGGGCGTGGTCGGTCAAGGGCTACCTCGTCGAGCACGGGGTCGACGGGCGGCGCCTCTACCCGATGGGCTACGGGCCGACCCGCCCGGTCGACCCGCGGCGCAACAAGGCGGCGCGCGCGAAGAACCGGCGCGTCGAGTTCCACGTCATCGCCAACGACCAGAACCCCGACGGCACGCTGCGGGACGATGGTGGGTCGAAGATCAAGCCGGGGGCGCCCGTGGGCCCGGGCGGCGTGGTCCCGAACACCCCCAAGGCCGAGCCCGTGACGACCGAGCCGACCGAGGGCCAGGAGGACGGGGAATGATGCGGCATCTACTAGCGGCGGCGGCGGTGTTGGGGACGCTGGCGGTCGGGGTCGCGGCGTCGAGCCCGGCCCGGGCGGCGGAGCCCGAGATGCTCACCTACACGGTGCAGCCGGGGGACTCGATCTGGTCCATCGCCGAGGCCTTCTACGGCAGCGGCAAGCAATACCAAATCGTCTATAAATACAACACGTTCATCGGCAAACCCCCGTTCCTGCTGAAGCCGGGGCAGGTGCTGCGCCTGCCCAAGGGCGACGTGCTGCCCGAGGCGCAGGTGACCTGGACCAAGCGGGACGTGAAGGCCAAGCCGCCGAAGGCCATCGACTGGCTCGACGCGCGCGAGCGCATGAACCTGTGGAAGCTCTACAAGGTCGCCACCGGCGGGGACTCGGCGGTCAACATCGTCTTCGAGGACGAGTCGGACCTGCGCCTGCGCGAGAACGCGCTGCTCGTCATCTACGGCGGGTCGGCGCGGCGGACGGCGAGGCAGGAGAAGACCCGGGTGGTCCTCGAACAGGGGACGATCCGCGGTGGGCTGGCGCGGCTCGACGGTGACGCCGCGCCGATGCAGGTGGAGACGCCGTCGGGCAACGTGGAGCTGTTCGCGAAGCTGGCGCAGGTCGAGGCCACCGTGCTGGCCTCGATGGTGTCGGTCTACGAGGGGCGCGCGGCGGTCAAGGGCAAGGTCGGCTCGGCGGTGGACGTCGCCGAGGGCTACGGCACGGTGGTGAAGAAGGGCAAGGCGGCCGAGCCGGCGCGCCCGCTGCCGCCGGTCCCCGCCTGGGAGACCGCGACCGACGCCGACGGCGTGGTCGTCGCGCTGGTGCCGCAGGGGGCCAAGGTCGACTTCAAGGCGTCGTGGAAGGCCGTCGACGGCGCCACGAGCTATCGCGTCGAGATCGCCGACGACAAGGCCTTCAAGGAGACCTTCCTCGACGTCACGGTGTCTGCTGCAGTGCAGCAAGCCTTCTTGATGAAGGGCATGGAGGAGGGGACCTATTACGCACGCGTTGCAGCACGAGACGACCTGGGGCTGGAGGGCCCGCCGACGGCGCCGATCGAGCTGCGGGTGGTCGGGGTCGAGTCGAGCCGGGCGATGTCGCAGGACGAGGACGGGGCGTTCTCCACGGTCGCGTTGACGCGGCTCGTGGTGCCGTCTCCGGCCGCGGAGGCGCTGGAGTGGCGGATCGGTTCGGCGCCGTTCGCGCCCGGATCGGAGCCCCTGCGCCTCAAGAAGCCCGGGCGCGTCGTCGTCGACGTGCGGCGGGTGGGGGTGGAGACGGCGACGCCGTTCACGGTGAACATCCTGGCGGCGCAGGCCGCCCTCGGTGAGCTGGCGGCGCCTCTCAACCGCGGCGAGGGGCCGCGGGACCTGGTCGTCACCGTGACCGACGAGCGCGGGCGCCCGGCGATGGTCCCGGACCTGGTCATCGAGGCGTCTCCGGGGGGCATCCTGAAGGCGACCGAGCGCGGCGCCGGCGAGTACGCCGTGCAGATCGCGGCGCCGGTGATTGAGCGCGAGGTCGGCGTGCGCGTGAGCTGGCCCGGCGGCGTGATCGGGCAGCGGATCTACCCGGTCGCGAACGCGGGCGAGGACACGGTCCCCTACGTCTTCACCTGGCGCGACTCCGCTCCCGGGCTCGCGTGGGACCGACGTCTGCAGGCGACCGCGCTGCCGGCCATGGTGCCGACCGAGTACCTGGGCTTCCACGCGCGGGTCGGCGACGGCGACAGCGTGGGGGCGCCGAAGGTGCTGGGCCTGACCCTGGCTGGCGAGGTGGCGCTGCTCGAGGACAAGCTCGGGCTCGACGCGGCGCTGACCTTCTTCCGGCCCTCCCTCGAGGGCGAGGACGCCGAGACCCACGGGCTCGGCGACCTGGTGCTCGGCGTGCGCTACCTCGTGGCGTCGGGGGGCGTGTTCTCGCTGGCGCCGTCGCTGCGCCTGCGGCTGCCGCTGGCCAAGCGGGCGGACACCCGGGTGATGGGCATCGAGCCCGGGGTGCTGTTGCGCTTCACGCTGGCCGACGGCTTCTGGATCGACACCCGGCAGGCGGTCGTGGTCGCGAGCGACTTCGGCGACGTCGGGACGCACCTGGCGTACTCCGGGACGCTCGGGCTCGGGATCCGGCCGGTGGACGTGCTCAGCGTCGGGGCCGAGCTGGACGCGTCGGTGGCGCTCTCGACCCCCGACGGGGTGGACAGCTGGACGGCGCTCGCGGCGGGGCTCGGCGTCTACCTGCACCTCGGGCGCGCGCGCCTCGGCCTCGCGGCGGGGCTCGGCCTCAACGATGACGGCAAGGCGCGCTTCGGCGACTTCATCGGGACCCTCTCGTTCGACATCGGCTACGGGGGCCCCTGAGACATGCGTCTGTGGCAAAAGTACGCGCTCGCGCTCGTCGTTGCGGCGCTGATCCCGCTCAGCGTCACCACCTGGCAGATCGTGAGCCACGACGTCGATGAGCTCGCGACCAGCGCGCGGGAGTATCACCTCGCCACGGCCGACGTCGCGCTGAGCGCCGTGCGAGGGCTCGTCGAGCAGGCGACCGCCGAGGCGCGCACGGTGGGCGCCGCCTTCGCGATGGAGGGGGCGTCGAAGGAAGACCGCGAGCGCAGCGCGAAGGCGCTCCTCATCGGCGCGCAGACGGTCGACAACTATACGCTCTACGCGCCGGAGGGGGATCTGCTGGTCGAGCTCCGGGCGCCGCGTCGGGACGGAGCGGTGATGGTCGCCCCGCCCAAGGCGCTCGACCTGGACACGCGCCGGATCGCCGACAGCGAGCGGCGGGTCTTCTCGAGCGTCGTGCGACGCAGCGACGGGGCGCCGGTGCTGCCGGTGGTCATCCCGATCAGGCGCGCCGACGGCGAGCTCTACGCCTACGCGTGGACAGGGGTGGATCTGGGGGGACTCTCCGCGGTGACGACCGAGCTGAGCGCGCGGCGCTTCGGGGGCCGCAAGGACCTGGTGCGCCTCGTGGACGAGCGGCTCGAGGTCATCGCGGCCGCGGACGCCGCGTCGCTGTGGCAGGACCTGGCGGGCCACGGACCGCTCAGCGGCCTCACCAGCGGGAGCGTGCTGCGCAACGACGTGGCGCACACCATCGACTACACCCGCGATGGGGGCGAGGAGCTCATCGGCGCGGTGGTGCCGCTGCCGGAGCTGTCCTGGGCGGTCATCGTCGAGCAGCCGCGCGACGTGGCGTACGCGGCGGTGACGCGCGCGTGGCGGACGGCGCTCATCCTCGGGTCGGTCTTCGCGCTGCTGGCGCTGCTCCTCGGCGTGTGGGCCGCGCGGCGGCTGGCGGCGCCGGTGGTGAGCGTGTCCCGGGCGGCGGTGAAGGTCGCCGGCGGGGACTTCGCGACGCGCGTCGCCGTGACCGGGGCGGACGAGGTGGCCCGGATGGGGTACGCGTTCAACGACATGGCGCGCGGCCTCGGCGACTACCGGGATCAGCTGGTCGAGGAGACGCGGGTCCGCGGGAACCTGAGCCGGTTCCTGTCGGCGGACGTGGTCGACCAGATCGTCGCTGGGCAGGGAGAGCTGAAGCTCGGGGGTGAGCGCCGCGAGATCACGGTGATGTTCGCCGACGTGGTGGCGTTCACCGAGCTCATCGAGGCGCACTCGCCGGAGTTCGTGGTGGGGCTGCTCAACGAGCTCTTCACCATCGTGACCGAGATCGTCTTCAAGCACGGCGGCATCGTCGACAAGTTCATCGGGGACTGCGTGATGGCCATCTGGGGGGCCCCGGTGGCGCACCCGGACGACGCGCAGCGGGCGGTCCGCGCCGCCGAGGAGATCCAGCGCTGGCTCGAGGTCGGCAACGCCAAGTGGCGCAAGGAGGTCGGCCACGACGTCGAGCTCGCCATCGGGATCCACACCGGCCCGGCGGTGGTCGGCAACATCGGCTCCGAGAAGCGGATGGAGTACACGGCGATCGGGGACGTGGTGAACGTGGCCGCGCGGCTCGAGCGGCTGGCGCGACCGGGGCAGATCCTGATCACCAAGGAGACGATGAGCCACGTCTCGGGCGAGTTCGACGGGCACTCCCTCGGCAACGTGGACATCGTCGGGCGCAACCGCACGAGCGAGATCTTCCTGCTCGACGAGTGAGGGGGGCGGTGATGACGAAGGAGGACCCCTGGATCGGTGCGCTCGTCGCGGGGCGCTTCCGCGTCGAGAGCCTCATCGGCGAGGGCGGGATGGGGCGCGTCTACCTGGCGACGCAGCTGGGGTTGAAGCGGCGCGCGGCGGTGAAGGTCCTCCACGCGCACCTGGCGCAGAAGGACGAGCTGGCGGTGCGCTTCGAGCGGGAGGCGCGGACGGCGAGCATGTTGAGCCACCCGAACTCGGTCATCGTGTACGACTTCGGCCAGTGGGAGGGGCAGCTCTACATCGCGATGGAGTACCTCGAGGGGCGGGGCCTCGATCAGGTCCTGCTGCGTCAGGGGCGGATGGCCGCGGACCGCATCGTGTACTTCATGGGGCAGCTCTGCGACGCCCTGAGCGCGGCGCACCGGATGGATCTCCTGCACCGCGATCTGAAGCCCGAGAACCTGATCATCGTGAAGGACGCCGACGGGCGCGAGCAGCTGAAGGTCGTCGACTTCGGGCTCGCGTTCCTGATGGAGGGGGACAAGGACCAGCGGCTGACGCGGGACGGCTCGGTGTCGGGGACGCCGGCGTACATGTCGCCGGAGCAGGCGCTCGACAAGGCGCTCGACCGGCGCAGCGACATCTACGCCGTCGGGTGCATCCTGTACGAGCTCTTGTGCGGCAGCCCGCCGTTCGAGGGCGTCTCGCCGGTGGAGTGCCTGGCGATGCACCTCTACGACGAGCCGGTGCCGCCGTCGCAGCGCGCGCGCGGGCCGGTGGACAAGGCGCTCGAGACGACCGCGCTGTGGTGCCTCGAGAAGGCGCCCGAGAACCGGCCGCAGACTATCGACGAGGTGAAGGTGGCGCTGCTCGAGGCGATCGACCGGCCGTCGGACGGGGCGATGCTGGCGCGGGCGCTGGAGGAGACCACGCGGCGCCGCGAGGAGCGCGCCGCGGCGGCGGGGATCGCCGACACCGAGCGGGTGGCGCGCCCGCTGGTCGCCGCGGGGCTCGAGGTGCTGGTGCTGCAGTGCGCCGGGGTGGACTTCGGGCGCTCGGCCTGCACCACCCTGAGGTCCCAGGGAGCGAGCTGTGAGTTGGGTGAGAGCCTCGACGTGCCGCCGGTCTTCGAGTCGGGGCGCACCGACGCCGTCGTGGTCGACATCCGCTCCGAGCCGGCCGCGATGTTGGACACGCTCGCGTCGTGGCTGGCTGGAGGTGTGCTCGGTGGGCGCCCGCTGGTGGTGGTCGGCCCGGACGACGACATGAGCGCGATGACTCGGACCCTGACCATCGGCGGGGCCGATTACGTGCCCGAGTCGGACCTCGCGAGGCTCCCTAAGAAGCTGACCCGAGCGGTGCGGCGGCGCAAGCGCTGACCCGCCCGGAGGCCCGGGCCGCGCCCGCGGGGCGGCGGCCCGAGGGCCCGCGGGTGCGGTGGGCGAATCGGGACTCAGCCCGGCAGGGTCAGCGTCTGGCCGACCTGGACGCGGTCGGGGTCGGGCAGCCGATTGAGGCGCGCGATCTCCATGTAGCGTCCCGCGTCCCCGAGCATCTTCCGGGCGATGGTCGACAGCGTGTCGCCGCGCTGCACCACGTACCTGCGGGTCGCCGCCGGGGCGGGCGCGGCGGCGCCGCCGGGCAGCGTCAGCCGCTGGCCGACGCGGATGAGGTTCGGGTTGGCGATGCCGTTGAGCTTGGCGATCTCGCCGTAGCGGCCGGCGTCCCCGAGGGTCCGGCGGGCGATGGTCGAGAGCGTGTCGCCGGAGACCACCACGTAGACGTCGCCGCCCTGCGGCGCGCTCGGCGTGGTCGGCTTCGGGGTGTTGGTCGTCGCCGTGGTCTGGGGCTTCGTCGGGACCTGGGTGGTCCCGCCCGCGCCGGGCGTGCGTCCGAAGGCCAGCAGCGCGTCATCGGGGGTCACGGCGAGGGCCGCCGCCTGGCGCACCAACGGGTCGATCTGCTTGAGCCCGAAGGTCCGCATGATCCACTGGAGCTTGCTCGGGTAGCTCGAGTCGGTGGCGTAGCCCGCCTTCTTGATCTCGGTGGCCATCTGGTCGGGATCCTCGCGCTTCTCCATGGCCTTGCCATAGCGCGGGTTCTCGCTGAGCAGCCGGGCGTGGTCGACGAACGACTCGGCGCGGTCGTTGTACTTGCGGAACTTGTCCTGGGTGTCGACGAGCTTGCCGCCGACCTCCTCCTGGGTGTTCTGGAGGGTCGTGCCGGCCGGCCCCGTCCCCTTGATGCCGAAGAAGTTGTTGCCCGGCGGGACGCTGCGCCCGTAACCCGTCTCGAGCGCCGCCTGCGCGAGCGTGATGGACGCCGGCACCTGGGTCTGGAGCTGCGAGACGACGCTGTCTGGCAGCACGTCGAGGAGGAACTTCGTCTGGGCCGGGTATTTGCCGGCGCCGGCGCTGCCGCTGAGGGCGGCCTTCATCGCCTGGGTCAGCTCACGCGCCTTGGCGCGCCGCTCGACGATCTGTGGCGTCACCGCGGCCGCGCCGTCGGCGAAGCTCATCCCCCGGAGCGCCGTGTTCGATCGCGCCTGTTCCTCTTGCGGGGCCTGCGTGACGGCGGCTGCGACACCCTCGTGTTGCACGAACATGGCTCTCCTCAGCTCCGAGTGGAACCTCACCCCGCTCGGAGGATGACACCGTGTCGCGCTGCGCTCAAGCGCCGAAGAGCAGTCTTCGCACTATCGGATCGCGCACGCGAAGCGAGCCCGACGGTGCGACGCAAGAAGAAGCGGCGAGATGTGCGCCCGTCGTGCGACAATCGGGCCGTCCCCCCACCCGGAGTCGCGATGACGAGCCTCCTCAGCCTGCTCGCCCTGACCCTGGCCGTGGCTTCCCCCGGGCCGGTCCCCGACGCGCCACCGACCCTGGCGTGGCACGTCTGGGGCACGGTCGCGGAGACCGGCGAGCGCGTCGACCTCGTGAGCGTCGCGCGTGCTCGGCCGTCGGAGGGGCGCGAGCTCCCCGCGCTGTCCGGCGAGCTGCGCGTCGAGGTCGTCCTCCCGGCGGGCCACGACATCCGCGAGGTGCGCTTCGAGGCCAACGTCAAGGAGCAGACCTACCGCAAGCGCATCAGGCGGTGGCGCCCGACCCGCTCGGGGAGGGTGGAGACCCTGATGTGGCGCACGCCGTTCGGCGCCGCGATGTACTTCGAGCTCAGCTGCGCGGAGGACGCGTGCGCGGCCGAGACGGTCGGCCCGGTCCACGTGGCGCCGGCGCCCTGACGCCGCGGCGGCCCGCGCTCGGTGGAGGGCGCGGCGAAAGCGGCCTATGATGCCCCCGTCCGCGTCCGATGAGCCGAGAGGTGCCGTCTTGAGCCGCGCTCCACTGTCCCCAGCCGTGCGCTACCCGTTGATCGTCGTGGTATTCGCCCTCGCCGCGTGGGTGTTCGACTACCTTGCGCTGTCGCTGCTGCGCGACGACATCCTCCGGCTCGCGATGGGGATGGCGAAGGCGCAAGCGGACGCGCTCGTGATCGTCACCAGCGTGCTGTGCGGCGGCGGGATCGCCGGGCTCGTCGCGACCGCGCCGCTCGTCGGCCGCGAGCTCCGTGACCGGGATCGGGGGGTTCAGCTCCTGCTCTACTTCACGGTCGTCGTGATCGTGCCGGCGATCCTCCTCGACGGATCCACCCTCTTTCTCATCCTCTCCTTCCTCTTCGGGCTCACCCTGCTCGGCATCTACCTCTACGTCGAGCGGCGGGTCCGCGGCGAGCGCCTCCCGATCCCGACCGAGCGCATGGAGGATCGCGCCTGCCCCGCGTGCGGCTCGTTCCAGGTCGACCTCGTGCCCACGATGGTGGCCACGACGGGGCCGCTCGAGTTGGTCTGCTACAAGTGCGACCACCGCTGGAGAGAGTCGCACCAGCAGGAGCAGTAGGAGGACGAGTTGCTCGCAGCCCTCGTGACGACCCTGACGCTCACGAGGTCGGCGACGCCTCCGCCGCAGATCGAGCGGCACACCTGGGCGACCCTCGAGGCGCCCGGCGAGCGCGTCGACCCGCCGTTGCTTGGCTCAGCCACGCCGGACGGGTGGTGCGCGACCGGCCCCCCGGGACACCCGGTGCCGCGGTCCAGGCCGCTGACGCCCGAGGAGATACGTCGCCACCTCGTCCCCGCCAAGGACCGCTTCAAGTAGCGCCGCGGCGCTCAGTCCGCCAGGGTCGAGAGGTCGCCGGGGTCGTCGCCGAGCTCGACCGCCTTGAGGTAGCGCCGGACGATCTTGCCCGAACGGGTCTTCGGCAGCGTCTCGCGCAGCTCGATCTCGGCGGGGGTCGCGATGGGGCCGAGGTCTTGGCGCACGTGGTCCTTGAGCGAGCCGATGAGGCCCGGGCCGTCGGCGATCCCCGCCCGCAGGACGACGAAGGCCTTGATGCGCTCGCCCTTGACCGGGTCGGGCAGGCCGATCACCGCGCTCTCGGCGACCGCCGGGTGGCGCAGCAGCGAGGACTCGACGTCGGCGGTGCCGATGCGGTGGCCGGCGACGTTCATGACGTCGTCGGCGCGGCCGAGCACCGCGAAGTAGCCGTCGGCGTCGCGCACCGCGATGTCGCCGGCGGTGTAGTAGCCCTTGATCTGGCTCCAGTAGCGCTCGTAGCGCGGGTGGTCGTTCCAGACCGTGCGGAGCATGTAGGGCAGAGGCCGGCGGATCACCAGCTGGCCGCCCTCACCGGCGGCGACCGGCGCGCCGCTCGCGTCGACGACCGCCACGTCGGCGCCGGGGATGGCCTTGCCGACCTTGCCCGGGCGCGCGTCGAAGGTCGGCAGCGTCCCGAGCACCGGGCCGGCGATCTCGGTCTGCCACCAGTTGTCGACGACCATGCCGCCCGACTGCCCGACCAGGTTGGCCTGCGCCCAGTGGTGTGCCTCGGGGTTGAGCGGCTCGCCGGCGCACGCGACGAGGCGGAGCTTGCGCAGGTCGTAGCCGGCGGGGACGTCGGCGCCGTGGCTCATCCACATGCGCACCGCGGTCGGCGCCGTGAACATGATGTCGACGCCGAAGCGCTCGCACAGCTCCCAGGTGACCGCCGGCGACGGGTAGTCGGGGACCCCCTCGCGGCAGAAGATGGTCGCGCCCACCGAGAGCGGCCCGTACACGATGAACGAGTGCCCGACGATCCAGCCGATGTCCGAGGTCGACCAATAGATGTCGCGGTCGCGGATCTGATAGAAGGCCCGCGCCAGGTAGCTGGTGCCGACGAGGTAGCCGCCGGTGGTGTGGACGATGCCCTTGGGTTTGCCGGTCGTGCCCGAGGTGTAGAGGATGAAGAGCGGGTCCTCGGCGTCCATCGGCTCGGGGTCGCAGTGGATCGAGCGCCCCTGCTGGACATCGTAGAAGTCGTGCTCGCGCTCGGACTCGAAGGTGAAGGGGGCGTCCCCGGGGCGCGAGCCGCGGCGGTGGACCACGACGGCCTCGACGGAGTAGAGGTCGCGCACGGCCTCGTCCACCGTCGGCTTGAGCGCGATCTTCTTGCCGCGCCGGAAGGTGAAGTCCGAGCAGAGGATGACCTTGGCGCCGGAGTCCTCGATGCGGCTGCGCAGCGCCTGGGTGCCGATGCCGGCGAACACCACCGAGTGGATGGCGCCGATGCGGGCGCACGCCAGCATCGCGACGACGCCCTCGGGGGTCAGCGGCATGTAGATGATGACGCGGTCGCCCTTGGCCACGCCGAGCTGCTTGAGCGCGTTCGCGAAGCGGTTCGTCTCGCGGTACAGGCGGTTGTAGGTGTAGGTGTGCTCCTCACCGTCCTCGCCGACCCAGATGAGGGCCGCCTTGAGGCGCCGCTCGCCCGCGACGTGCCGGTCGATGCAGTTGACCGACGCGTTGAGCTTGCCGCCGACGAACCAGCGGTGGTTTGGCAGATCGAGCTCGCAGACGGTGTCGAAGGGCCTCATCCAGTCGACGAGCTTGGCCTTGTCGCGCCAGAAGCCGTCCGGATCCTGAGCGGCGAAGGCACGCTCGACGGCGTCGTTGGGGACGTAGGCCTGCTGGGCCAGCCAGACCGGCGCCGCGATGACCTGCTCGTCGTGGGAGAGGGCGCTGATGGCGGCGCGCTGGGCGTCGGTGAGCGCCGGCTCGGCCGCCCTCCGGGGGCCGGGGGTCGGGTCCTGGGACATCGTGGGTCCTCCGCTTCCCGCGTGGCGGGGCGTCAGGGGTGACCGCGGCGCGCGACGATGACGGACGCGCGCGCCTCCCCACACCTTACCCCCGCGCGGCCGAGGGTCACAAGCGCCGTGACCATCGCGGTCCTTGGCCACCGCGCGTGGGCGCGGCCCGGATGATGCAGTGCAGCATGCGGGCGCCGAGGTCGGGCTTGCCAATCCCCGGAGGTCACGCCAAGGTCCCCCCCGAGACCCACGCGGCGGTGCGCGGGTCGCACGGAGGGAGGTCGTCATGGTTCGTCGCAGCGCCTGGCTCGGCGTCGCGCTCGCCGTCGTCATGGGCGCGAGCGCGTCGGCCCGCGCCGAAGACCCGGACAACCGCACCGTGATCACCCCGGGCCGCACCGAGGCGACCCCCTTCGACAGCGACCGCGCCGTCTTCGTCCTCGACCGCGAGCGCCTCGACGCGCTGCTGCCCGACGACGTCCCGGACGCCCTCGGCGCCCTGCCGGGGGTCAGCGTGCAGCGCACCAACCGCGGCGCGGCGACCCCCATGCTGCGCGGCCTCACCGGCCCGCAGAACCTGCTCCTCGTCGACGGCGTCCGCTTCAACACCTCCATCTTCCGCACCGGCCCCAACCAGTACGCCGCCCTCATCGACCCCGGGATGCTCGAGGCCGTCGAGCTCGTCCTCGGGCCGGGCTCGGTCCTCTACGGCAGCGACGCCATGGGCGGCACCATCGGCTACCGGACCCTCGAAACGCGGTTCGCGGCCGGCCTGTCGGGTCACGTCGAGCTCGCCGGTCAGAGCGCCGACCTCGGCGCGCGCCTCGCCGGGCTGGTCGCCTACGGCGCCGACGCGGTCGCCGGCTGGGCCCGGGTCAGCGGCCGCTTGCACCAGGGTTTACGCGCCGGGGGCGGCGCCGAGGTGCCGATGAGCGACTTCTCGGAGCTCGACTGGGCCACCCGCTGGGGCTTCGAGATCACCCCCGCGTGGCGCCTGACCGCGCTCTACCTCGGGAGCACGCTGCCCGACGCCGGCCGCGCCGACGGGCTCCCCAAGGGCGACGTGCGCCGCTCCGACAACCTCGACAACTTCGGCTACGTCCGCCTCGAGCACCGCGCCCGGCGCGGCTTCCTGCGCCAGCTCGAGGTGACCCTGAGCGCCCACCACATGCGCGAGGAGAACACCCGCTGGCGCTGCCCGACCGACGCCTCCGGGACCGTCGCCGACCGCGCCGGCTGCGTCGATCTCGACCCCGACGTCGCCACGGTGCGCTCGGTCAACCTCGACGCCGTCACCGCGCTGGCCCTGTCCGCCCTCGCCCGCGGGCACGCCCTCGAGGATCGCCTGCAGGTCACGGTCGGCCTCGACGCGCAGCACGAGTGGATCGCCAGCGAGCGCAGCGACGACCCCAGCGCGCGCGGCAACTTCTCCGACGGCTCCACCTACGCCATGCTCGGCGCTTTCGCCCGGGTCGAGGGGCGCCCGGTGCTGCTGCCCGGCGTCGTCGAGGTCGTGCTGAGCGGGGCCGTGCGCGGCACCGGGGTCTTCGCCTCGGCCCCCGACCTCCCCGGCCTCGGCGCCGTCGACTTCGACCACGTCGGCTTGACCGGCGGCGGCAGCGTCCGCGCGCTGCTCGGGGGGCGCCTCGACCTCTACGCCGGGGTCTGGCAGGGCTTCCGCGCCCCGAACCTGCAGGAGACGACCGTGCTCGGCGACACCGGGCAGACCTTCGAGGTCCCCAACGCCCACCTCGGGCCCGAGCGCAGCACGCTGGTCGAGGGGGGCGCCAAGGTCCACACCGCCGAGCTCTCGTTGGCGCTCAGCGTCTTCCGCAACGCACTAAGCGATGCCATTGTTCGCGAAGACGCGACATACGAGGGTCAGAGCGAGATCGACGGCAAGAGCGTGGTGCGTCGCACAAACGCCACCGAGGCGACCTATCGCGGGGTGGAGGCGGCGCTCCGGGCCAAGCTCGGCGATCGGGTGGTCCTCGAGGCGCAGCTGTCCTACATCGACGGCGAGGTGACGGGCGCGAGCGGCGACCGCACGCCCCCGCGTCGCCTGCCGCCGTTTCAGGGCGGGGCAGGGTTGACGTGGCGCGCCCTCGAGAACCTGAGCCTCGGTGTGGACCTGCGCTTCGCCGCGGGGCAGACGGCCCTCAGCCCCGAGGACCGCACCGATCCGCGCATCTGCGGTGACCCGTCGGGGGCCAACGCCCTGCTCAGCCCGTGCACCGGCACTCCCGGCTGGACGACCGTCGGCGTCGGCCTCACGTGGCTCCCCGTCCCCGCGCTGACGCTGCGCGCCCGGGTCGAGAACGCGTCCGACACCCGCTATCGGGTCCACGGCTCGGGCTACGACGCCGCCGGGATCAACGCGAAGCTGCTCGCGCGCTACGCGTTCTGAGCCTCGGCGGGCGGTGCGGCGGCGACGCCGCGCTGGCGCTCGCCCATGACGGCTTGAAAGCGGGTCCACAGCTCGTGGGCGTGGGCGTCCGCCGTCTCGAGCCGCCAGCCCGTCGTGTCGAGGGGCTCGAGGACGTCGACCCGGACGTCGCCGGGGATGATCTCGAAGGTGTGCCCGGGCCACATGATGTCGGCGTCGTGGAAGACGACCGGCACGACCGGCAGCCCGGTGGCGATGGCGAGGTGGACGAAGCCCTTCTTCATGGGCTGCAGGCGCCCGTCGCGGCTGCGCGTCCCCTCGGGCCACATCCACAGGCTCAGGTGGTGCTTCTTCACGACCTCCTGCGCCTCCTCCATCGACGCGATGGCCCGCGCCCGGTCACCTCGGTCGAGCAGCAGGTGTCCGCTCAGGAGGTACGCCCACCCGAAGAACGGGACCTTGACGATCTCCTTTTTCGCCACGCCGCACCCGCCGAAGGGGCACAGGAACATCCCCGCCCACATGTCGATGGTGGAGGTGTGGTTGCAGACGTACAGCGCCGGCGCCGAGGCGCGCAGCCGCTCGCGGTGGCTGACGCGGACCTTGACGCCGACCATGCCGAGGATGAGCCGGCCGACGACCTTGCCGTAGGCGTTGCCGGCCCGGATGCGCAGGCTCCGCCAGGGCAAGAGCAGCAGGCACCCCACCATGTAGAGGAGCGACAGCGGCGCGACCACGAGGAGCACCACGAGCCCGCGGAGCGCCGTGGAGAGCCGACCATGAGGGAGCCGCGACGGCGGTGAAGGTTGCATCGCGGGGACCCTAGCATGTTTCCGGTGTCGTCACGCGGGACGCGCGGCCGCGGGATCGGCCCGCGACCTCCCGGTCGCCGTCGCGCGAGACGTCAGCGGAAGCGAGCGACAGCGCGACCCCGGTCGCGCAGGTCGTCCGGCCAAGCGCCGGCCCGTGCCGAGATCGCTCGTCGTCTTGCCGGCGGATCCGCCGCCATCTGCGCGTCCCCGAAAGCTCGGAAGACGCCCGGTCTGCCTTCGCTTCCGGGCGACACGCACCTGACGAAGCCTCCATCCGATCAACCTACTCCGGCACCGGCCCTTACGGGCGCGGGCCGGCTCAGGGAATCAGGGCGCGTGGCACTGGTAGTTGGCGACGACGTAGCTCCCCGCCGGCACATCGACCGGCAGCGGGCCGACGTCGCAGATGTCGCCGTTGCTGTCGCTGAAGGTCGGGGTCACCTGGCCCGGGGCGGCGTTGATGAAGACGACCGTCGAGCTCGAGCCCGCGAGCGTCGTGTTGCCCGCGCTGAGGCCCGTGGTGGCACCAGAGTCGAACACCAGGGCCAGGTCCGAGGCCACGTCGAGGGTGACCGTCATCCCATCCATCATGGCGAGCGTCCCCTCCTCGCGCGGCGAGATCGAGATGAGCCCCTTCGAGTCGTCCACGGTCTGCCCGAGCGCGGACTCGAGCGCCGCGATGGTGGCGTCGGTGGCCAGCGCGTAGCTGAGGACGACGTCGTGGTCCGGCGTGCGCCGGTACAGGTAGTAGTCGCGCACCCCGGAGGCGGTCACGGCCACCTTGATGTCCTCGTTGGGAGGCGCATCGAACGCCACCATGCCTTGGTCGTTCGTGGTCAGGGTCTGCCCGAGGATTGCCACGGTCGCCCCCGCGATGGGCGCGGCGGTCAGGAAGTCGGTGAGCTCCAGCCCGATCTCGACCGGCGTGTAGCTGCACAGGTACTCGGCGATCACGTAGGCGCCCGCGGGCACGTCGATGGGCGACGGCCCGTCGCAGGTCCAGCCCCAGGCGCTGTCGAAGGACGGCGTCACGTCGCCGGCGGCGATGTTGACGAAGATGGCGGTGGACGACGAGCCGTCGAGGGTGGTGTTGCCCGGGCTGAGCCCGGTGCCGGAGGAGGCGTCGAACACGAGCGCGAGGTCCGAGGCGGCGTCCGCCGTAATCGTCATCCCGGGGATCGCGCCAAACGTGCCGCGCTCTCTGGGCGCGACCGAGAGGAGCCCCTTGGAATCATCGACCGACATCTGCAGCACCGCCTCGAGGGCGGCGACGGTGGTGTCGGTCGCCACGGCGTAGTTCAGCGTCACGTCAGACGCGCCGGTGTGGTGGTAGATGAAGTAATCGCGCACGCCGGGGCCCGTCATGGTGATCTTCAGGTCCGCGTTCGGCGGCACGGACAGCGTCACCTCGCCGTCGGCGTCGGTGGTCGCGGTCTCGTCGAGGACGCTGACGGTGAGCCCCTCGAGAGGGGAACTGCTGACGAAGTCCGTGAACCGCAGCGTGAACGCGATCGTGCCGCTGCTGACCACGTCGCCCCCGCCGGTGTCCGTTGCGGTGCCGGTGTCCGTGGCGGCGCCGGTGTCCGTGCTGGTGTCCGTGGCGGCGCCGGTGTCCGTCGCGCTGGCGTCCGTGCCGGCGTCCGTCGCGCTGGCGTCCGTGCCGGTGTCCGTCGCGCTGGCGTCCGTGCCGGTGTCCGTCGCGCTGGCGTCCGTGCCGGTGTCCGTCGCGCTGGCGTCCGCGATGGTGTCCGTCGCGCTGGCGTCCGCGACGGTGTCACTGCCAGTGGTGTCCTGCGACGTCGTGCCCGCGTCGTCCGAGCAACCGGAGGCAAAGCATCCGACCGCAGCGACGACGAATAGCCAACGTCGCCCGAAGTCCTTGCTGGAAAGGATCATGAACAACTCCAATGGGTTATGTGGCATGCCTGGTGAACGTACGGGATGTTTTGCGGTAGGTCAACCCGCGCTGGGCAAGCACGCGTGTATTGAACCGAATGGTCGCGTCCTTGGCGAGATCCCATTGGATCTCTTGGGCTTCACGGTCGATCGCCCGTCGTCGCGCGGCATTTGCGATACTGACAGAGTGGAGCGCGGGGCCGACTTCCCCCGACGTGAAGCGGGTGGCGGGAATGTCAGCGTGACACACGCGGCTGTCGAGGCGGTGTGTCAATCCGGCCCCCGCGCCGATGACGCGGGGGAGGCGCAGCCGATCGGCGCGGACGCGAGCGTCCCCGCGACCCGGGGACAGCGGCCAAGCTCGGCGGTGGCCCGTGGTCGCCCGCGGGCGGTCGGCGGCCGACCTCTACTCGGGCGGGATCGCGCGGGCGATGGCGATGGCCGCCTGTCCCAGCGCGATCCCGCCGTCGTTGGGCGGGATGTCGCGCTGGGCGAGGGGGCGCAGGCCGCGGCGGGTGAGGCGGTCGCTGAGGGCCTCGGTGAGCGTGGCGTTCTGGAAGACCCCGCCGGACAGCGCGACGACGGCGTCGGGGGCGGGCGCGACGGCGGCGACGAGGGCGTCGAGGGCGCCGGCGAGCCCGTGGTGAAAGCGCGCCGCGACGACGCCGACCGGGACCGCGCGGGCGAGGTCGGTGAGCAGCGCCTCCCACATCGGGCGCGGGTCGAGCTGGAGGAGACCGCCGGCGCCTGACGAGAGGTCGAACGGGTAGGCGCCGCCTGGGTCGTCGGCGTCCCGCCAGCCCGGGTCGATGGCGGCCTCGAGGGCCATCGCCGCCTCCCCCTCGAAGCTCACGCGGTCGCGGCACAGGCCGACCGCGGCGGCGACCGCGTCGAAGAGCCGCCCGGCGGAGCTGGCGAGGGGGGCGTGGGTGCCGCGCGCGATCATGCGTTCGAGGATGGCGACCGGGCGGGCGTCGAGGTCCCTGATGATGTCGCTGTCGAGGTGGCCAAAGCGCGCGCGGCAGGCGTCCCAGCCGAAGGCGGCGTGGAGATGGGCGAAGGCGTCGCGCCACGGCTCCTCGACGGCGCGAGCGCCGCCGGGCATCGCCACCGGCTTCAGGTGGGCCACGCGATCGAGGCGTCGGTAGCCGCCGACGAAGACCTCGCCCCCCCAGAGCGCGCCGTCGTCGCCCCAGCCGAGCCCGTCGAGGACCACCGCGACGACCGCCGGGTGGTCGAGGGGGACGCCGTGGTCGACGAGGCAGGCGGCGACGTGGGCGCGGTGGTGCTGGACGTGGACGAGGGGGAGCCCGGTCGCGGCGGCGCGGGCGGCGGCGAGCTTGGTCGAGAGGTACTCGGGGTGGGCGTCGGCGACGAGGAGGGCGGGGCGGTGGCCGTAGAGGTCGGTCAGGACGGCGAGCTGGCGCTGGTAGTCCTCCCAGGTCTCGGCGTCCTCGAGGTCGCCGAGGTGGGGGGACAGGACGGCGCCGCGGCGGTCGGCCAGGCAAAACGTGCTCTTGAGGTGGGCGCCGAAGGCGAGGACCGAGGGCGCGTCAGGGTGGTCGAGCCCCGGCGGGAGGCGCAGGGGGCTCGGGGCGTAGCCGCGGGCGCGGCGCAGCACGCGCGGCGCGCCCGCGTAGACCCGGGCGAGGGAGTCGTCGACGCGGTTGGCGATGGGTCGGTCGTGGGTCAAGAAGGCGTCGGCGATGGGGGCGAGGCGCTCGGCGGCGGCGGCGTCTTCGGTGAGCTGGGGGGCGTCGCTGAGGTTGCCCGAGGTCATCACCAGCGGGCGGTCGAGGTCCTCGAAGAGCAGGTGGTGGAGCGGCGTGTAGGGCAGCATGAAGCCCAGGGTGGCGACCCCCGGGGCGACGGCGGGCGCGAGGGGGAGGCCCGCGGGGCGCAGGAGCACGATGGGGGCCGCGGGGCTCTCGAGCAGGGCGGCCTCCGCGGCGCTGACCCGGGCGTAGCGGCGGATGGTCGCGACGTCGCGGGCCATCAGCGCGAGCGCCTTCTTCGGGCGGCGCTTGCGGGTGCGGAGGCGGGCGACGACGTCCTCGCGGGTGGCGTCGCAGGCGAGGTGGAAGCCGCCGAGGCCCTTGATGGCGACGATCTCGCCGGCGCGGAGCAGCGCCGCGGCGGTCCTGATCGGGTCGGCCCGGTCGGCCCGGTCGGCCGGGTCCGCCGGGTCGCCCACCTTAGGGACCGGGGCGCCGTCGAGGCGGAGCAGGGACGCGCGGGGGCCGCAGCGCCAGCAGGCGTTGGGCTGGGCGTGAAAGCGGCGGTCGCGCGGGTCGGCGTACTCGGCGGCGCACTCGGGGCACAGCGGGAAGCCGGCCATGGTGGTCGTCCGGCGGTCGTAGGGGATGCTCCGGACGATGGTGTAGCGCGGGCCGCATTCCGTGCAGTTGGTGAACGGGTAGCGGTGGCGGCGGCCGAGCGGGTTCAGGGTGTCGTCTTTGCAGGCGGGGCAGGTGGCGGCGTCGGGGACGACGCCGGTGGTGGGGTCGCTCGCGAGGCTGGCGTGGATCTCGAAGGCCCCAGGCCAGTCCTCGCGCGCGAGGTCCCGGACCTCCACGCCGTCGATGCGGGCGAGGCGCGGCGGCTCGGCCTCGAGCCGGGCGAGGAAGGTGCTCAACGCTGGCTCGTCGCCCCACGCCTCGATGAGGACGCCGTCGCCGTCGTTGATGACGCTGCCCACGAGGCCGGCCTCGTTCGCCAGGCGCCACACGGTCGGCCGGAAGCCGACCCCCTGCACGAGGCCCCGCACCCGGATCGCCACCCCACGCCGCCCCGGAGACGCGCTGTCGGTCGACCTCGTCATGGCGGCACCCTACCGCCGTCGCGCCGCGAAGGCGACGACGCTGACGTCGCGCGCCCGCTTCGAAGATCGCCGGGCCGCGCCGGGTGCGGCGAACGGGGGTTGAGGTTCTTCGCGCGGCTGCCGATGGGATCCTGGCGACGGGTCATTTCGACCCCGTCCGCGGTCACTGCGCGAGGAACCATGGCCGCTCCCAGACGCGTCTCGGCACGCGCCACCCTGCTCATCGCGGCGCTCGGCGCCGTCCTGCTGCCCGCGCCGCGCGACGCCGCCGCCTACCCCATCGCCTCCCACGTCGCGCTGTGCCAGGACGTCATCGCGAGCCTCGAGGCCGGCGAGCCGCTCCTCGTGTCCCCACCTGGCGGCGCGGACACCTGCGTCGACCCGGCGCCGCTCGCGATCCCCGCCGCGGTCCGCGCCGCCATCCTCGCCCACCCCGACCACTTCCTCGGCGGTTGCGTAGGTCCCGACGTCGACGTGATGCCGCTCGCGAGCGACGTCACCCACGCCGAGGCCTTCGATCCGCTGGCGCTCGCCAAGCTCGTCCTCGATGCCGCCACCGATGACGCCGAGCGGGCCTACGCCTACGGCTGGCTCGCGCACCTCGCGACCGACGCCGCCGTGGCGGGCTTCGCCGCGTGGTACGCCGAGGGGACGCTGGCGCAGTGGGACCCCGGCGACTGGGCGACCTGGGGCTACTTCGCGCGGCGTGTCCTGGCCGACGACTACGTCGCCGCGCACTGGGTGCGCCCGGCGGCGCCGTTCCAGCCCGCGGTGGCCACGGCCCTCGTCCGCCGCGTCTTCTTGCGCTGGGACGGCGCGGGCTTTCAGCACCTCCTGCGCCACGCCCTCGGGGCCCCCCCGGCCCCCGGCGCCGACCCGCTCAGCGTGCTCAGCGCGGTGCTGACCGGCGACCGCCCCCCCGGGGTCGGACGCGTCGCCCAGCTCACCGTCGCCACCCTCGGCGTGTTCGCCGCGACCGACGCCTACGCCGCGCGCTACGAGCGGGCGGCCGCCGCAGGCCACGCCCGCGCGCTCGCCGAGCTCAGCGCGATCACCCGGGACGGCTGGCTCGCCGAGACCCGCCCCGCGACCTGGCGCGCCCGCGTCCTCGCCACCGGCTACCAGCGGGCGCGGGCCGCCGTCCGCGTCGTCCGCGAGCAGCTCGCCGCCGACGAGGACGCCCTCGCGGCGCGGCGCCTCCAGTTCGCCCGGGACGCGGTCGAAGACGGCCTCTGGGCAGCGATCGCCGGCTACGTCCCCGACTTCGAGGCGCTCCCGGTGGTCCTCGCCGAGCGCCTGCAGGCGCTCTTCGTCGCCGCAGACGCCCCGGGCTGGGCGGCCGACCTCGTCGCCGGTCTCGGCGCCGACGCGCCCCGAGCCGCCGCCGCGCTCGGCGTCAGCGACCTCGCCGCCTACGTCAGCGGGCGCCACGACGCCCTGGTCGCCGGGATCGAGGCCGAGGCCTGGCCGTGGCTCGCGCCGAGGGCCGTCGACGCGCTCCTGACCACCCTCGACGCCGACCCGTTCGGCGACGTCGTCGCCCTGTTCGGCGACCTCAGCGTCGAGGCCCTCGCCGACCTCTTCCCGGTCCGCTACGACCTCATCGACGCGGACTTCGAGGCCGCCGGGGTCACCCGCGACGCGCCGTACACGGCGTCTCTGGGCTGCCTCCGCGGGTACCACTTCTACCACAACGCTCGGGTCCTCACCTGGAGTGGCCTGGCCGCCCCGCGCAACCTCGACGGCCTGGTCAGCGCCGACCTCGCGTGCGAGCACCGCAACGCCCGCTTCTTCCGGGCGGCGGACGGCGGCGACTACACGACCTTCGCCCGCGACATCGGGCCGGACCCGGACGCCGAGCGCCCGTACTGCTTCGCCGCCGGGCCCGACTACACGACCCGCTTCGCTGACGAGTACGTCGAAGAGCGGGACTGGCCCTTCGTCGACCGCTGCGTCGCCGGGCACGACGTGCGCGAGCGCCTGAACGCCGCGACCTGCGCGCCGGCCACCGCGTCGCCCGGGCGGTGCCCCAGCGGCGCCGTGGCGTTCTTCAGCGACACCGGCTCGCCGGTCGCGTGCGGCACCACGAGCTCGACGACGGACATCTGGCGCACCTCGCCGGGGGCGCCGCCGCAGCGGGTCTGGCGCTCCACCGCGGCGCCGTGCAGCGGCGAGCTGCCGTGCGCGGTCACCGCCCCGCCCGCCCGGGCGCTGAGCCCCGACGGCACCGCCCTGGCGTTCGTCGACGTGGGCGCTACGCCGCGTGAGATCCGCGTGGCGCGCCTCGACGGCGGCGCGGACCTGACCTACCCGAGCGTCGTTGCGACCTACGCCTGGGACCTGCGCTGGGCGCCCGACTCCCACGCCGTCGCCTTCGTCGGCGACGCCCAGGGCGGAAAGCTCGGTCCCATCGTGGTCCTCGACGTCGCCGCCGGGACGGTGAGCGAGCTGCTGCGCGGCTACCACCCGCGCTGGGCCCACGACTCGGCCTCGCTGCTGTTCTTCGCGCCGACCCCCGGCGCCGGGCAGAGCGGCCGCATGGTGCGGCACACCTTCGGCCCGTGCGGCGCCACGAAGCCCATCCAGACGACCCCGGTCGTGCCGCGCGAGGTGCCGATGGCGGTCGCCCGCGATGGGCGCGTGCTGTACTACCAGACGCCGTACTCGGCCCAGACCCCCTACGTGCCGAGCCAGGGCCAGGTCGTCTATGGGATCCGCAGCGCCGACGACGCCAGCGCGGCGACCTTCGCCCTGCCGTTCGCCTCCGGCGAGGCGGCGTGGACCCCGGACGGCCGGCGGATCGTCATGGCGGCGGTCCCGAGCGCGGGGGCGGCGTGGCCGCACGTCTACCTCATCGACGTCGGCGCCGGGGTCCCGCCCGCGGGCACCGTGCCCGCCGTCGTCGACCTGGGTCGGGGGCGCCAGCCGCGCGTGTCTCGCGACGGGCGCTGGCTCGGCTACGTGCGCCACGACGCGACGTCGACCGTCTGCGGCGGGGCGAGCGCGAGCCCGGGGCCCGTGCTGGGGATCGCGGTGGTGAACCTGGCGGTCGAGCCGCCGATCGAGGTGCTGGTGACCGGCCTCGGGCCGTTTGATCCCGACTCCGACGGCGCCTGCGCCGGGGACCTGCCGTTCGCGTGGTCGACCACGCCGGCGGCGGCGGTGCTGTTCGCGTCGTTCTGGGGCGGCGAGAAGCCGCTGCTGCAGGGGGCGGCGCCGCTGCTCGTCGACGGGGCGCCGCCCGACCGCGACCTGTTCGCGTTCGACGTGCCCACGGGGCTCGTGTGGGAGCCGCGGACCGACGGCGCGGCCGTGTTCTCCGCGCCCTTCGTCTACGAGACCCTCGACCCGGTGACCGGGCAGCTCGTGACGGCGTGCGAGCCAGCCGGGCGGGCGACGACCGAGGACGGGGTGACGGGGGTGGGACCATGATCGCGCGCGCGTCGGCCTTGCTCTCGCTGGGTCTCGTGGCGGCCGTCGCCGCCGGGTGCAGCTCCGGAGGGGTGACGGGCCAGCTCGACGCGACCCCGGACGCCGCCGTCGCCGCGGACACGCAGGACGTCGTGGTCGACGTCGTCGCGGCCGACACCGAGGTCGCTCCGGACACGTCGGAGCGGCCGGACACCGCAGCGGCGACCGACGGCGTCGCGGGTGACGGGGACGCGCCGGAGGTGGACGCGGACGTGGACGCGGACGCGGGCGTAGACGCGATCGTGGACACCGTCGCGTCCGGCGGGCCGCTCGCGCTGCCCCTGGTGGTCGACGGGACGGTGGAGGCCGCGCCGGGCGCCGTGCGGCGCGTCCGGTTCGTCGGGGCGGCCGGGACGTGGATACGGGTCGCTGTGACGGCGACCGGGACGATGGTCGTCGAGCCGCGCGTCGAGGTCGCTCCCGAGCCCGGGTCCGGGCTCGGCCTGTTTCGCGTCGCGGAGTCGGCGTCGGCGCTGACGACGCGGGTGTTTCTTCCGCGCGCCGGGGTGTACGTGCTCGCGGTGTCGGATCGGCGCAACGCCGCTGGCGACGCGTTTGACGGGCCGGGTTGGGACTATCGGCTGGAGGCCGCGGTGGTCGCGCCGCCGGTGGCGGTCATCCCGGCCACCCTGGGGTTGCCGCTGCGCGCTACCCTCGGCGCGGGCGGGGCGGAGGCGGTGGCGCTCGCGACGGACGTGGGGACGGTGCGCGCGGTGGTCGCGGTGGTGGCGACGGAGCCTGTCGGTGTCACGGTGCTGGGCCCGTCTGGCGCGGTCGAGGGCGTCGGCGCGGGGCGGACGCCGGTGGTCGCCGCGGGGGGCGGGGCCGGGCTGCGCACGGTGATCGTGGAGGCGCAGGACCCCGGCCGCGCCACCGAGGTGCAGGTGGTCGTGCACGCGGTCGCGGCGGGCGCGG
>PHBI01000271.1 GCA_002841945.1 Deltaproteobacteria bacterium HGW-Deltaproteobacteria-14
TCTCCGACCTCGACGACGGCTTCCCCTTCGACCCGACGCGCTCGGCCGACGCGGACTTCGACGGCGTCGACGACCTCACCGACAACTGCCCCGCCGTCACCAACGCGAGCCAGCTCGACAGCGACAGCGACGGCCTCGGGAGCGCCTGCGACAGCTGCCCCGCCACCGCCAACCCCGACCAGGGCGACGGCGACGGCGACGGCGTGGGCGACGCCTGCGACAACTGCCCGGGTCTCGCCAACCCCGACCAGGCGGACGCTGACGGCGACGGCGCCGGAGACGTCTGCGACGCGACGCCGACGACCGGCAGCTGCAGCGTGCTGCCGACCGGTGGGACGGCCCTGAACACCTCCGGAACCAGCGCCGCGTCCTGCAACGCCCTTCGTCAGGCTGGCGCGACCCAGAGCGGCACCTACTACGTCAACCCCGGGGGGGCTGGCGCGATGCTGGTCTATTGCGACATGGACACCGACGGCGGCGGGTGGACGTTGGTGCTCAACGTCATCGCCGCGGGGGCCGCGCAGCTCGCGGAGGCGGGCGCCCTGAGCCAGAACTTCTACTTCTCGGTCGCCGCGACCGACCGGGTACGCAGCGTGAGCAGCACGGTCCGTTTCAGCTGCGAGCGCGGCGGGACCTCGGCGATCGATGTCCGCTCGACGGTGCCGGATCTGCTCGCGCGTCCGTCGGCGTTGGGCGACGGCTGCGGCGCGGGGCACTTCTACACCCAGCCCACGACGGCCTTCACCGACCTCGCCTGCACCAACACGACCTATGTCTCGAACGCGGGCGCGTACGGGTGCTGCTGCCGCGGGGGGCACCGGCTCATCATGTATGGCATCGGCATGGAGCTCGCCGACTGGATGCTCAACGACCAGTATTACAACTCGTGGCAACGCTCCTGCGCGGGGGGGAGTGGGGCCGACTACCACCGCGTCTGGTATCGCTAGCAGCCTGCGGGGGAGCGCACGCGCGCGTGCCTCTCCCCACCTGCGCGGCCGGCGCCTGCGAGGGCCACGACGGTCCCTTCCCGGCCACCGGCTCCGTCTGCGACGAGGCCGGCGACCGCTGCGCTCCCGTCGGTACACGTCCCGGCGTCGTCGCGCTTTGCGGTGACGTGGGAGTAGCCACCGGCGCCGGTTCGTTGCACGCTGCCGCGACGCACGGAGGCGAGGATGGCGACGCACGACGAGCCAGGGCGGCCAGGGGACTCGGCGGTCGAGATGAACGAGCTGGTGCTGCCCACGCACACCAACGCGCTCGGGACCATCTTCGGCGGGCAGATCATGGCGTGGATCGACATCTGCGCCGCCATGGCCGCGATGCGTCACGCGCGCGTCCAGTGCGTGACCGCCTCGATGGACGCCCTCGACTTCATCGCCCCGGTGCGCCTCGGCGAGCTCGTCAACCTCAAGGCGATGGTCAACTTC
The DNA here is from genome assembly GCA_002841945.1 of Deltaproteobacteria bacterium HGW-Deltaproteobacteria-14. Classification (GTDB taxonomy): domain Bacteria; phylum Myxococcota_A; class UBA9042; order PHBI01; family PHBI01; genus PHBI01. The sequence goes on from PHBI01000271.1 coordinate 1,428, forward strand.
GTCGGCCGGACCTCGCTCGAGGTCGGGGTCCGGGTCGAGGCGGAGGACCTGCACAGCGGCGAGCGTCGCCACACCGCCAGCGCCTACCTGACCTTCGTCGCCATCGCCGCCGACGGGACCGCCATCCCGGTCCGCGGCCTCGCGCCCTCGACGCCCAGCGAGCGCTTGCGCTATGAGGAGGCCGAGGCGCGGCGGCAACAGCGCCTCGCCCTCGCCCACGAGCGGGCGCGCCTGCGGGCCGCCCACGCCGATCGCTCCGAACCCGACGCCTGAGGCCGCGCGCGGCACCCAACCGACACAAGGAGTCTTCGCCCCCGATGTTCTCGATGACCTCGCTGCTCGCGACCCTGCCCGCGGCGTCCTTGGCGGAGAGCGACCTGCCGCGCTTCGTCACCCGGACCTTCGGTCGCCGCCAGGCGAGCGAGCTGCCGGGGCTGCGCGCGGTCCTCGACGAGGAGGCGCTCACCGGCTACCCGCCCGCGCTCGGCGCCATCCTCGCCGCCTCCGTCGAGCGCATGGTCGCCGAGTCCATCGATCCCGGCGCCCTCGATCCGCCGATGGCCGAGCGGCTGCTGGCGTCCTCCGCGTTCTTGCGCGCGGTCGAGCGCCGGCGCCCGATGGACCGCCAGCTGCTTCGCCCGGGGGAGATCCTCTCGCCGCCGCTGCGCGAGATGCTCGGGGGGGCGCTCCACGTGCTGACCGGCGTCGGGCCCCAGCTGGCGTTGGTCGCGCCGGTCGCGGTCGTCCACCTGCCCGGGGTCCGCTACTCCATCCCCCGCGGGGTCGTCATGGCCCGCGCCATGACCCTCGAGGAGGCCGACGCGATACGCCTGGCCTGGGGCGCGGTCGAGGAGGCCTTCCCGATCGAGGACCCCGAGGCGGCCGCGTGGCACGCCCGCTTCGTCGTCATCGCCCGGCGACCCAACCACGACGCGGTGGCGGTCACCAGCGGGCTGGCCGCGCTGCCGGCCGCTCGGCGCCACCGGGTGTGGACCGAGATCATCGAGCACCTCCGCGACCAGGAGGTCGTCGACGAGCACCGCCCCGGGCAGCGCGGGCTCACGGCGCGCCTCGGTAAGCTCGGCGTCACCCCGGACGCCCCCTGGATCGCGCCCCTCGTCACCCTCGCCGAGCACGCCCTCGCCAGCTGCGGCCCGGAGCCGGAGGTCCTGCGGGGTGTGTGCGAATGCACAGCGGAAGACATTGAGTCGTTCTGCAGCTGGGTCGAGGTCCCTGTTGCATCGCGGGAGAGGTTGCGCCGCCTGAGCCCCGCCGAGGTGACCCGCCACCTCGCGGTCCTCGCCGACATCGAGTCGGGTCGGCTGGACGTCGCGTTCCCGGCGGAGCTGGTGCGGCCGCTGCGCGGGTTCCGCGACCGCCTGCTCAAGCCGCGCTACGGTCGCGCGGTCACCCTGCTGTTGGCGGTCGACCCGCTGCGCCTCGCGGAGGAGCGGGTGCGGGAGGGGGCGGACCGGGAGGCGATCCTCGCGGCGCTCGAGGCGCTCGCGGACGAGGCCGGCGAGGCCGCGGCCGCGCGGCCTCCGGTGACCCTGCCCCTCGGCGGCGTGCCCGATCTCGAGGGCTTCGCCGGCGAGGTGGAGGAGGACGAAGCGGCACCGCTGGCTCCGGCCACCGTGTCCACCGCGGCCGCCGCGGCGCCGGAGGACGCGTCGGAGGCGGCGAGCGCCGCGGATCCCGGGCGCGATGGCGCCACGACGCGCGCGGAGGTCGCCGCGGAGCCCTTCGTCGCCGCGCCCCCCACGGCGGTGGAGCCACCTATCGCCGGGCCAGCCCCGACGGTGGAGCGCCCGACCGTGGTCGGGCCCCCGCCATCGCGTCCACGTCCGGCCCCGCAGGTCGAGGGGGTGCGCCCGCCCCAGTTCACCCTGCCGCCGATGCCGGCGCCGCCTCCGCCGCGGCCGCGGCCGCGCACGCGACCGCGCTCGGAGTT
>PHBI01000072.1 GCA_002841945.1 Deltaproteobacteria bacterium HGW-Deltaproteobacteria-14
CGCTGACCTGAACCGCGCCCGTCCTCTGGGGCGGGCGGAGCGTCGGCCCCGAGTACGGTCTCTACCGGGCGCTTACCCTGCTGTGGTGTCGGGTCGGGGCGGACGCGTGCACGCCGCTGGCCACCGCGGAGGCCACGGCGCCGGGCGGCGTGTTCGCCGAGTACCAGCTGGACTTCGGCCCGCTCGACGACGCGATCCCCGCCGGCGAGTCGCTCGTGCTGAGGATCGCCGCGCCGGAGCGCCTCGCGGCTGGGCCGATGGTCATCGCCTACGGCACGACGACCTTCCCGGCGGAGCTGACGCTCAATCCCGGCGCCGACCTCGCCCTCGCCAGCGTCGAAGACGTCGCCCCCGCCCACGTCCCCGGCTCCTTCCCGGCGAGCCGCGACTATCTCGTCACCGTCTACGGTTGGGGGCCCGAGGCGAGCGGCGACGTGAGGTTCATCGCCGAGCTGCCGCCGGGGATGAGCTTCGTCGACGCCACCGGCGCGGCGTGCAGCGACACGGCGACGAGCGTGGTCTCGTGCCTGCTCCCGAGCCCCGCGGTGGGGCCGCCGTGGCCAGCGGCGCTGAGCGCGCTGTTCCACGTGAGCGCCGGTGCGCCCGGCACCTACACGACGTCGTTCCGCGTCCTCGCGACCGGGGGGCCCGCGGACGGGGCCCCGGACAACGACCAGGCGAGCGTCACGACGGACCTGCAGTAGCAACCCCGGGCTCGGGCGGAGCGGGATCGCACGCGGCGGGCGGCGCGGCTGCTCGACTACCTCGCGGGCTCCGCGTCGAGGGCGATCAGGGCGGCCCGGGCGGCGGCGAGGGCGGCGGGGTTCTGGTGGCCGGCGGGCAGCCCCTCCCACAGGGCGACGGCCGCAACCAACGCCTCGCGCCGCTTGGCGCGATCCCCGCGCGCGCCGTGGATCTCGGCGAGGAGGCCGAAGACGCGCGCCTTGCGCGGACCGTAGGCGAGCTTCAGCGCCTTCTCCGCGGGGGCGACCGCGGCGTCCGCGCGCTCGGACCTGAGGAGAATCCAGGCGAGGCGATAGGGCGGGTCGTACTCCTCGGGGAGCGCCGCGACGGACTCCTCGAGCTGCGGGATGGCGTCCGCCGGGCGCGCGAGCCGCACGTAGACCTCGGAGAGCGGCCAGTTGAAGGTCATCGCCGTGCGCGCGTCCGGCGCCGACGCGATGGCCCGCTTCAGGATGGCCAGCTGCCGCTCGGCCAGGGCCGTGCCCATGTCCCGCTCGCCGAGGGCGTCGTAGGCCTCGCGCAGGATCCGGAGCCCGTCGGCGCGATCGTCATCGGACAGCGGCGCCTTGGGATCGAGCAGCACCCGGCGGACCGGGCCGACCTTGTCGACGACCGCACGGCGGATCGCGGTCACCTGCGCCGGATCCACCCCAGGGTCCGCCGCGCACGCCAGCGCGTAGGCCGCGAAGTCCGCCGTCTTGGCGCTGCGGGTGCGCGCCGCGTCGGCGAGGTGCGCGAGGCCGAACCGCACGCAGCCGGCCATGTCTCCGGCCGCCCGCCGCGCCGCGATGGCGCTGACCAGGACGTCGGGCGCGCGGTCGCCGAGATCGCCGGCGAGGGCGCGGTCGTAAGCCAGGACGGCGTCCGCGGGGCGCCCCTCGACCGCCGCACGGTCCCCCTCACGGACCGCCAGCAGCGGGGACCCCGCGGGGAGGCTGCCGGCGTCCCCGCGCGAGGCGAGGAGCCCGCGCTCGCCGCGCTCGAGGAGCTCGCGCAGCTCGCGCGGGGTCGCCGATCCGACGAGCCGCGCCTCGACGCTGCCGTCGCGCGGGTCGACCACGAAGTAGGTAGGCCACGCCTTGATCGGCAGCGCCGCCACCACGTCGGCGTTGACCTCGCGGTCGGTGTCCACCGCGAGCCACGCGAAGCGGTCCGCGAGGGCGACGACGCTCGGATCCGACAGCACGAAGTGCTGCATCGAGAGGCAGGTGTGGCACCACGGGGCCCACATGTCGACGACGAGCGGGACGCCGCGTTCGGCTGCGGCCCGCTTCGCTCCCGCCCAGTCGTCGTGGAGCCAGGGGAGCTCGGTCGGCGCGGGCGCGTCAGCGGGAGCGGCTGCGGCCGCGTCCTCAACCGGTTGGCGAAGCCGACTCACCTCCCACGCGTCAGCGGGGGAGGGCCGAAGGCCCGTTGGGGGGAGCGAGCGCAGGGGCGCCTGGAACGCCTCGCCCTGAGGGTTCCCGCCGCGGGCTGAGCTTGCGAAGTCCGCGGCGGGATGGGCGAGGCGTTCCACCGAGGCGTCCCGCAGCGAGCGCGTTTGATCAGGCGCGGGTGCGCTGGGGCCGCAGGCGGCGAGGAAGGCGAGCGCGACGAGGGGCTGGAGGCGCATCGGGGACCTCGTCGGATCAGCGGTGTCGGGAGGAGGGAGGTGGGGAGCCGCCCTTGCCGAGGGCGCCGCGGCCGAGGCGCCGCAGGAGGAACCAGACCAGCGCGCCCAGGGCGGCGAGCTGGGCGAGGGAGCCGAAGAAGACGATCCCCCAGCCGCGGAACTGCCCGAAGAACCAGATGATGGCGATGACGAGCAGCACGAAGAGCAGCGCCGAGCGCGCCGTCCGGGCCGAGCCGAGCTCGCTCAACGGGAACACCAGCCGCACGCCGAGGAGGCCCAACCCCAGCGCCAGGGGCGGGCCGATCAGGAGCAGGACGTTGGCGTCCATCAGGTTCGCCGTGAACGCGGCGCGCGCGATGACGATGACGAGCACCTCGCAGATCAGCGCCAGCAGCCCGAAGCCGACCGCGACGTTTGCGAAGAAGCGCCCGTCCCGGTCCGTGCGCCCCCCCTTGCCGATCCACGCGGCGACGGTGCCGACGACGGGCACGCCAAGGCACGCCAGAAAGACCGCCAGTCCCTGACGGTCGACCGCTGCGTAGGCGTCACTCAGGACTTCGCTCAGGGTCATCGCGCTCTCCATCGCCGGCTGGCCGCGACCGGGAGCATAACGACCACGCGCACCGCCGCCAGCCGGGACCGGTATTTTTGAGCGTTCGGTGCCCCCGCGGAGTCCGGCGCGAGTCGGCTCCCCTGTGCCCCCGTGTGGTCGGAGATTTACCTCGGACGAGAGATCCCTCACGATCCCGGGTCCAGCCCTGCCGCACGGCGCGCGGGATCCACCCTCCCGGAGACTCCATGAGCCAGCATCGAGCCCTCCCCGCGGCGCTCCGCCCCTGCCTGGTCGCGGCCCTGCTCGCCGTCACCGGCTGCGGGGGCGACGGCACCCGAGCGGCGGACACCAGCGCGACCGCGCCGGACACGAGCCCGACGCAGGACACCCGCGTCGCCGCGGACACGGCCGCGCCCGCGGACACGGCCGCGCCCGCGGACACCGGCCCGGCCGCGGACACGGCGGACGACGCCGCGGCCGCCGCGGACACCGTCGGGCCGGGAGACACCACGCCGCCGGCGCCGCTGAAGGAGGACTACCTCCTCGACGACCCGCTGGCGTACCCCGAGTCGGTCACCTTCGACCCGGTCGACCGCGCCTTCTACACCGGCAGCATGGCGCGCGGGAACGTGCTGCGGACGGCCGCGGACGGCGCGCAGACGGAGCTCTTCGCGGGCAACGACACAGGAGAATGGCTGATCCTCGGGCTCGAAGCGGACCCGCCGCGACGACGCCTGTGGGTCTGCGCCGGCGAGGAGCGGACCCTGGTCGGGAGCGAGCTGTGGCTGCTCGACCTCGACACCGGCGAGCGCACCTGGCGGGTCGACCTCGACGCCGTCCAGCCGGGCGCGGTCTGCATCGACGTGGTGGTGACGCAGGACGGCGCGGCCTACGTCGCCGACCGAGCCTTCGGCAAGGTCTACCGCGCCGACGCGAGCAAGCTTCAGGTGACGACCTTCGCCGCCGACCCGCTGCTCGCCCCAGGGCTCATCGGCGCCAACGGCATCGCGGTCGACGCGCAGGAGCGCTTCCTGCTCGTCGCGAAGTTCCTCCCCCCGGCGCTCGTCCGCGTCAACCTCGCGAGCCCCCTCGACGTCGCCGACATCGACCTCATCAACGACACGACCGACGGCTTCGCCGGGGGCGTGGACGGCGTCACCGTGCTCGACGGGAAGGTCTACCTGGCGATCGACGCGCAGCTCGCGCAGGCGACCCCCGACCCGACCTGGAGCTACGCGACCCTGGCCTTTCACGACCTGACCGTGCCGAACGGCGACCCCGTGAGCGGCGTCTCGGGCATCACGGTCGCCGAGGGCGCGCTGTACCTGTCCAAGAGCGACGTGACCCGCTTCGCCACCGGCGCCGCGCCGGAGCTGCCGTTTCGCGTGTTCCACGTCCCGACGACGGTCTTCGCTGGGCGATGATGACGTGCTCCTCACGGGATCGCCTTCGGAACGGCGCGGGACTCGCGTCCCTCCCCGCGTCGCCGCACCCCAGACATGATCGGAGAGACCCATGCGATCCGCCCTGGCCCTCCTCGCCCTCGCCATGACCGCCGTGCTCGACCGCTCCATCGAGCTCTCCGGGCGTGGAGGCGGCGGAGCCGCCGGATCAGTTGTCCTGGCGTTCGCGGGCGCCAAGAGGTAGGTCATGGCGCCTCTACCGAGCCCTCGGGTATGCGGTGGGCGAGCTTCGAACGGACGGCGCGGACGCGAGACCGGCGCCGTGCGCTCGGCGCGCTGAACCAAGCGGCGGCAGGTCCTCGACCGAGGATGGGAACTGGGCCCAGCTTCGGCAAAGAATCACGAGATATGAGCCCGCCACCGCTCGCACCGAGGGACCTCCAAGGAGCCTGCCTCGTGACCGCCGCGCCCTCCGTCTTCGACAGCCTCCTCGCGAGCACCCTCGCCGGGGGGGTCGCGACCACCCTCGGAGCGTTCCCCGCGCTGCTGCGGCGGCACCTCGGGCGCCCGCTCGAGAACACGCTGATGGGCTTCGGCGCCGGGGTGATGCTGGCCGCGGCGGCCTTCTCGCTGCTGGTGCCGGCCCTGGCCCTCGGCGCCGACGTCTTCGGCTCGCCGGTGAGCGCGGCCCTCGTCGTCGCGGCGAGCTTCCTCGGCGGCGGCGCGCTGGTCTTCCTCGCGAACCGCCATTTCCCCCACGAGCACTTCTTCAAGGGGGTCGAGGGGCCGGAGCGGGCCAAGCTGTCGCGGCTCTGGCTCTTCGTGATCGCCATCACCCTCCACAACTTCCCAGAGGGGCTCGCGGTAGGGGTCTCGATCTGCGCCGGCGAAGCCTCCGCGAGCCTCCCCCTGACCCTCGGCATCGGCGCTCAGAACATCCCCGAGGGGCTGGTCGTCGCGGTCGCGATGCGCGCCGCGGGCTACTCTCGCTGGCGCGCCCTGGCCGTGACCGCGGCGCCTCGCTGGCGGCCACCGCGCTGCCCGCCGCCCTCGCCTTCGCCGGCGGGGCGATGATCTTCGTGGTCAGCGACGAGATCATCCCCGAGTCCCACGCCGGGCCCAGCGAGGGGCGTGCGACCCTCGGCCTGATGCTCGGCTTCGCGCTGATGATGGTCCTCGACGTCGCCCTGGTGTGATCGGCGCTGCGCGCGGGTCTCAGGCGGCTCCGGCCGGGGTGCGGCGCCGCCGACGAGGCCGCCCCACCAGCAGCGCGAGCGCCAGCAGCGCCGAGGCGAGCTCCGACCCCCCACCGCCTCCGGCGCAGCCGCCGCCGCCCTCGGCCAGCGGCGGGGCCGCGGTCGCCAGCGGGTCGGTGATGCGCTCGGGGCTGTAGAGCGCCATCGCCGTCAGGTAGACGAGCGTCCCGGCCCACAGGTGCGGGTTCGACACCCGCGCCGAGAACCCGTCGTTCACCCCGTCCCCGTCTGTGTCGACCGCCACGAAGGTCTCGCCGAAGACCCCCATGTCCGCGGTCGCCACCAGGTTCACCATCGTGCGCAGCCCCGCCTCGACCCGCGCCCGCGCCGCCGGGTCGTCGAGCGCCAACGCCGCCGCTACCAGCATCTTGGTCACGTAGGCCCCGCCCCCGTTCTTCGGGTCGAGCCGCGCCTCCGCCAGATCGAGGTTGACCGCCATCTGCCGCTGCACCCGCGCGTCGTCGAACGCCAGCAGCTCGGCCGGCCACACGAGCCACGACGACGCCCCCCCGGGCGCGTTCCCCGGGTTCTGCGCCGCGTCGAGCGCCTCCTTGAAGAGCCCGGTCTCCGCGTCATACAAATCGGTCAGGATCGCCCCCGACAGCTCGTCGGCCCGCGCCCGCCAGCGCGCCGCCTCGCCCGCGTGCCCGAGCTCCGCCGCGGCGTCCGCCGCCCGGTCGATGGCCAGCCAGGTCGTCACCGCGCCGTGCAGCGACTGCGTGTACGCCGCGTTGTCGTCCTCGTTCGCCGGCGCCTGGAGCCCGGTCGCCGGGTCCCGCCAGCGCACGAGCAGCTCCGTCGCCGGCCCCACCACCGGCCACACCTTCTCGAGCCACGCCGTGCGCGCCGCCGGGTGCCTGATGTAGCGCGCGTGGTCGAGCAGCCCCCACACCGTCAGCCCGGCGTTGTCGATCTCGAAGCGGATGTTGCCGCCCACGAGCCCGTCCGCGTAGTAGTTCATCTCCCACGCCCACGCCGGATACGTCGTCACCGACGGGTCATCGGGGTCCGCCGGCGGGTCCGCGTTCAGGAGCGGCTCCGGGTCCACCGGCTCGCGCCGAATGGTCTGCACGTAGAACATCGCGTGCTTCTCGACCATCTCCGGGAACCCCGCCGCGTCCAGCGCCGCGTCGAAGAACGCCCCGTCGCGCGGCCAGTCGAGCCCGTAGGGCGCCTGCCGCGACACCGACGCCACGATCGCCCCGGTGTCCGCGTCCGTCCCGACCCGCACGTTCATCAACGCCCGCCGCGACACCTCGAGCACCCGCGCGTCCTCGGTCTTCGGCAGGTGCGCCCGCCCGATCCACGCCGACCAGTCCGCCACCATCTCCGCCCGCAGCGCCGCGAAGCCGTCGCTCCGCGCCGCCCCGAGGAGCTCGAACGCCCCCCGCGCCGTCGCCGCGACGCCCGTGTAGAAGGTCACGCCGGGCTCGGCCGCGTCGAGGTCGACCGCCACCGCCAGCGCCTCGTTCGCCCGCCCGGCCGCCCCGTGCGCCCCAGAGAGCACGCCGTCCGCAGCGTCGAGGAAGGCGTCCGCCGCCTCGCCGCCCCACCCGTGCGCGCCGCGGATGTCGTCGATCGAACGATCGCAGCGGAACACGTTCGCCAGCGCCGGGTCGAGGGGCAGCGACAGCCCCGGGAAGCGCTCGGGCAGCGACTGCACGTTGTCGACCAGCGCGTCGACCGCGGCGCAGACCGGCGTCTCGTCAAAGCCCACCTGATGTCCCACCAGCGGCCGGTCGGCCCCGATCACCAGATACACCCCCGGCCCATAGTCCGCGTCGAGCGACGCCACCAAGGTCGCTGCGGTCGTCCCAGCCAGGGCGCCGCCCTCGAGCGCGGCCCCGACCGGCCCGTAGTCGATGGGCGGGGGCGCCAGGACGTCGGCCAGCGTCGCCACGTCCCCGCGCCCCGCCGGTCGGAAGTGTACGACCGCCTCGCTGCCCGGATCGTAGAGCGCCGCGAAGTCGTTGTACGCGTCGAGCGCCCAGTCCCCGAACGGCAGCTGCGGGACCCGCGACACCGTCGGCGCCGGGTTGGCGTAAAAGATGACCCGCGCCCCGGTCACGGGGCTCGCCATGCTGCGCCGCACAATAACCCGCCGCGCCCACACGTCGCGGCCCGGTGGCACCAGATCCGTCACCGTCACCGTGAGCCCGAGGTCCGCCCGAGTGAACGCCGTCGCGACGACCGGCGCGTCCGGCTCGGCCCACGCCTGGCTCGCCTCCCACGGCGCGTCGCGGAGCCAGGAGAAGCCGCCGTCGCCCGCGTCGTCCCACGCGATCCCGATGGTCGCCGCCATCGCCGGATCGCCCAGCACCGACCGCCGCTCGCGCACGTCCAGCGCGTTCGACGCGACCAGCATCAGCTGATCGGTGTAGCTCGGCGACGGCCAGCTCAGCACCGTCAGGTCCCCGTGGCGGCCGACCCCGATGGTCAGCCCGCCGTTGCCCGAGACGCCGTTGACGTCGCTCGCGCCGAAGAGGTGCTCGATCAAGTCCACCGCGCTCGGGCCGCTCTCGGCGCGGGCGGATGCTGCAATGCAGCAAAGAGCCACCAGGGTCGCCAGCCGGGTGATACGCATGGCGCGAAGATACGCCGGAGGCGCGACCACGGCCACCCCACCCCACCCCACCGCGGACGGTGGGCGTCCCGCCCGCTGCGCCACGCGCAGACGCCGGGCCTCCGTCCGTCGATCCGCGCGCGCCCGGTTCGGCCCTGAGCCGTCCGCCGGAGCCGACGGCGACCAACGCCGGCGCGCCCCATCCGCCCGATCCCCCCCGCCTGCGGAGCGCGCGGATTAGCGACTCACCTGTGAGTTACGAGCCGCCACCCGTTCGCCGATCGCGGGGATAACTCGTTGATCTCCGAGCCTCCCGGGTCCACCATCGCAGCGCACGCGTCGGGCACACCCCGGACGGAGGACACGATGCCCCCTCGGACCCCCTCGATCGGCTCCCGCAGCTCCTTCGGCCTCGGCTTCCCGGCCCGCGACGTCGCGCGCGCCGCGTGGAACACCGACGAGGTCGCTGCGCTCGCCGCCAAGCGCGGGCGCCCCTTCGCCCTGCGCGAGCTCGCCCGCCGCGCCGCCGCCGCCCCGCTGACCGGCAAGGAGGGGCTGTGGCGACCGGGGGAGCTCATCGCCCTGACCCTCATCGGCGAGGTCCAGCGCGCGCTCATCGCCCACTACTGTGACGAGGAGCGCGCCGGCGCCATGACCGAGGCCCTCGACTGGCTCGAGGAGGGCCGCCCGGGCGCCCCGGTGATACACGCGCTGACCGCCTTCGGCGCGTCCTTCCCCGAGGCCGCGCCGCTCGCCCGCGAGCCAGGCGTCGCCGAGCTCATCAGCGTGCGCATGTTGGCCGAGAACCCGGCCGCCACCCCCTACCAGGCGCTCTTCGACGACACGCCGCTCACCACGCGCCCGCAGTACCCGGCGCTCGTGACGAGCCTCGAGGACTACTTCGAGACGCTCCCCGTCGTCGACGCCCTGGGGCTGTCGCTCTTCGGCGTCCTGCGCGCCGCCTCCAAGGCCCACCCGGACTCGCTCCACGCCCAGCTGTCCTTCATCCGCGAGCGCTTCGCGCGGCTCCTGCCGAGCTGGCTCGTCGCCGAGCTCGTCGTCGCCGGCGACGTCCTCTCCGAGGAGGAGGCCGCGCGCGGCGGCGGCCCCGGCCCGATCGAGCCCCTCGTCTTCGGCGGCGGCCGCGACGAGTACGAGAACTTCACCCAGGACCGCGACTGGATGGCCAACGTCGTCCTGCTCGCCAAGTCGACCTACGTCTGGCTCGACCAGCTCAGCCGCACCTACGGCGTCCCGGTGACGCGCCTCGACCAGATCCCCGACGCCGAGCTCGACCGCCTCGCGCGCTTCGGCTTCACGGGCCTCTGGCTCATCGGCGTCTGGGAGCGCTCGACCGCGTCCCGCACCATCAAGCAGTGGCGTGGCAACCCCGAGGCCCTCGCCAGCGCCTACTCGCTCCACGACTACGCCGTCGCCCACGACCTCGGCGGCGACGACGCCTGGTGGGACCTGCACCGCCGCTGCCGCGAGCGCGGCGTCCGCCTCGCCACCGACATGGTCCCGAACCACACCGGCCTCGACTCGCGCTGGATCGTCGAGCACCCCGACTACTTCCTGCAGCTCGACAGCCCGCCCTACCCCGGCTACCGCTTCACCGGCGCCGACCTCAGCCCCGACCCGGCCGTCAGCGTCCACCTCGAGGACGGCTACTGGGATCACTCCGACGCCGCCGTCGTCTTCAAGCTCTACGACCACCGCGACGGGCGCGAGCGCTACATCTACCACGGCAACGACGGCACCAGCATGCCGTGGAACGACACGGCGCAGATCGACTACCTCAACGCCGCCGCGCGCGAGGAGGTCATTCAGAAGATCCTGCACGTCGCCCGCATGTCGTCGATCATCCGCTTCGACGCCGCCATGACCCTGGCCCGCCAGCACGTCCAGCGCCTCTGGTACCCCCTGCCCGGTCACGGCGGCGCCATCCCGTCGCGCGCCGAGCACGCCCTGACCCAGGCCGACTTCGACCGCGCGATGCCGGTCGAGTTCTGGCGCGAGGTCGTCGACCGCGTGCAGGCCGAGGTCCCCGACACGCTCCTGCTCGCCGAGGCCTTCTGGCTGATGGAGGGCTACTTCGTCCGCACCCTCGGCATGCACCGCGTCTACAACAGCGCCTTCATGCACATGCTGCGCGACGAGGACAACGCCAACTACCGCCAGACCCTCAAGAACGTCCTCGACTTCTCGGCCGAGGTGCTCAAGCGCTTCGTCAACTTCATGAACAACCCCGACGAGGAGACCGCCGTCGAGCAGTTCGGCAAGGGAGACAAGTACTTCGGCGTCGCGCTCATGCTGGTGACGCTGCCGGGGCTGCCGATGATCGGCCACGGCCAGGTCGAGGGCTTCAGCGAGAAGTACGGCATGGAGTACAAGAAGGCCTACCGCGACGAGCGCGTCGACGAGGAGCTCGTCGCGCGCCACCGCCGCGAGGTCTTCCCGCTGATGCGGATGCGCCACGTCTTCAGCGACGCCAACGAGTTCGCGCTCTACGACTTCCAGACCGGCGACGGCCACGTCAACGAGGACGTCTTCGCGTACTCGAACCGCGCAGGCGAGGAGCGCGCGCTCATCTGCTACCAGAACGCCTTCCGGGAGACGGCGGGCTGGGTCAAGTACGCCGTCCCGACCCGCCGCGGCGGCTCCGAGGCGCCGCTGGTGAACCTCACCCTGCTCGAGGCGCTCGGGATCGACGCCGGCGCCGGCCTCGTGGGCTTCCGCGAGCAGCGCAGCGGCCTGTGGTACCTGCGCTACAGCGGCGAGCTCGCCCACCGCGGCCTGTTCGTGACGCTGCACGCCTACCAGTCGCTCGTCTTCCTCGACTGGCGCGTGGTGCCGACCGGCGGCGCGTGGACCGCCCTGCACGATCAGCTCGGCGGCGCCGGCGTCCCCGACCTCGACCGCGCGGTCAGGAACCTCGAGCTCGCCACCGAGCGCGACGCCTTCCGCCGCCTCGCGAGCGACGACCCGGCCGCCCCCGCGGACGTCGTGACGGTGCTCACCCTCGCGCGTCCCGCCGCGCCCCCCGACGCGGACGCCACCGAGGACCCGGCCGCCGCCCTCGGCGCCGCCCTCGCCGCGCTGGCGCGGACGACCCTGCCCCCCGGCACGCGCGCCCTCGCGCGCGCCCTGACGGTGCTGCGCGCCCTGCCCATCGCCGCCGCCGACGACGCGGACCTCTTCGCGCTCGCCGCCGAGCTCGACGCGCACCCCGACGCCGCGCCGCTCATTCGCGCCGTCGCCGGCGCCGGAGAGGACCTCGGTCCGGTGGTGAGCGCCGTCGAGGCGGCCCTCGGTGTGCACTCGCACGATGGCGTTCGCTGGTTCCGCGGCGAATTGATGGAGTCGCTCGTGCGCGTGTGGGCGCTGCATCGCACCCTGGCCGACGCCTGGGACGCCGCGGAGTCCGCCGCCCTCGACGCCCTCGTCACCGCCGCCGCCTACCGCTACGACGCGCTGCTCGAGGCGCTCGGCGAGGGTGGCGACGCGATCGACGCCGCGCCGACCGGAGACGACGGAGACACGCCAGCGACCTGACACCGCTCCCCGATCCGCTGACTGTGGCCCCCGGGTGACGCCGCGTGCATTTTCCCACGGTGTCCGGTCGGAAGTTTGCATACAGCGGCTGCCTTCAGGCGGGTCGTCGTTCAATAGCAAACGCCCGAAACACGGGAGAGTGGCGTCCATTACCGTATTCTGACGGCCGAGGTCGTTCAATCTGCCACCGGCGTGTGCCAGTGCGTTGGCCATCGAGGTCCGCTAGTATTCGGCGTCGAGATCACGACCAGTCCGTCGCGACTCGATTCCCTGACCGATACCCGGACGATGACCATGAACCGAATCACGCGCAGCCTCACCTTCGGACTCGCCTGCCTCGCCTGGGTGACCAGCGGGTGCGGCGACGACACCAAAACGACGACCGACACGTCGACGACCGACACCGTCGTCGCCGACACCGTCGTCGCCGACACCGCCGTCACCGACACCGCCGTCACCGACACCGGCGGCGCCGACGTCGCCGAAGACACCTCCGTGGCGGACACGGTCGACCCGGCGGTCGCCGCCTGCCGCGCGGCCATCGCCGCCAAGGAGACCGCGGTCGCCAGCGACCTGACCGGCTGGTCCATCACCGACGCGGCCCAGATGGTCCGGACCGGCGGCGACCAGGCCAAGGAAGCCGACTACGCCGGCAAGTACCGCGACGACCTCGCCAGCCACCCGGGCTGCGCCCCGCGCACCGAGTACGGCAAGAACGTCGAGCCCTTCGTGCAGAGCAACGAGGCCGACGTCCCGGCCGGCGTCCCCGCCGACAGCACCAACCTGCCGGGCTACCCCTGCGCCGCCAAGGTCTACACCCAGGCGACCCCCGACACCGACAAGCCGGTCGTCATCCTGGTCCACGGCAACTCGTCGGCCAACACCAGCTTCGAGGACTACTTCAAGGCGGCGCTCGCGGGCACCGACGTCACCACCGGCGCGGGCGCCGGCAACACGTTCAAGGTGGACGCGGCCGTGCGCAAGCAGCTCGCCACCCAGCTCATCGACGACGGCTACCAGGTCATCGCCTTCGACGCCCGCATCGACAAGGTCGCGACCCTGAGCGACTGGGACTCCGCGAGCGCCACCGGCAACCCGTTCATGAACATCGACCACGGCTGGGCCGTGCCGATGCTCCAGTCCCTCGTCAAGGCCGTCATCAACAAGTACCCGGGCCGCAAGGTCTCCATCGTCGGCCACTCCCTCGCCGTCACGACGATCCGCGACGCGCTCCGCCGCCTCTACAACGAGAGCAAGACCGGCGCCGCGGGCTCGGTCAACCCCTTCGCCCACCTCCAGGACGTCGTCCTGCTGTCGGGCGCCAACCACGGCGTCGCGAACGGCCAGTACCTGTGCGACACCTTCCCGCACATGAAGGGCACCGTCGGCTGCGAGATGGGCGACCGCGGGACCTTCGTCCCGACCTACTTCGACAAGCCCATCAACGGGCCGAGCGACCTCTTCGCGACCCCCTGCGCCGACGGCAGCTACGCCTTCGGCGAGCGCGACCAGTGCGAGGGCAACGTCGTGCAGTACACGACCGTGACGATGCAGGACGTCGAGGACGGCTCGCTGCAGGACGAGTACGTCTCCGAGGAGTCCTCGCGCCTCGACCTCGAGCCGTGCGTCGCCAACGAGCTCATCACCCTGAGCGACTACGACACCAGCGCCTACTTCATCGACGCCTACCCGGCGCTGCTGGCGAACCACTTCGGCAGCGCCCGGTCGAACGCTGGCATCGCCCTGGTGATGCAGAAGCTCGCCGACTGACGCAGTGCGGGCGCGAGCGGGCGTCGTCCCCCCGCTCGCGCCGCCGCGCCGCCACGCGTGCGGCGCACCATCCGTTCCTGATAGAATCGCATCGCGGTCGCACATTGGCTGCATGACGCGGTCAATGTGCGACGCGACTTCCCCGCGGAGCGCGCCATGAACATCGTCCGCCTCGGCACTCTGGTCCTTGCGCTCACCCTCGGCGCCGCACCCGCGCTCGCCGCCCCGCCCCCCGACCGGCCCGCGACCGACCCCGGCGTGGCCCCGGAGGAGGCCCCCGCGCCGCCGACCGCGCCGTCGACTGAGCCTGTCGACGCGCCTCCGATGCGTCCCGCCGAGCCCGCCCCCGAGCGTCCGGTGGAGGCGGCCACCGCGGCGTCCCCGGCGGTCGACCGCACCCTGTCCACGGCGGGGACGCGCCCCTGGCACGCCTTCGCGTTCTGGACCTCGGAGGACGGGCGCGACTTCATCAAGCCGGTCCTGCAGCTCGCGACCATGATGGTCGCCTACGCCCCCCAGAGCGACTCTTCGGACGGCCTCGCCGCGCGCTTCAGCACCCTCGCGATGGCGCGCTTCGGCCTCGAGGGCGAGCTGTTCGACTGGATCTCCTTCCGCAGCGTATTCGAGCGCAACCTCGGCTTCAGCCTCGGCCGCAACGGCCCCGTCGGCACCAGCGTCTGGGAGGGGACCGCGGCGCTGCAGGCGCGCGAGAACTACATCCAGCTGCACCGCGGCGGCTTCACGCTCACCGGCGGCATCTTCCCGGACCCGGCCTCGGTCGACTACTTCTCGACCAACGTGCTCGACGCCTTCGGTGTCGATCCCTACGTGCGCGACCCCCTGCTCATCAGCGGCTTCAACCAGGGCCAGGGTGTGATGGCGCGTTATACGGCGGGGGGCTTCACCGCGGGCTTCTCGTTCACCGCCGGCAACCCCCTCATCTCGAGCCTCTCCTTCGGCTTCGGCGGCGATCTGACCTCGCTCGGGACGCTCTACACGGCGCCCTTGCGCACGTTCACCAACGGCATCCCGGCGTCCGACATCCAGATGACGGTGCTGTCGCCCTCGGTCACCTTCGAGAGCCCGGCCTTCGACATCAAGGCGACCGGCCAGTTCTATCTCGTCGACGTCGACGCGACCAAGGACACCGACAAGTCGGTCAACGGCTTCAACGCGCGGGTGACGGCCCAGGTCAAGCTGCTCGACCAGAAGCTCCGCATCTTCGCGAGCGGCGCCGTGCGGAGAAACCAGCAGCTCGACGTGACCGACCTCAGCAAGCGCATCGACGCCTACACCGGCGTCGTCGGCGCCGGCGGCTTCGACCTTGCCTTCGGCGACTTCGGCTTCGGGGCGCAGTACTACTACCTGCACAGCGAGTTCACCGAGAAGAGCAACCTCACGAGCCACTACCTCAACGTGGGCCTGACCTGGTGGCTCGAGCCGCCCTATCTGTCGGCAGGGCTGCGCTGGGGCCGCACGATGACCTCGTCGGAGCCGAGCGATCCCCGCGTCAAGACGACCGACAGCGTCATCCTGTCGATGCGTCTGCTCTTGTAGCCTTCGGCGCCCGAGGACCGGTCATGATCCACGACTTCATCGCCCGCTGGGCCGCGCTCGCGCCGAACCGGGTCGCCATCGACGACCTCGACCAGGGCCGGGCGCTCAGCTACCGGGCCCTCGACGACCGCGTGACGCGGCTCGCCGTCGCCCTGACCGACGGGCTCGGGCTCGCGCCGGGCGCGCGCGTGGCGATGCTGAGCGGCGGCCGCGTCGAGGTGTTCGAGACGTACCTCGCGTGCGTGCGCGCCGGGCTCCTCTTCGTCCCGCTGAACACGCGCCTGGCCGCCCCGCGCATGCGGGCCATCCTGGACGACGCCGCGCCCGCGGCCCTGCTCTACGACGACGACCGCGCCGAGCTCGCCGCCACCCTGAGGGGGGACCGCGCGCCGCTCCGCGGGGTGGCCCTCGGCGCCCACCGCCTCGCGGCCGACGACGTCGGCTACGAGGCGCTGCTGTCGGCGGCGCGCCGGCGCCCGACCCGGCCCATCTCGCTCGAGGACGTCTCGCTCATCCTCTACACGAGCGGGACGACCGGCTTCTCCAAAGGGGTCCAGATCGCCTGGCGCCAGGTCGTCTTCAACGCGGTCAACACCGCGCTGGCTTGCAACCTGACCTGGCGCGACAGCGCGCTGGCGATGTTGCCGCTCTTCCACACCGGCGGGCTGCACTGCCTGGCGACGCCGATCCTCCACCAGGGCGGGCGGGTCGTGCTGACCGACGGCTTCGACGCCGACCGCACGGTGGCGCTGCTGCGGGACGGAGACGTCACGACGACCATCGCGGTGCCGACGATGTACCAGGCGCTGCTCGAGGCCGGGATCAGGGACGTCCCGCTGCCGAGCGTCCGGGCGCTGCTCTGTGGCGGCGCACCATGCCCGCACCCGCTGATCAATCGCTACCACGGCGCGGGGCTGCCGTTGCGGCAGGGCTACGGGCTGACCGAGGTCGGCCCGAACTGCTTCACCCTGGCCCCACTCGAGGGCCCGCACCGCCTCGGGAGCGTCGGCTGGCCGGCCTTCCACGGCGGCGCGCGGCTGGTCGACGACGCGGGTCTGGACGTCCCGCCCGGCACCCCCGGGGAGCTGCTGTTGAAGGGTCCGCACGTCACCGCAGGCTACTACAATCAGCCCGAGCTGACCGCGGCGGCCCTCGACGCCGACGGGTGGTTCCACACCGGCGACGTGTTGCGGTGCAGCGAGGACGGCGCCTTCTACGTGGTGGACCGCAAGAAGGAGATGTTCATCTCGGGTGGCGAGAACGTGTACCCGGCGGCCGTCGAGCTGGTGCTGGGCACCCACCCGGACGTCGCGATGGTCGCGGTGGTGCCCGCGGACGACGCCCGCTGGGGGCAGGTGGGCGTCGCGGCGCTGGTCTTGCGCGGGGGCGCCGCGCCCCCGCGCGACGAGGCGCTCAAGGCCTGGGCCAAAGCGCACCTGGCCAGCTACGAGGTCCCCAAGCGCTGGGCCGTCCTCGACGCGCTGCCGCTCAACGCCAGCGGCAAGGTCGACAAGGCGGCGCTGCGCGAGGCGCTCGGCAGCACCTGAGCGCTCGCGGATCGCGTCGCCCGAGGGGGTTCAGGCGGCCCCGGCGGCGGTCGGCGCGACCTTGTATCTGAAGAGGTAGCGCTGGGTCCGCAGCCCGCGCAGGAGCCAGTAGAACAGCACGAAGCCGAGCACGAGGATGAGCGGCCCGGAGGCGAGCGCCATGGTCCAGTCACCGTCCTTGATGCCGGCGAGCACGAGGTCGATGACCTCGCCGGCGGCCAGGATGAAGAGGAACGGGAACACGAGGATCCAAAGAAACCCGAGGCTTCCCAAACGGATGAAGCGCTTGTGGCTGCCGAGCGGGACCCCGTCGGCGAAGCGCGCCCGCAGGATCTTCTGCCACTTTCCGAGCAAGAAGCCAGCCCCGAGGACCAGGCTCACGAGCGCCAGCACGATGAACAGCAGCGTGCCGCCGACGCTGACGTAGACCAGGGCGGTCGAGGCCTCGGGGACCTGGGTCACGTAGAGGAGGTTGACGAGGACGTAGCCGATGAGCGCCTCGGCGGCCGGCTGCGCCACCACGACCATCGCCAACGTGGTCAACACCATCAGGACCGCGAGCCCGAGCAGGAGCGCCCCCGTCGTCAACGCCTCGGCGACCAGGCGGTGGCGCACCAGGCGGTTCACCTCCGCCGCGGTCGCCTCCCCGCTGATGACGCGCTCGGGCATCCGGATGATGGTCAGCACGATGTCCTTCTGGGTCATCAGGAACAGGGCGACCACGAGCAGCGACAGCAAGATGGGGAGGAACCCGAGGATGTCCTTCACCCACGAGAAGGTGCGCGCGAGGGACTTGAACACCGTGACGTCATGCGCGAACGCGGCGGCGTTGCTCAGCAGCGCCGTCGGCACGTCCTCAGCCGCGCCGCTGATGAGCTGCTCGAGCGGCGGCAAGACGAGCTCGTCGGGGAACTCGCCGAGCTCGCCGAGGTTGTCCTTCAGCGCGTCGAAGGCCGCGTCCGTGAGCTGCACCACGGGGTTGGTGGCGATCGACAGCTCGGCCTGCACCGACTTGAAGACCACGAGCAGCGCGGAGAAGAGGAGCATCGTGACGACAAACATCACCGCGGCGGTGGCGCTCAGCTTGAACAGCTCGCGGCCGCGCCCGGGGTAGCGGCGTCGCAAGAACAGCGGGAGCAGCAGGAGCAGCAGCCCGGACAGCGAGAGGACGAAGAGGATGTCGATGACGAGGTCGAAGCGCGCCTCGTTCTTCGCGGCCATCTTGGTGGCCAGCTTGTCCATGACCTTGGCCTGGACCTCATCGATCTTCTGGACGATGAACGCCATCAGGGCGGCCTCGTCCTCGGCGGAGAGCGCCTCGGGCTCTCCCGCCCGCGCGGCGTCAGCGGCGGGCGCGAGGTCGC
Organism: Deltaproteobacteria bacterium HGW-Deltaproteobacteria-14; assembly: GCA_002841945.1. Lineage (GTDB taxonomy): Bacteria > Myxococcota_A > UBA9042 > PHBI01 > PHBI01 > PHBI01. The sequence continues at coordinate 17,925 of PHBI01000072.1, forward strand.
CGCCGGGCGCCGGATCGGCGGCGGGCGCCGGATCGCGCTCGGGCTCGGCGGGCGACGCCTGCGGGGCGAAGAGGACGACCACGGCGCCGAGAGCGACTGCAGACCTGCCGAACATCGCGAACTCCGGAGCGTGGGGGTTGGGTGGGGCGCTCGCGAGCAGCCCGCTGAATGCTGCGGCGCACACGCGCAGACGACGGACGATTCAGGGACAGCACACGGCGAGGGCCGACGCACTGCAGCACGGAGGACGCTCCGAGCCCTGGCCTTGTGGGGAGTTCTGCGCTGCGCTGCGTGCGACCGAGCTAGCCAGGACCCCAAGCAAATCGCAGCGAAGCGCTGCCTTGATTGAGGTGTCCTGCGCGTACGAAACGACGGCGTTGTATCGGTCGCCGACCTGCGTGCTCCGCGGTGCGCGATTCCGCACCGCCAGCACCGCACTCCGGCCGCCGACCTGCCGCCGTCTCTTCGTCAGATGCGACCTTGGTAGCTGGCTGCGGGCGCGGTGTAAAGTCGCGGCCGACCCGCCGCCGCGCTGCGGTGCGAAAGCGACGGCCCCTCGCTCCACGAAGACCACGACGAGATGTCGACCCTCACGAAATGAGCGAGGTCGTTTGGCCGACCTTCGCGAGTGCAGTAGACTCGAACACATGCGGGCAAAAGACGATGGGACGCGGATCACCCAAGCCGCTTCCGAGAGCATGGAGCGGGCGGAGTCGGGCGCGGGCGCTCGGGGGTGGACCCCAGACGCCGTGTCGCTGAGGGCGATCCTCGACGCGGCCCAGGACGCGATCGTCGCTATCGACGCGGACCATCGCATCGTCGAGGCGAACCTGGCGGTCGAGCGCCTCTTCGGGCGCTCCCGGGACGCGCTCGTCGGGGGGGACCTCGGGGTCATCCTGCCGACGGCGATGGCCGCGACCCACCGCGGGTACGTGGCCAGCGTGGCCAGCGGGCAAGCGTCGCCACACGTCGGGCGGACGCGGGAGCTGATGGCGACGCACGCCGACGGCACCACTTTTCCCGTCTCGATCGCGCTCAACGCGCTCGAGACCGACGGCCGCTCGATCTACGTGGGTGTGATGCGCGACGTCCGTGCGGAGGTCGCGCAGCGCGAGGAGCTCATTCAGCGGCGCGACGAGCTGCATGTCCAGGCGCTCATCAACCGGGTCATCCTCCACGCGCGCACCATCGACGCGCTCCTCGACGGCGTCCTGAAGGCGCTGGTCGGAGCGCTCAAGGTCCGGGGCCGCGCCGGGGCGTTTCTGGCCGACGAGGGCCAGCGCGTGTTGCGCCTCGCGCACACGGTCGGTGAGTTCGACGCCGACTTCCTCGCGCGGGAGGCCGAGGTGCCCTACGGCTCGTGCTTGTGCGGGCGCGCCGCGGTGTGTCGCGAGGTCGTCACGAGCCCGAGCTGCTTCAAGGACCTGCGCCACGACCGCCCCGGGGACCGCTCGAACGAGCACGGCCACTTCATCGTGCCGCTCGTGGCCGAGGACGACCTCATCGGGGTGATCTTCCTCTACACCGACGTCACGCCGGCGTGGGACGACCGCCGGCGCGAGCTCTTCGAGACCCTCGGGATCACCACCGCCGGGGCGATCCGGCGCCTCCAGGTGGAGGCTGAGCTGCGCGCGTCGCGCGAGCAGCTCCTCTACCTCGCGACCCACGATCCGCTCACCGAGTCCCCGAACCGGCGGCTCGCCCTCGAGCGCCTCGAGGCGGAGCTGGCGCGGGGCCGCCGCACCGGGAACTCGGTCGCGATCGCCATCTTCGACATCGACCACTTCAAGGCGATCAACGACACCCACGGCCACCTGGTCGGCGACGCCGTCCTGCGGGAGGTCGCGACCCGACTCAGCGCCGCGGTCCGCGGCTACGACGTCTGCGGACGCTTCGGCGGAGAGGAGTTCATCGTCGTCCTCCCGGAGGCGAGCGCCGAGGTCGCGGGCGAAGCGGCGGAGCGGCTGCGGCTGTGTATCGCGCGCGACCCGGTGCGATGCGACGGGCTGGAGGTGCAGGTCCGCGCGAGCTGCGGCGTCGCGGCCTGCGCCGGCGGCGGGTCGTCAGAGGACCTGCTGCGGGCTGCGGACGCGGCGCTCTACCGCGCCAAGGACGCCGGGCGCGACCGCGTCGAGATCGCCCCGCCCCGAGCCTGACGCTACGGGTTCGCTACTCGTAGAGGGCCTCGAGGCGGGCGCCGAAGTCCTTGTCGATCCCGAGTCGCCGCAGCTTGAGGGTGGTCGTCAGGTGTCCGGCCTCGACGCTCAGGGGCTCGTCGAAGAAGACGCGGAACTTCTTCAGCGTCTCGTAGCGGGCCAGGTCCTGATTGACCGCCGCGACGCGGCGCCCGATCTCCTCGGTCAGCGCGGCCTCGGCCCGCTCCGGGGCGACGCCGTTGGCCGCGAGCCAGGCGCGGGCGCCGTGGGGCTCGGGCCAAATGCCGGCGACGAGGTACTTCTTGCCGTCGCCGTAGACGACGACGTGGGCGATGAGCGGGTCTCCCTGAAAGCGCCCCTCGATGTTGGCCGGCGGCACGTTCTTGCCGCCCGCGGTCACCAGGATCTCCTTCTTGCGGCCGATGATCTGCAGGAACCCGTCCTCGGTGAAGCGCCCGAGGTCCCCGGTCTTCAACCAGCCGTCCTCGGTGAACGCCGCGCGCGTGGCCTCGGGGTCGTTGTGGTAGCCGCGAAACACGTTGGGCCCGCGCGCCTGGATCTCGCCGTCCACCGCGAGGCGCAGCTCCACCGACGGGAACGGGGGCCCGACGGAGTCGAAGCGGAAGTGGTCGGGGCGGTTCATCGTCAGGGTCGGCGACGCCTCGGTCAGCCCGTAGCCCTCGATGATGAGCATCCCGGCGGCGTAGAACTGCTCCTTCACCTCGCGCTTGAGCCCCGCCCCGCCGGACAGGCAGAAGCGGAGCCGGCCCCCCGTCACCTCACGCAGGCGCTCCGGGTCGCCGCCGGCCATCCCGGCGAGCTTCTCCCAGTACGCCGGGACGCTCATGAAGATGTGGGGGCGGATGACCGGCAAGAGCCCGAGCACCTCCTGCGGCTCGCACAGGTACGAGGTGAAGCCGAGGGTGTTGCCGAGCCCGGCCTCGCCGAGCCCGAAGATGTGGCTGAACGGCAGCCACAGGAGATCGACGTCGCCCTCCTCGAGCAGGGGCGCGTTGTTCAGGAGCCAGTCGCGCCCGTTCGAGGCGACGTTCTCGTGGGACAGCGGCACCCCCTTCGGCGGGCCAGAGGTCCCGGAGGTGTAGAGCATCAGCCCGACGTCGTGCATCCCGATGCTGTCGAGGCGCGCCTCGAACGCGTCGCCGGTGTCGCCCGCGTCGCCGCGCACCAGCAGCGCGTCGTAGGTCCAGACGCGCTCGCGCCCGAAGGCCGCGACGGCGTCCGCCTCGAGCGCCGGGTCGAAGACCACCAGCCGCCGCACGACGTCGAGGCGCTCGCGCACCGCCACGAGCCGCCCGAGGAGCGCCGCGGTGTCGACGAAGACGACCTCGGCCCCCGCGTGGGTGATGACGTACGCCGCTTGGTCCGCGGTGCTCGCCGGGTAGATCGGCACCATCGCGCCGCCGGCCGACTGGATCCCGTAGGCCGCGACGAGCCACGCGATGCGGTTCGGCGCGAAGACCGCCGCCCGCGCCTCCCGCGCGAGCCCGTCCGCGGCCAGCGCGACGGCGGCGCGGCGCACGTCACGCGCGAGCTCGCCCCAAGTGACGGGCTGCCACTCCCCGGCCGCGTCGCGCACGAAGAAGCGAGGCTGGTCGCCGCGCCGCGCCAGGCTGTCGAAGATCGCGCGCGGGGCGGGCAGCGGCTCGAGAAACGGGGTGACGTCCATCCGGACCTCCGCGGGCGAGCGTGTTGCGATGCACAGTGGCGCCGCCCGTCGGGGCGACCGCGACCCACCATAGAGCAGCCGTGGGCGCCCCGTCGAGCGCGGCCGCCCGGTCGGAGTGGCGCGGCTTCAGGGCGTCCGGCGGCGGATCTCCGAGGCGGTGGCGAGCTCCGGGCCGCCGTCGTTGCCGTGGCCCTTGACGACGGCGACGGTCCCCTCGCACTCGGCGACGAAGACCTGCTGGACCTCGACGTAGAACGAGCCGTTGAACCAGCGGTAGAGCCCGACGATGAGCCGGACCGCGCCGAACGCCCCGGCGGGCGTCTCGACCGTGCCGTCGAGGTCGACGCTCACGTGCCAGTTCTCGGTGGCGTAGGTCCACGCCCCGTTCGAGAGGCCGCTGACCTGGCTGTCGGTCTCCCAGCTCGTGCCCGCCTCGAGCGGGAACGACAGCATCTTGGCGGGGGGATCGTAGACCAGCTCGGTCCGTGCGGCGCCGTCCGCCGGGCTCACCACGCCGAGCAGGTAGAGCGCGTCATCGTCGGCGCGGAACACCCCGAGGAGCTCGTCGCCGGCGCTGCGGCGCGTCGCGTAGGTCGCGGTCGGGAAGCTGGCGCCGAACCACTGCGCCGAAGGGTCGAGCAGCGGGACCGTCAGGTTCGCGTCGCCGTCGAAGTTCTGCGCCAGGTCCCAGCGCAGGTCCCCCGCCGCGCTCGTGGTGGGGCGGGTGTCGAACGCGACGTCGCTCGCGACGCGCAGGCGGAGCTGGGTGCCCGGGACGAAGCTGACCTCGTCGCGGGTGACGACGTGATCGCCGTTCGGCACGCAGCCCGGTCCCGTCGCGGTGTCGGCGGGCGGCGCGGTGTCGGCCGGCGCCGCCGTGTCCGCGGCCGCGGAGGTGTCGGCCGGCGCCTGCGAGTCGGTCCCGCCAGCGGTGTCGACCGGGGCGACGGTGTCGCTCGGGGCGACCACGTCCGGCGGCACGAAGATGGCGTCGCGCGCGTCCTGGCTGACCACGGCGCAGGTCTGGTCGGCGTTGCACACGCCGCTGGCGCAGTCCGCGTTGACGCGGCAGCTGGCGGCCGGATCCGCAGAGCAGGCGCCGCCGGCGAGCGACATCGACAGCATCAACAGCGGGGCGCTGAACAGGGCGATGGGGCGAAGCATGATGGGACAGGACTACGCCGGCCCCCCGCCTCAGGTCAATTGCTGCAGGCGCGAAGGGTCGCCCCCCCGACGCGCGCCACGCGCCCGGCGCAACTCCGCACGATCGCAGGGTGTGAGGGCGTTGTGCGGGTCGGGGGCTTTTGCTAGGGTCGCAGCATGGTCGTCAAGCGCTACAGCAACCGTCGGCTCTACGACACCGACGAGAGCCGCTACGTCACCCTCGACGAGATCGCCGAGCGCATCCGAAAGGGCAGCGAGATCCGCTTTGTTGACGCGCCGACCGGGGAGGACATCACCCAGAGCTTCCTCGCCCAGATCATCTTCGAGGGGCGAGGCGCCGCCAAGCTGCTGCCGGTGCCGCTGCTGTATCGGATGGTGCGGATGGGCGACGACGCGCTCGCCGAGTTCTTCGGTCGCTACGTGACCTGGGCGTTGGACGTCTACCTCAAGCTCAAGCTGGGCGCGCGCTCGATGGCGTCGTACACGCCCTTCGGGGCGATGCCCGCGGCGGCCAGCGAGGCCCTGGCGCGCTGGCTCGGCTCGGTCTGGGGCCAGGCCTCGGGGGGCGCCCCGCCACCGGGTTGGCCCCAGGGCGCCGGCGCCCCGGCTTGGGGTCCCCCCTCCGCCCCGACCTGGAGTCCGCCTCCCACCCCGGACGCCCCCTTCCCGCCGCCGCCCACCCCCGAGGTCGAGCCGGAGCCCGAGCCGCCCCCGACGACCGCCGCCGCCTCGAGCGGTGAGCTGGCGGCGCTGCGCGGCGAGATCGAGGCCCTCAAGCGGGCGATCCGCGCCGCCGTCGGAGGCGCCGCCGACCCGGCCAGCCGCAAGGACGACCCCGACGTCTGAGCGCGTCCGCCGGCGCGATCCTGTTTGCTGCATTTGCAGCAAACACCCTTGACCACCCTCAGAGGCGCTCCTATCCTCCGTTTGCCTGAATGGCAGCAAACACGGCGAGACACAGGAGCCCCCCTCATGACGACCAAGAACACCGAGACTACGCATGTGCAGCAGGCGATCGACATGGCCAACGCCGCCGCGGAGACCGCGCGTGGCATCTGGCAGCAGGTCCTCGACGCCCAGGTGAGCGGCTTCGAGCAGGCGGCCGCCCAGCTCGAGGAGCTCTCCAAGCGCGGCGTCACGCGCGCGCAGAACAACCTCGACGAGGTCGCCAAGCTCTCGCGCAGCGCCCTGAGCTGGGCGTCCGAGATGCACGCCGAGATCACCAAGGCCGCGCTCCAGGCGGTCCGCAGCGCCGTCGCCAACGCGCCGAAGGCCGCCGCCTGAGATCCCGCGCGGCCGAACGGGCAGAGCCGGGTCGTCCCTCCCCCGCGAGGCGACGAGCCCGGCCGTCGTGGCCGCCCCTCGGGCTCGCGGCGCCGCAGCGCCATCTCCGATCCTGTTCTCCAGCCGGGGTGCGGGAAGTGGCCGCCAACCGCCACTTCCCTGCGGTCGACTTCATCGCGCAGCGGCGGGTGGAGGCGGCGGAGCCGTCGGTTCGGTCGCTCTGACAGCGCGGGGAGAAGCACGCGTGCGTGCTTCTCCCCGCAGTCTGCTAGAGTGACGTGCGGCTCCTCGGATCTCGGACGTCCAGCACACCGACCCGGGCGCTTCCCGTCACCCCAGCTGCCGGCGGGGTCCGCGTGGACCGACCGGCATCGGAGAACCCCATGCGGAGAATGAGAGTCGCGGCGTGGACCGCGCTGCGAGACCGTACGCCCACCTACGCCCTGGTCGCCGGCGTCGATCTGGTGATCGTGCGCTATGGCGACGAGGCCTCGGTGCTCTACGGGCGCTGCCTCCACCGGGGCGCGCTGATGGCGGATGGCCACGTCGAGGGCCACAACCTCATCTGCGGGGTGCACGGCTGGGACTACCGGCTCGACACCGGGGTCAGCGAGTACGCCAACAGCGAGGCGCTGCACCGCTTCAGCAGCTGGATCGACGTGGACGCCGACGCCCTCTTCGTCGACGAGGACGAGGTCCGCGCCTGGGAGAAAGGCCACCCCCAGCCCTACGATCGGGGCGCCTACCTGGGGCTCTATCAGGACCCCCACGGGACCGCCGAGGAGCCCCACAATCAGCACATCCGGACCCTCGCCCGGGACGGCCTCACCAAGCTCGGCCACCACGGCGCGGGCAGCGCGATGGGGGTGCCGCTGACCGAGCTGCCGCGCTGGGATGACCTCCAGATCATCACCGCGCAGCTGGCCCGCAAGCCGCTGCTCGACGAGATCGAGGTCGACACCCACGTCGTGATCGGGCCGAACGCCGAGCGGCCCCTGCGCCTCGAGATCCCGATCTTCGTCAGCGACATGAGCTACGGCGCGCTGAGCGCCGAGGCCAAGATCGCCCTCGCGATGGGCGCCGAGCTCGCCGGCACCGGGATCTGCTCGGGAGAGGGCGGGATGCTGCCCGAAGAGCAGGCCAACAACAGCCGCTACTTCTACGAGCTCGCGTCTGGTCGCTTCGGGTGGTCGCTCGACAAGGTCGCGGGGGTGCAGGCGTTTCACTTCAAGGCCGGCCAGGGGGCCAAGACCGGGACCGGCGGACACCTCCCCGGCGACAAGGTCACCGGCCGCATCGCGGAGGTGCGGGGGTTGCCGGAGGGGCGGCCCGCGGTCAGCCCCGCGACCTTCTCGGACCTGATCGCACCCGCCGACTACCAGGCGGTCGCCGACCAGGTGCGCGAGGTGTCGGGGGGCATCCCGATCGGCTTCAAGCTGAGCGCTCAGCACATCGAAGCGGACATCGACTTCGCCCTCGAGGCCACGGCCGACTACATCATCCTCGACGGCCGCGGCGGCGGGACCGGGTCCGCCCCAGACGTGTTCAAGAACAACATCTCCGTGCCCACCATGGCCGCCCTCGCGCGCGCCCGGCGCCACCTCGACCGCCGCGCGCGGGCGGACGTGACGCTCATCGTCACCGGCGGGCTCCGCAGCGAGTCGGACTTCGCCAAGGCGATGGCCCTCGGCGCGGACGCGGTGGCGGTGGCGAACTCCGCCATCCAGGCGGTCGGCTGCCTCGGGATGAGGGCGTGCGCCTCCAACAACTGCCCCGTCGGGATCGCCACCCAGCGACCGCACCTGCGCGCCCGGCTGGACATCGAGCGCTCGGCACGCCAACTCCAGAACTTCCTGACGGCCAGCACCCACCTCATGGCGGTCCTGGCGCGCGCCTGCGGGCACGCCCGCCTGCGAGACTTCTGCCCGGACGACCTGACGACCTGGAAGCGGCACATCGCCGAGCTCACGGGCGTCGCGTTCGCCGGCGTCGGCTAGCGCCCTCCCGCCGCCGCGGGCCCAGCGGTCTTTGCTGCGATCGCAGCAAAGACCGCTTGACCGCCCCCGCGTCCTCTCCTAACGTCGTGTCGCTCGCGGCATCAGCGCCGGAGCGTGACCCAGGAGGTCCCCGATGGCGACCCGCAAGCCGAAGACGCCGCCGATCCCCCAGGAGCTCCCGGCCGAGCCCGAGCCGAGCGACGACGCCACCCCCACGTCACCTCGGGCGCCTGCTTCGCAGCCGCAGCAACAGGGCGCCGTCGCGCTGGCCGGGCCCCCAGCGGGGCGCGCCACCGACCGCTCCGTCTGGCAGCGGCTGCTCGATCACCAGCTCGAGGGGTACGAGGCCGCCATCGAGCAGCTCGAGCAGCTCGGCCGGCAGCAGCTCGAGCTCGCCCAGGGCTGCCTCGACGACACGATCCGGATGGGGCACGACTCCCTCGGCTGGTTCGTGGGGCTGAGCGCGAGCGGCGCCCGCGACGCGGTCGCGCTCACCCGCACGGTAGCCGCCATCCTCTCGCGCCCGGTCGCCTGACGTGCTGCCGGCCGCGACCCCGCGCGAGACCGTCTGGACCGACGACGTCACCCGGCTCGTCCGCTTCCGCGCCGCGCGCGGCGCTCAGACGCCCGTCCGCGGCGCGCGCCCGGTCGTCCTGCTCGTCGGGTCGCTGATCGAGCGCTGGCTCCTCTTCGACGTCGCTCCGGCTGGCGCGTGGTTCCCGTTCGGCGCCCCGCGCGCGAGCCTCGCCGGCGCCCTGGTCGCCGCCGACCTCGACGTCTTCGCCCTCGACTGGGGGCCGATCCAGACCACCCATCGCGACCGCGGCTTCGGCTGGCCCGACGCCGTCGCCGCCATCGGCCGCGCGCGCGACGCGGCGCTCGCCATCAGCGGCCGCTCGGCTGGGGCGGTCGTCGGCTACAGCCAGGGCGCGACCTTCGCCGTCATCGACGCCGCGCTCCACCCCGAGCGCCTGACCGCGCTCGTCAACATCGGCGGCCCGGTGGACTTCTCGGCCCCCGGGCTCGCCGCGCTGCTGACCGACGCCCGCTGGTGCGACGCCGACGCCATCGCGGCCTTCGGCGGCCCCCCCGCGCTGCCCTTCATGGTGCGCCTGCCCGCCGAGACCTTCCGCGGCTGGGTGAAGGACTTCTACCAGCGCAACGCCCTCGTCGCCGGCGGCCTCCGGGTCGGTGACCGCGCCGTGGACCTCTCGCGCATCACCGCGCCGCTCTTGACGGTCCTCCCCGCCCACGACGCCGTGTGCCCCCCCGCCTCCGCCCTGGCCCTCGCCGAGCGTGTCGGGAGCGAGGTCCGCGACACCCTCCGTGTCCCCGGCGGGCACATCTCGTGCGTCACCGGCCCTGCGGCGTGCGACACGCTGCACCCTGCGCTCGCTCGCTGGCTGCATGCGATGGCTGCGCGCGCGGCGAGCCGCACCCCCCCCCCTCGAGGAGCCGCCCCATGACCGCCCAGCGCTTCAGCGCCGTCGTCTCCACCGGCGTCTACGTGCCCCCGCGCGAGCTCACCAACGACGTGCTCCGCGCCCGCTTCGCCGCCCTCGGCGACAACATCGACAAGCTCGAGCACCGGACCGGCATCAAGACCCGCTGGTACGCCGCCGAGGACGAGGCCACCTCGGACCTCGCCGTGCGCGCGGCCCGCCAGGCCCTCGATCGCGCCGCCCTGCGCCCCGAGGACGTCGACCTCATCCTGCTCGGCACCGACACCCCGGACTTCATCACCCCGGCCACCTCGGTGGTCGTCCAGGCCAAGCTCGGCGCCACCAACGCCGGCACCTTCGACATCGGCTGCGCCTGCGCGTCCTTCCCGACCGCGCTGGCGACCGCCAACGGCCTCATCGCCACCAACCGCAGCCTGAAGAACGTCCTCGTCATCGGGGCCTACCTGATGCACAAGCTCGCCGACCCCGACGACCCCGCCGTCTTCTTCTACGGCGACGCCGCCGGGGCCGCGGTCGTCCGGCCCTCGGACGCCCCGGGGATCCTCGGCGCGGCGTTCCAGGCGGACGGCCGCCTGGCGCGCAACTGGGGCATCTTCGCCGGCGGCACCGTCGAGCCCGCCAGCGTCGAGGCCATCGCCGCCGGCCGCACCCAGGTGCGCATCGTCGACGGCTACCCCAAGGAGGTGAACGAGGAGGGCTGGGTGCGCCTGCTCCGCCGCCTCGCCGACGAGCAGGGCTTCGCGGTGCGCGACCTCGACCTGGTCGTCTTCACCCAGGTCAACCGCTCCACGATCGCCAAGGTCTGCGAGACCCTCGGGCTCCCGATCGAGCGCGCGCACATGGTGATGGACCGCTACGGCTACACCGGGTCGGCCTGCATCCCGCTCGCGCTGCACGACGCCGTCGTCAGCGGGCGCGTCCCGGCGGGGGCGCTGGTCGCGCTGATCGGCTCCGGCGTCGGCTACAACCAGGCCGGCGTTGCCTTTCGCGCCACGGACGCGCTAGTCCAGGGGGCGTGACGCGCCGCCGACGCTGCGTGACGGTCGCGCCGACAGATAGTTGATCGCTTGATCAATGGATCAAGTGGCACCGTCCCCAACCCTGGGGTGGATCCGGATCCACCCCAGGGTTGATCCCGCGCAAGCCCGAGAGCCCCCCATGGAAAAAGAGACCATCGCCTGGATCGTCTTCAGCGTGTACCTCGTGGGGACGGCGGGGCTGGCGCTCCGCGGGATGATGAAGACGAAGGACCTCGAGGGGTTCGCCCTCGGCAAGCGCGACATGGGCCCGGCCATGGTCGGCGTGGCGTTGGCCGCGGCGATCGCGTCGAGCGCGACCTTCATCATCAACCCCGGCTTCGTCTATCACTTCGGCGTCTCCGCGCTCCTCCACTACGGCGTCGCCGCCAGCATGGGGGTGTCGGTCGGGCTCATCGTGATGTCGAAGGGCTTCCGCCGCCATGGCCAGGCGACGCGCGCCCTGACGCTGCCCCACTGGATCGGCGCGCGCTACCAGAGCCCCGGGCTGAGGACCTACTTCGCCATCCTCAACCTGCTGCTCGCCATCACCTTCGTGGTCCTGATCATCAAGGGCTCGGCCGGGGTGATGCAGGAGACGCTGGGCCTGTCCTACACGGCGTCGGTCACGGTCATCGTGGCCTTCGTCTTCAGCTACATCCTCATCGGCGGCACCTACGCGCACGTCTACACGAACATGCTGCAGGGTCTGATGATGATCCTGGTGGCCGCGGTGCTCATCGGGAGCGGCTTTCACCTGCTCGGCGACGGCGTCGGCGCCTTCGGCGACCAGCTCGCGGCGCAGGATCCCAAGCTCCTCGACGCCTTCCGACCCGACAGCGGCCTCTTCACGAGCGGCTGGGACGTGCTGATCTGCCCCTTCATCATCGGGTTCGCGCTGGTGTGCCAGCCGCACATCCTCACCAAGTCGCTGTACCTCAAGACCGATCGCGACGTGAACCGCTACCTCCTGGTGTCGGTCCTGGTGGGCACCATCTTCGCGGCCATCCTCGTGGTCGGCCTGTGGGCGCGCGCGACCCTCGGCTCCGGGGTCGCCCCCGACCAGGTCGTGGCGAACTACATCCACGTGGCCTTCTCCGACGGGGTCGCGATCTTCATCGCGGTGGCGCTGCTCGCCGCGGGGATGAGCACCCTCGACGGCATCCTCGTCGGCGCCTCGGCGATCGCCGGCAACGACCTCTTCCTCGGCGCCCTCGGCGACAAGCTCATGCGCGGCGTGCCCCAGGTCGAGCGCGAGCGGCGCGCCCTGGCGGCCAGCCGCTGGGTCCTGGTGGCGATGGGCGTCATCTCGTTCTTGATCGCCCTCGACCCGCCCTACCTCGTCGGCCTCTTCGGGCAGATGGGGATCTACGGGCTCGTCACGGCGTCGCTGGCGCCGCTCGTCCTCGGCATCTTCGTCAAGGAGATCAACAAGTACGACGCGACCGCCGCCGCGGTGGTCGGCCCCCTGGTGCACTTCGCCCACTACGGCACGGTGACCTGGATCAACGGCGCGTTCATCAACCCGTCGGTCACCGCGACCGAGGGCATCGTCGCCTCGTTCATCGTCCTCGGCGGGCTGACGCTGCTGCGCCGCCGCCACAAGGGTCGTCAGCTCGCGGTCGAGCCGGCGACCGGCGAGTAGCGCGTGCCCGTCTAGGTCCCGTGCAGGGGCAGGCGCCCTCAGTCCGGGTGGTCGAGGGCGACCTTTGGCTGGCGTCCGAGCGCCGGCCGGGTTAGTTGCAGGCCGTGGAAGACACCGTCCGAGTTCGCGCCGGCGACGGCTTCGTGAAGGTCGAGGCGGAGCCCGACCGCGCGCTCCGAGTCGACGACGCGGGCCGCTGGATCACCGCGCGGTTCGGGTCCACGACCCTCCGCCGCAAGGTCGACGGCGGCGTCTTCGTCGCCCGCGCGGGGACCGGAGCCAGCGTGGCCGTCGGCGAGGACGCCCCCGCCGACGGCCCCTGGCACCCCCGCGTCGCCGCCCTCGCCGCCGATCTGCGCGGCGATCTCGCCGCCGCCGTCGCGGGCGCCTACCCCCTCGAGGCGATCCCCGAGGACGCCGTCTCACGGGCCGACGCAGCGCTCGCGCGCGCCGCCGCCCTGGGCAGCGACGACTACGTGGCGCTCGGCCGCCGCTTCGCCGAGGTCTACGCCGAGCCGGTCCCGATCCTGCCGCCGGACCGCTACAAGGACCTCGTCGTCCTGCCCGCCGTCGGCTGCCCCCACGGCGTGTGCACCTTCTGCGCGTGGTACCAGGACGCCCGCTTCCGCGCCTTTAGCGACGACGATCTGCGCGCGCACCTCGACGGCCTCGAGGAGCTCTTCGGCGCCGGCCTCCGCGCGCGCGACGGCCTGTTCCTCGGCTCCGCCTCCGGCCTGTCGGTGGCGGACGCGCGCCTGCTGCGCCTCATCGACCTCGTCGTCGACCGCTTCGGCCGACCGCCGCGGGGGATCGCGGCGTTCCTCGACCCGCACCACGCCCCGCGCCGCGACCCCGCAGCCTGGGGCCGCCTCGCCGATCGCGGCCTGGTGCGGGCCGTGGTCGGCCTCGAGACCGGCGACCCGGCCCTGCGCCAGCGCCTCGGGAAGTCCCCCGACCTCGCCCCGCTCCGAGACGCCGTCGCCGCCATGCGCGCCGGCGGCGTGGGCGCCGGCATCACCGTCCTCGCCGGCGCGGTCCGCCCCGAGGACGTGCCGACCCACCACGCCGCGACCGTCGCCTTCCTCGCCGGGCTCGAGCTCGATCAGCGCGACCTCGTCTACGTGAGCCCCCTCGACGACGCGCCCGACCCCGCCGCCGCCGCCCGCGAGGCCACGGCGCTCACCCGCGCCCTGCGTGACGCGACCGGCGCCAAGGTCTCCCCCTACCGCGTCGACCTCTACCGCTACTTCGCCTGACGCGCCGCCGCGAGGGCCGCGAGCAGCTCGCCGAGCGCCGGGGTCGCGACGCCGCGCTCGTTGCCGAGCGTCACCCAGCGCTCGAGCATCAGGGTCGTCTGCGCGCCGACCTTCTCGAAGTGGTAGTGCAGGTAGGTCTCGACATCGAGGGGCAGCACCCGCGGGGCGAGGCGTGTCAGCAGCCGCAGGACGCAGCCCCGAATCGCGAAGCGCGCCAGCGGCCGCGGCTCGCCGCGATAGGCCGCGACCGCCCGGATCGCCTCGCTGACGGCGCCGACGGCGGTCTTCAGGTGCGGGCTCCGGCGCGTCTCGGCGAAGCCCCAACCGGACAGCTCGAGCGCCGCGATGGGCGGCATCATCATCGCCGATCCGAAGGCCGCCGAGCGCGCGGCGTCCTTGACCCGCTTGGCCCTCCACCCGCCCGCCGCGAGCGCCGCTACGACGCCCCCTACCCGGTCAGCGTCCGGTCCCGAGAACGGGTTCTTGCCCGGACGGTAATACGCGATCCCGGGCTCGGGGACGGTCTCACCCAACAGCGGCGCCTGGTAGCTGATCATGTTGATCATGCCGGAGACGACGCGGTCCTCGGGGTAGCGGGCGGTGAGGTAGGCGTGGTCGTCGAGCGCAGGCGTCAGCGACACCAGCGTCGCCTCGCCGATGGCGCCGCACAGCGCGTCGAACCAGGGCCGCTCCGGCCGGGCTCGCTCCCCTGCGCCCTGATGGGAGCCGCGGGTCGACTGGACCTCCGGCGCGCGCAGCGCCGTCGACGACAAGCACAGCCACACCTGGTCCCAGCGCGTGGCGGCCACCTCGGCGGTCTCGGTCAGCACCTCGAAGCCGTCGAAGCGGACCGGCTCGCGGCGCCTGCCGGCCTTGGTGTTGAGCGCGTACATCGCGACGCCGCGCCGGGCGGCGGCGGCGTACTTGGGCTTGACCAGGAACGCCACCCGCGCGCCGCCGCGCTGCAGGTGGTAGCCGTAGGCCAAGCCGACCGCGCCGGCGCCGACGACCAGGATGTGGGGCTCAGCGCTCATCAGCGACGGACCGGCGCGGGAAGCGTCAACCTAGTTGACGATTGGCAGGAAGCTGTAGTCCTTCGCGTACTCGCGCATCTGCGCGGCGAAGTCGTCGGGGTACTCGACCTTCACGTCGACGACGGCGTCGCCCTCCATCACCGGCACCAGGCGCGGGTTGATGAAGCCGGCGTAGGGCGCGATGCCGAGCTTCTGGTAGCGCTCGAGCACCTCGGCGTGGAGCGCGGGATCGAGCTTGACGCCGTAGCCCTCGACGAGCGCCTTGCCGGCCTCGTAGTCGCCCTCGGATTTGATGCGCTGCACCTCGCTGAGGAGCTGGCCGAAGAGCGCCCGCAGCTTGTCGTAGTCGTGGATGACGACGTAGTGCTTGCCACCCCGGTCGACGAGCTCGACGACGCCGTCGGCGGCGCCCTTGTCGATGGCCCAGCGGGAGATCATCGAGCGGTTGCGCATGTGGCTCTGCTCGAGCTGCTCACCGAGGGGCACCCGCGCGAGCTGCACCAGGAGGCCGTTGCGCAGGTAGTCCTCGTAGCCCGCCTTGCCGACCTCGAGGGTGTCCATCACGCCGATCTCGATGAGCTTCGGGTCCATCAGGAAGTAGAGCGCGACGAGGTCCGCGCGCGCCTCCTCGAGGATCGAGGAGTAGTTCTTGAGGGTCTCGGACGGCGTCGCGACGCCGTCCTTCAGCCGCCCCGAGGCGTGCCCGATGACCTCGTGCAGGTCGGTGTGGAGGCGGTCGGCGAGATCGTTGTGGGCCTTGGCGCGCGCGATCTCCTCGGGGGAGCCCGCGAACTCCTCGAGGATGCCCGTCGCCTTGCTGGCCTCCTCGTAGCTGTGGACGATGTTGCCGAGGTTGACCGACTTCGAGCCGACCTCCTTACGGATCCAGTCGGAGTTCGGCAGGTTCACGCCGATCGGGAACGACGGTGAGGCGTCCCCGGCGCCGACGATGATGGTGATGACCTTGGCGGTGATCCCCTGGACGTCGGGCTTCTTGTAGGCGACGGGGATGGTCGAGTGATCCTCGAACCACTGGGCCTGGTTCGAGATCGCCGCGATGCGCTTGGAGGCCTCGACGTCCTTGAGCGACACCATGGCCTCGTAGGTCGCCCGCATGTCCATCGCGTCGCCGTAGGTCTCGATGAAGCCGATGACCGAGTCGAGGCGGCTCTCGGTGTCGTTGACCCAGGCGACCGAGTAGGTGTCGAAGTCCTTGAGATCGCCGGTCTCGTAGTAGCGCACGAGGGTGTCGATGGCGGCCTTCTGCGCCGCGTTCTCGGCGACCTCCGAGGCCTTTCGGAGCCACTTGACGACCTGTTCGATGGCCGGCCCGTACATCCCGCCGACCTTCCAGGGGCGCTCCTCGAGCTCACCGGCGGCGTTCTTCACGAGCTGCGAGTTGAGGCCGACCATCACCGGGTGCGGGTCGTTGGCGTCCTTCTTGGCGGCGTAGAACGCCTCGACCTCCGGCTGGGTGACGCCGGGGCCGTAGAAGTTGTTCGCCGAGGCGGTGACGAGATCCTTGTCGGAGTCGAGGCTGACCCCCTGGGCCGCCACCGTCAGGTCGAACAGGACCGGCTCGAGGCGCGCGCGCAGCTGGTCGGGGGTCTCGCCGTCGGCGAGGGGCAGCGCCTTCGGGTCGGCGCAGGCGACCAGCTTGGCGAAGTCGTCCTTGGAGAAGTCCGGCGCGAACTTCTTGGTCGAGTAGTGGTGGTGGACGCCGTAGGAGAACCAGACCCGCTTGAGGTAGGTCTCGAAGGCCTCCCACTCGGGGCCGGCCTTGTCGCGCTGGCAGGTGGCGTCGATGGCCTCGAGGGTCCGACGGACCACCAGGTTGTGGGCGTTCTTCTGGTCGTAGGTGATGTCGCGCCCCGAGAGCGCCGCCTTGTACAGGTAGTAGGCGAGCTGCTTCTGCTGGAGCGAGAGCCCCTCGAAGCCGGGGATGCGGTAGCGCAGGATGCGGATGTCCGCGAACTGGTCCACCTGATACTTGAAGTCGTCGGCGTCGGCCTTCACTGCGGCGTCTCCTTCGCTGGGGGCGGCGGCG